>NZ_JAMYVA010000013.1:0-149011 GCF_040323505.1 Mesorhizobium sp. M0040
TCACCCCAAACAGCCGGTCCATGCGCGCCATGGTGATCGGGTTGTGTGTGATGATGACGAAGCGCGTTTCGGTGGTTGCGGCCATTTCGTCCATCAGATTGCAGAAACGCTCGACATTGTGGTCGTCGAGCGGCGCGTCGACTTCGTCGAGCACGCAGATCGGCGCCGGGTTGGTCAGGAACACGGCGAAGATCAGCGACATCGCCGTCAATGCCTGCTCGCCGCCGGACAGCAGCGTCATCGTCTGCGGCTTCTTGCCGGGCGGGCGCGCCAGGATCTCGAGCCTCGCTTCGAGCGGATCGTCGGACTCGATCAGTTGCAGCTCGGCGGTGCCGCCGCCGAACAGATGCGAAAACAGCCCCTGAAAATGGCCGTTGACCACCTCGAAGGCGGCGAGCAGCCGCTCGCGGCCTTCGCGCGAGGCGCGCCATCCTAGCTCCGGCCACTGGTCCGCAGAATAGTGGTGGCCCCGGCAATACGATTCCTTTGCGGCTACGGCCGGGAACAGCTTTAAGCTTTAATTCGCGCGCGATCGTATGTGGGAGGAAAGGAGGCAACGGAAACCGCTGGTTCAATTCGCTGCTTGGCGCCCGTGTCCGCACTCCCAGTCATTTTTTTGCTGACGCGGTCCTTTGGTTGCGCAATCACCGTCTAGCCAAATCCAGCAGCCTTGCCGCTTGCGATAAAATGCGGGTTGGCGAAATCCTCGTCGTCACTCTGGTTGCGCTTGCCGTAGGCGAGCGGCTCACCATCCAGCGTGCGCGTCATGCCGCCGGCGGCGCGTAGCACCGCGTCACCCGCGGCCGTATCCCACTCCATGGTGCGGCCGAAGCGCGGATAGACGTCCGCCTCGGCGCCGGCGACAAGGCAGAATTTCAGCGACGAGCCGACCGAGACGATCTCGGCGGCGCCAAGCGCGCGGATATAGGCGTCGGTTTCCGGCGTGTTGTGGGAGCGGCTGGCAACGACGGTCAGCGGCACCATACCGGCCCTTGCCGAAATCGGCTGGCGATCGACGATCTCGTAGTCGTCATTGATCGCGATCGCTTCCGCTTTGCCCGGCCGGCCGGAAAAGAAGCGGCCGGTGCAAGGCGCGAAGACAACGCCGATCTCCGGCACGCCATGGCGAACCAGCGCGATGTTGACAGTGAAATCGGTCCGCCGGTTGACGAACTCCTTGGTGCCGTCGAGAGGATCGATCAGGAAGAAGGCGTCGCCGAGATCCGGTGCCATGATGCCGGCCGAAGCTTCTTCCTCGGCCACGCACGGAATCTCGGGAAATGCGGCGCGCAGCCCGGCAAGAATAATCTTCTCGCTCTCGCGGTCAGCCTCCGTCACCGGCGAACTATCCAACTTGCTGTCGACCGCACAGCCGGCACGAAAGACGCGCATCACCTCGCGCCCCGCCGCCAAGGCAAGGTGCTCGAAGACGGCGAGCATCGCTTCGTCGTCAGATACCGCCGCCGCTGTCATATTGGTCTTCGGCAATGTCCCGCTCGCTCAGCCAGTGTTCCAGGGCGTCCACCATCTCCTCGGCCGATTTGCCGAGTGTCTTGAGATGAATTTCGGGTTTTTCTGGCACCTCATACGGTGAATCGACGCCGGTGAAATTCTTGATCTCGCCATTCAACGCCCGCGCATAAAGGCCCTTCGGATCGCGCCTGGCGCATTCCTCGAACGGTGTGTCGACAAACACCTCGACGAATTCGCCGTCGGCCATCAATTCGCGTGCCATGCGCCGCTCGGCGCTGAACGGCGAAATGAACGATACGATGACGATCAGCCCGGCGTCGGCCATCAGGCGCGCCACTTCGGCGACGCGGCGAATGTTTTCGACACGATCGGCGTCGGTGAAACCGAGATCGCGATTGAGGCCGTGACGGACGTTGTCGCCATCCAGAATGTACGTATGGCGCCCAGTGGCGAACAGCTTCTTTTCGAACAGATTGGCGATGGTCGACTTGCCCGAGCCCGAAAGCCCGGTGAACCAGAACACGGCCGGCCGCTGGTTCTTCATATCGGCGCGGGCGCGCTTGCCGACATCGAGCGACTGCCAGTGGATGTTTTCGGCGCGACGCAGCGAATGCAGGATCATGCCGGCGCCGACCGTGGCGTTGGTGATGCGGTCGATCAGGATGAAGGCGCCGGTGGTGCGGTTTTCGGCAAACGGATCGAAGGCGATCGGCGACCGTGTCGAGATGTTGCAGATGCCGACTTCGTTCATTTCAAGCGACTTGGCCGCCTCATGGGCAAAGTCGTTGACGTTGACGCGGTATTTCAGGTCGGTGACGGTGGCGCTGGTCTGGTCGGTTTCGGTGCGCAGGATGTAGGAGCGGCCGGGCAGCAGCGCATGTTCGTCGAACCAGACGATGTTGGCGGCGAACTGGTCGGCGACCTGCGGCCGCGCTGCCGGCGATACCAGCATATTGCCGCGCGAGACCTCGACCTCGTCGTCGAGGACAAGGGTGATGGCCTGGCCGGCAATAGCCTGCTGAAGATCGCCGCCATGCGAGACGATACGCCTGACACGGGAGGATTTGCCCGATTTGGCGACGACTACCTCGTCGCCCGGCGCAACCGACCCGGAGGCGATCGTGCCGGCGAAACCGCGAAAATCGAGATTGGGGCGGTTCACATATTGGACTGGAAACCGGAACGGCAATTCGACCGCGGCCTCGTCAACCGAGACGGTTTCGAGATGTTCAATCAGCGTCGGGCCGGAATACCAGTCGGTCCTGTCGGAACGGCCGGTAACGTTGTCGCCATAGCGGGCCGACATAGGGATGGGCACGATCGTCTGGAAGCCGAGCTCACGTGAGAACTGTGCGTAATCCGCGACGATCCGTTCAAAAACCGCCTCGTCGAAGCCGACAAGATCGATCTTGTTGACGGCGAGCACAATGTGGCGGATGCCAAGCAGCGAGGCAATGATCGAATGCCGCCTGGTCTGACGCAGCACGCCCTGGCGGGCATCGATCAGTACGATGGCGAGATCCGCCGTCGATGCACCCGTCGCCATATTGCGCGTGTATTGTTCGTGCCCGGGCGTGTCGGCGACGATGAACTTCCGCTTTGGCGTGGCGAAGAAGCGATAGGCGACGTCGATGGTGATGCCTTGCTCGCGCTCGGCCTCGAGGCCGTCGACCAGCAGCGCGAAGTCGACGTCGTCGCCGGTGGTGCCGTGCTTGCGCGAATCGCGCTCGAGGGTGGCCAGCTGGTCCTCGAAAATCTGCTTGGTATCGGAAAGCAGGCGCCCGATCAGCGTCGACTTGCCGTCGTCGACCGAGCCGCAGGTCAGAAAGCGCAGCAGCGACTTTCGTTCCTGCGCCGCCAGATAATCGCGGACACCGTCGGTCGGGGCGAGGCTCTTGGCCATGATATGGCGCATGCTCAGAAATACCCCTCGCGCTTCTTCTTTTCCATCGAGCCGGCTTCGTCGCGGTCGATCAGGCGACCTTGCCGCTCGGAAGTGCGCGCCGTGAGCATTTCGCCGACTATCGCCTCCAGAGTGTCGGCTTCCGAGTCGATCGCGCCCGTCAGAGGATAGCAGCCGAGCGTGCGGAACCGCACCATCCGGTTCTCCACCGTCTCGCCGGGCCGCAGTCGCATGCGCTCATCATCCCTCAGGATAAGCATGCCATCGCGCTCGACGACCGGCCGCTCCTTGGCCAGATAGAGCGGCACGATCGGGATGTCTTCCTGGAGAATGTATTGCCAGATGTCGAGCTCGGTCCAGTTCGACAGCGGAAACACCCGGATCGACTCGCCGGCAGCGATGCGCGTGTTGAAAATCTTCCACATCTCCGGCCGCTGGTTCTTCGGATCCCAGACGTGCTGGGCGTTGCGGAACGAGAAGATGCGCTCCTTGGCGCGCGACTTCTCCTCGTCGCGACGGGCGCCGCCGAAGGCTGCGTCAAACCCGTATTTGTCGAGCGCCTGCCGCAGCGCAACCGTCTTCATCACATGCGTATGGGTGTTGGAGCCATGCTCGAACGGATTGATGTTGTCACGCACGCCGTCCTCATTGACATGGACCAGGAGGTCGAAACCGAGCTTTTGCTGCATCTGGTCGCGAAAGGCGATCATCTCGCGGAATTTCCAGGTCGTGTCGACATGGAGAAAGGGAAAGGGCGGCTTGGCCGGATAGAATGCCTTCATCGCCAGGTGCATGAGCACGGACGAGTCCTTGCCGACCGAATAGAGCATGACCGGCTTTGCAAAGGCCGCGGCCACCTCGCGAAAAATATGGATGGATTCGGCCTCAAGCCGCTGAAGGTGCGTAAGTGCGATGTTCATGGACTGCGAGCGTTCTTTCGTACCGATCCACGGAAGGGCCTGCATCGGAGGCGACCTTCAGCCGCCCGGTTCAAGCTGCACTTCTGGACTATCTATTCTCGTGCGGGCGTTCTAGCAGATCGTTCCTGCCCAGAACAACGCAAGACAGGCCTGCGGCCGAATAGTTCGGGAATGAATTTTCCATACAGCCGGCAAAATCGGGAAATTTCTGCTCAGCGACCAGTTGTGCTTGGGAGGGGCAGGAAAGTATTGCCTGGGCTTGGGAGAACCAGAGCTGGCGGTTTTAGGGCGTTCACCGCGGCACCTGCGGGCCGGCAAGCGGTAACTGGTCCCACCTCATTCAGGCGATGTCCAGTCGTGGCGACCGGATCGCTAAGACGAAGTTCCGATGGGAACAAACAGCTTGTCGCCATTGTGGTCGATCTCGATCACCTCACTCTTGCGGGTCAAGCGTTCCGCAAACCCTTTATGGAAGATGATGGCGTTCATATAGGCAAAGGTCATCGCCAGCGCCTCGGTTCGCAGCGGATAGTCGACCAGCGAATGAATGAGAAGAAAAGATACTGAGAGAAATGCCGCCTTCTGAAGTGGGTCACGGCGAACCCTAGCCAATGCAGCGAAAAGCAGTAATAAATAGCCTATCATAAGTAGGGTAGCAGGAATTCCCCCTTCGAAGGCTATTTCAAGGTATTCATTATGGGCATGATTCACATACTGCTTGAAAATCATGCCTGCTCTTTCGTATATCTGGTAGGCCTTCTGGAAATTGCCGAATCCAATACCTGTTGCCCAATTATCTTTGATGCCCTCGATCGTGGTTCGCGCAAATTCTCCTCTCCCGAACGCCGGATCAAGCGCCTGTGCATCCAGCTTGGCCCAGGCGCTTATCGTATAGATCGAAAGTGCGATAAAAATCAGGAGAACGCTGAACCCGCTCACCCTCGAGCGGGCTGAGAGAAAAACCACAGACAATACGGTGATCGCCAACCCGATCAGAACACCGGCGCGAGAACCGGCGGCCAAAAGAAGCAGCAAAAGCGCGATCAAGCCTAAGGATCCGGACAAGAGATGTCCGCGGAACAAGCCATAATAGACGACAAACGGAATACACACAAAAAGCAAAGCCGAAAAATGATTTACGTTGGCAAAAAGCCCGGCATTGATCGTAAAAGGCAACAGCCCGACAATAGCGACGTCGTCGGAGAGCGAATATTGAATCGCTCCCGCCAAACCGTTGCAAATAACACCCATGAAGAAAAACGGAAGGAGCGCGCTGATCTGCTCGGCACGCAAACGCAATACGGCCAAAAAAAACGCTGCAGCGGCCAATAGATAAAGCAGGCATTCGACCGTCCGGCCGACCCCTACGCTGATGAAGCGAAATCGGCTTTCTCCAACCCAGGGATCTCCGAGCAACAGCTCCGGCCGCAAGCTGTTGAATATGGCCACCGGCAATGGGACGATTTGCAAAACGGTCAACGCCACGGCGAAGACCAGCAGCCACAGAACAGGCCGGGGGATTCTCTGGCCGGGGGTTTGCGAAAAGACGGCCGCGGCCGAAACTATTGCCGCAACCTCGATCAGAGTGTCTGTGTAAAGGCCGCTCGCAGTACCGCCGCCGATCAGCAGCGATACGAACAAGACCGTGCCGAGCAGATATTTATCCCATTCCGACGGCCGGCTGTTCAAGATGGAAGTCTCTCAATGCTCAATTTGTGCATTATCAAGGTGCCGACATACCGAAATCGCCAGCTCTCGGCAATGGCGGCGGTCTTCAGCGTCAACACTTGCATGGGGCAGTCAGTCGGCCCAACCGAGAAATCCTGACTCAGACTTTGTCGGTTGAATGTCCCCTCCGGAATGTTGAACCGTGCGATCTCACCGGCCGGCCCCAGGCATCTGATTGACCAGAACAACTCCTTTGGAAGCTTCAGGTTGCGGGCAGAGGCGATGAGCGAAATCTTGTAGGAGCCTGGCGGCAGCGCAACATACTGCTGAAGGGCTGTGTTCTTGATGGGTGTGTTCAAGAACCGAACCGTCGCGCCAGTTTCGCCCTCCACCGCATTCTGGGATGTAACAAAGGTAATTTCCAGGCCCGATTGATCGCGGATCTGCCAATCGAAGGGTTTACCGCCTGAAACCGGCTCGAACGTTCCGTTGAAAATGTATCCGCCCAACTTCCGTTCTTGATCGGACAAGCTGAAAAGAAACAGGCGATATGCCGGTCCATATTCCTTCTGACGAAAATAGCCGTTGATGACAGCGGTCAGTTCGCCCGAATTCGGAGGTGCGCTTGATCCGGTCAGATCGAGCAGCAGCCGATTCGCGAAATCAAGCCCCTCGGGAGTTTTGCTGAGAGCATAGATCAGACTGGCCCTCCAAGGCGCCTGCGCTCTGATGGCCGTCAGCACAGCTTGGTACCCGCTAGGATTCGAGAGGATTGTCGGTAGGCCATCCGAGATCGTCGGAAATTGGTCTGGCCACCGCCGGAGCAATATGTCGATCTCGCCGACGGCCTTTGACAAATCACCTGTCTCGGTCGCGTGGCCAATTGACCTCTGGAGTGCATGGATCTCTGTCTTGGATAATCCCAGCGCCTGATCGAAAAGCTTATTGGCTTCGTCTTTCTCGCCTTGCCGGTATTTGATCTCGCCGATCAGGCTGTAGAGACGTGCGTCGGCCAGGTTGAAACGAAGCGCATCCTCGGCCCTGGTAAGTAGGGCCTCTAGATCCGGAGCGTCATTCGAGTCGTTCAGATCGCTGGTGATCTCGCCTATCAGCGCATCGACGTTCAGCGGATCCAGTGCAAGAGAAACGGCTGGTGTGTCCGTTTCAAGAAACCGACTTAGCCCGATCGACGAAGCCGCCAATACTAGAACGGAGGCGACGAACCAAACGCTTGAACGCCGGAGATTTTGCATAAGCGGGCTGGTCTGCTCCATCATCCACTTTGCCCTCAATCTTCGCTGTATCCGCGCCATAGCTATAATATTGGTAATTCATGTACTTGTAGGCGTAGTTATAGTCGAACTTGTTCACCGCGAATTTTGACATCGCGGCTCCAACAACGTTGGCACCGGCGGCTCGCATGCGCTTCAATGCCGCCTTCGCCGACTTGCGTGTCACCTGATTGGTGGAGATGACCATCAATGTACCCTCGGCAAGCCGACTGAGGATTGGCGCGTCCGAGAGGCCGACGATCGGCGGCGCGTCGATGATTACAACATCGAACCGCTTCCCGAGATTGGTAATGATCAGAGCCATCTTCGGCGAAGAGAGCAGATCCGCGGGATTTGGAGGAATCGTTCCAGAAGTCAAAACGGTGACATTTGGATATTTCGTCGCCCTGAAAATGCTCGCCAGATCCTCTTTGCGGACAGTGTTCGTCAGCAGATTGCTCAGGCCGATTGTATTGTCCAGACCAAACAGGCGGTGAAGATTCGGTTTGCGGAGATCGCCGTCGACAATGAGAACCCTTGCGCCGAGCGCGGCAAAATCCTGTCCGAGCTTGAATGAAGTGGTTGACTTGCCTTCCGAGGGCTCCGAACTCGTGACAACCAACGATCGTGGCGCGCCTTCCGCGCCGGAGAATTGCAACGATGTACGAAGCGAGCGATAGGCCTCTGACAGCCCGGACTTCTGATCGGCGATAGCGGCCACGAGTTCCCGGTCATCGACAAGCGGCAAGATGCCGAGCATTGCCAGTCCCAGCTCTTTTTCGACCTGTTCAGGATTTGTAAAGGTGTTGTTCAACAGCTCGATGACGTAGATAACCGACGCGCTCAGCGCCAGGAAAAGAGCCAGCGCTATCGCGACGTTTATGCTCAGACGCGGCGAATATGGGCTATTCGGCTGGGTCGCAAAGTCCACGATTGCGGCGGTTTGCGTCTTGAGTTCGGAGCTGACACCAACCTCGTTCAGCTTGGTGATGAGGCTGTCGTATTGCGACCGGTTTGAATCTACTTCGCGCTTAAGGATCGTATATTTGATGTTCTTATCATTGAAGACAACCTGCTGCTTTTCCATTTCGGCAAGTTTGGCCTTCAGATCGGCCTCCTTGTTCTGTGCCTCCTGATATTTCAGGCGCAGCGAATCCGTTATGGCCAGGACGCCGTTATCATAGAGTCGCTGCAACTCCTTGATCTGCGACTGGAGCTGCTGCATTTCCGGAAAACCAGGCTTTAAGATCCCCAGTTTCTGCTGATATTGACTGGTTAGATCCGCCAGTTTGTCGCTGAGTGCTTGCAGACCTTTGCTTTCCAAGACAGGGCTGAGGCTTGATCCGCGGCCTTTGTCGATCTGGTCCACAACCCGCCCTGCATCGAGACGGTCCTGGATCGCGGTCGCTAGAGCGGTGTTCAGCGCCTCGATATTCGAGCCTATCAGCGATTTATCGTCGCCGGTTATCGTGATGCCCGCATCCTTCGCATAAGCGACCAGATCCTCTTCGGATTTCTGCAGCTTCTGCTTCACCTGCAGAACCTGTTCCTGGATGAACTGTCGGGCCAGGTCGGATGTTTCGCTGGTCTGGTCGAGGCGCTGGTCAATAAAGCTTTGCGCCACCTGATTGGCAACATCACTTGCATATTTCGGCTTCTGATCGACAAACGTGATCGATAGCAGGCTCGTGTTGGGAACGACGTTGACGGTGAGATCTCTTAGAATGCGCCCAATCGCAATTGCTTCGCGTTGCTCCGGAGTTTTCTCCTCAATGGAGGGCGATTTGGAAATACCAAACGCGCGGTAGAAAATATTGCCGAGGGAAAAGTCCGCGGTGGGAAACAGGAAGTCGGGCTTTTCACTCAGACCCAGTTGAAACACCACACGCTGGGCCAATGCGCGGCTTTTCAGCTTTTCCCGGGCCGTTTGAAACGCCCGCAAGTCGCTGTTTTCAGAGACCACCTCGATGTCCTGGAAGACCTTGGCCGAAGGAACCAGTACCTCCAATTCCGTTGTGGCCTGATATTTTGGCGTCTGCATCATGGTAACAATAACGCCTGCGACAAGTCCAGCTGCCGCCATCATGGCGATTAGCCAGCGGTACTGGACAGCATAAAAGAGCAGCTTTAGCGGACTGAAGCCTTCGTCCTGTTCGGAGTAGTCGCGGCCATAGGGGCTATAGTTTTGCGCACCGTCATAGTAGAGGTCTGCCGACAGGGCCTGGCCGTGTCCTGGTCCTGCAATTTGATGCTGTCTGTTACGATCGAGCATGGCGCGAGGTAATCCTAGGTTTGTCTGTATTCCGAAATTCAGACCGGCCTCGATTTAAAGTCCCGGGATCACTGCAATTCGGGCTGCACTTGACGCAATACCGAGAGCGTCCTTGAGGTTGCCCATCGCGATTTTCGACTTCGAAGCGAAGACGACAATCTTATCGCCACCATAAATGCGTGGATTGCGGCTCTTGCCACCACGAATCTGCTCCATATTGTAATTAGCAACCAATGTGTTTGGACCGATATTGCGATAGACAAAGACCTTTTTTGCATCTCCAATCGTATTGAACCCTCCAGCGAGGGCAATCGCGTCAATGAGAGAAGAATTGCTCGACACCGGATAGATACCAGCCTTATTGACTTCGCCATCGACGGTTATGCGCTGTCCGATCGACTCCTTGACGAAAATCGTCACGTCGGGTGACTGCAGGTATTTGGCGCCGTAGGCGGTTTCGACTTCCTGCTCTAACTGACGCACCGTTTTCCCGGCGGCGGTGATGGTCCCGATAAGCGGAAGCGAAATCTGTCCGCTGGAGTCGACTTGAACCGTTCTGTTCAAATTGTCTACCTGGAAAACATTCACTTCGAGCACATCGTTCGGAGACAAAGGTTGCTCGCTGCCGTTCTGGGTGTTTTGCGGCGCAGGCAGATCCTTTACCACCTGCAGAGCACCACCGCCCGCAAGTGGCGTCGAAGATGACGTCAATTGCAACGCATCGACCGAACTCGAAGAAGTGGGTGTCGTCGACGAGGTGCTCGTGCATGCCGACATTGCAAGCGAAGCTAGCAAGGCGAGTGTTGTGCCTATGTTGCTTTTTGCGAAATGAACAATCACCATCACGCTATCCCGCCCTTGAACAAGCGGCTCAATCCTCCAAAGCGCCCGGCGTTGCCGGCGTTTGTTTTATTCGGACGTGCTTTTCCGACCGCCTCGATGGGCCGGTTCGCCAATATTTCGCCTGGACGCTTCAACACCATGTTGCGGGCCTCGTCTTCCCCACATCGCTTGGCAGCAGCAGCAACCGCCTTAGAAAGTCCAGGACGGCGGCGCGTGGCGCTATGAGTATCCGATGCGATGATATCCACCCTGCCCTCGTCAATCAGCTTTTCCGAATAATAAAGCGCCGTGCGTCCAAAAGCACCAACAATCGAGTCTGCGGTAAGCTGGATAAGGCAACCGACCGCATTCAACCTCTCGATAACCTCGTAGTTCGTTTTGATCCAGGTCAAACGCTCTGGATGAGTAAGAATCGGAATGAAACCGGCGTTTATGAGGCGTAGGGCAAGATCCTCCATTCGTGGAGGTAAGACATGATGCGGCGGTTCGAACAGAAAATAGCGGGACCTGTTCAAGGTCGGTACGCTGCCCGCCGCCAATTGGTCCGGAAGATCCGGCGCTATATGAACATCGGCGCCGACGTAGAGAGCAAGTGGTATGGCGGCGCTACGCAGCGCCTGGTGCAACTCTTGGACCGCTCGGACAATATTCGATGTTCCGTTCTCGTAAACGCCCGGTGTCACGTGTGGCGTGCACGCCATGTGGGTCGTTCCGTCTGCGACTGCCATCCGAGCCATTTCCAGCGATTCGGCAAGACTGGGCGAGCCGTCGTCGAGGCCGGGCAAGATATGGGAATGCAGATCGATCATGGGCGTTTGTGACTGCAACGAAGCAACGTGGCGACGTCATCCCCAAAAAGTATAAATGCGTCACCCGCAAAACGGCGAATGACGCATTTGTCAAGTTCACGCGATACGATGGATGCCAGGTCCCAGCTACTGGCGGACAGAGTTGTCGTCATCATGCGGGCCGATGATCAGCGCCGCACCGGCGGCAAAAGCGGCGCCTGATGTTTCGAGCGCTAGACACATGCCGCCCTCCGTAGGATTGATCTTGACCGTCGCGTTCGTCGTATCCGAAACTTGCACCAACACGCAGCAGCAAAAGATTGCGATTCAACAAATTTGCCTGGATAGACCGGCACTTCGCCCCTCATCCCGGCATGTTCGCCAGCCTTGGCTTACGCGATCCGACCGTCGCGATACCAGCATACACGCCAAGCTCGCTCTGTCGCCAACAACAAACACAGCAGAAGCGCCACACGCCTCTGCTGCCGTTGCCTTATTTACTACGCGGTCAGCTCAGTCGCTAACGGCGTGGCCGTGATCTTTGTCCGCCGTTGCAGCCAGAACACCAGCCCCAAGAGCCATGCCTCCAAAAATGAAGAGCGGCGTGTTGTTGTTTGTGTTAGGGTTGCCCGTCTGGGCGGTTTTCTCAGAACCCAGGACATTGAGGCAAATCTTATTCTCGACCCGCGAGATATCAAGCGTCGAATTCGCCGGAACGCTCAGATTGCAGCCACCGACCTGAACCGAAGCCGAGCCTTTGGAGCCAACCACGACACGGCTGCCGAAATCAAGCGCGCCGCCCGCTTGCGCCGGGCCATAGCCAGCCACCTGCGAGATCATCACGTCGCCATTGACGCTGCCGAGCGATCCAATCGGATTTACGCCGTTATAGGCGGTTGCACAGGTGCACGACCCATCCTGCGCGAAAGACGACACCGGGGCGAAGCCGGCCAACACAACAACTCCGGCCAACGCACTTTTCAAAACTAGGTTCATCCGCATCAATCCTTCTGTCCCACGTTACCTGAGGCCCACCCAACCGCTAAGGTACTCAAAAGCGCGTAACAGCTTTCTGCGCCAATTCCAACCCATTTCGCATATGCGAGATAATTTTTGGTTTCGGTGTGGTTGATTGAACACACCATTAGAATATCGAAATGTCATCTACTGTCGGCCGCAATAGAACGCGTTGCCGGCGAGCCAATACGGCGTTCCTCGCGGCGCTGGCCTCACCTTCGTTTCGACGGCTACGCCACAGATCCGCACGAGCTACGAGCCTGGCGCGCAAGCCTTGTAGGTCGAGCCCGCCTGCGCGGGCTGCCCGCACAGGATGCCAGTCTCGACGAGCTTTGCGGCCAGATCCGTGCCACCCAAGGTAAGGCATTGCACTACGACGGCGTCGCGAAATTCTGGCGCGACGTTGCCGTCGCAGGGCGTTCCTGCACCGACGGGTTTGCATGTCAACGCGAGTCCTTGATAGTCCCGCCGTACGGCCTCGGTGACCATCGCGCGCATTGACTGGGGCTTGGTAAATGCGACGCCGCACAGCACGATTTTGCGGCCGGCCACCCGCAGATCGTCAATCGATTGGACAGTAAGCTTGCCGTCGAACGATGTGAGGGCTGCAACCGGCTTCGGCGTCGGCGCGCGAATATTCGTTCCGTTGTTGATGACGATGAAAAGAAAGCCGCCCGCAAACGCCAGCGCTATGAACGCGAGCACTGCTATCATCCTGATTGACAAGTCCCTACTCCCACTCAAACATCAACGCACGGCGGTCTTGGTCTTTTCAAACAAGGCAAGGAGTGCTGCCGCATAATCCCCCCGCCGAACCCGCTGCCTGCCTTGCAGCACGGTGACACTGTCGCGGACAACGGTTGGGTGCCGCCCGATTTCAAGGAGACGCTGCGCCAGGATTTCGGCGTTGTCCGGCGGGAAGAAGAGCGCGTCCGGGGCCTGCTCGCGATGCAGCCGAATGTCGGACAGCAACATGGGCGCGCCCAGCGATTTCGCCTCTTCCACCGTCGTCGACCAGCCCTCGAACTGGGAAGGGTTCAAGAGACAGTCCGTCGCACCGATCAGGGCAACGACATCTTCGTAGGGGATCAATCCGAGGTGTCGAAAGTGGCCCTCAAGCCGGTATGCCTGCGCAACGTCCATCAGACGCTTGAACAACATCGGATCGCGGGGATCCGTGGTGCGCCCGGTGAGGATTATCGGCGGCAAGGTGCCCAATCCTCCGAGCCGGTCTATATGCCTCAGCGCTTCGACGACCACCCCGTGGTTCTTATGTATCCAAAACTGGTTGGGCAGGAAAAAGAAGCGCTCGGGCAGATCGTGAGCCCGGCGTGCGGCTTCGGTGCGCGCCATGACGGCGCCTGGATCGAGATCGATGGCGAAGCGCACCACGCCAGTCTTGCCACGCGAGGCCGGGTAGAATGTTTCGCAATCGGCGAGTGCATCCTCGCTCGAGAGCATTATCGTGCGATTGCCGGACGTCTGCAGACGGAAGCCGAGATCTCTGCGCCACCAGGCGCGACGCGGAAAGAGATGCGGCAGGCGACGGTGCTGAAAATCCGGAATCCAGGAAATGACCGGCAGCGGAAATCGGTTGCCGAACCACTGAGCGACTTCAAACACGAGCTCGATAGCGTGTGCGACCATCAGATCGGCAAAAGCCCGGTCACTTCCGCTAGCGAGTGCAATCAGCCCTCGCTTGCCGAGCCCGGCGCCTATCACCCGCTCATCAACGATAGCGGGCGCAGCCAACATATGATCGAAGGACGCGCCAACAGTTGAACGCTGCTCAGGTGTCAGAAACAGCTTCGCCTGAACCCTACCGCCCAACTCGGAGGCGATGACGCTCAACATGTTGCGTAGATAGGACTCGCCGCCTGACCAGGATCCGCGGCCAATGAGCGTGAAGCCGACGGTAATCAAGGCGCGGCGCAGCGCAGACGGTGGACCGGTTCGGCGAGAATTTCAGCACGATACCAATCGACATAGCCGGCAATGCCCCTGCTGAGCGGCACCTGCAACTGGAGCCCCTCCGGGACACCCGACGGATCCGAGATCAGGTTGACAGGGTCGCCCCGCCGGGATTCTCCTGAAAACGAGAGGCGATGCTTCCCGCCCCAGGCTTCCAGGACCATCCCGGCAATCGTGCTGACGGACGCGGCGGCGCCGGCACCGCCATTATAGACGTCGAAGCTTGCTGCATTGGCGGGCAAGACGCGATGGATCAATCTCACGACATCCGAGACATGGTGCCAATCCCGCATTTCCGCTCCGGTGCCACCAAGCACAATGTCGGTTTCGCCGGCCGCGAGCCTGCCGCAGAGGTCCCAGAGAAGTTGCTTGCGCAGCCCCTCGCCGTAGACGGA
Organism: Mesorhizobium sp. M0040; assembly: GCF_040323505.1. Taxonomy (NCBI): domain Bacteria; kingdom Pseudomonadati; phylum Pseudomonadota; class Alphaproteobacteria; order Hyphomicrobiales; family Phyllobacteriaceae; genus Mesorhizobium; species Mesorhizobium sp. M0040. Next base: position 14,522 of record NZ_JAMYVA010000013.1, read on the forward strand.
GAAAAGCCGTGCCACCGAGACCGGTTGCCCATATGCCGTACAATATGACCGGCCCAACTCCTCCACCATGCGCTTGTGATAGCCGTAAGGGGAATAGGGATCGAGCGCTGCATCGACACCGATCGGGCCGAAATGGCTACCGCCATAGACGGCGGCGGACGATGCCAGAACGACGGAGGTATCCGGTGCATGACGACGCAAGAAATCGAGGATGCAAGCCGTTGAACCGACGCTTTGTTCAAAGTCCTTCAGCGGCTCGGCAATCGACCGGCCTACCGTAGAGCCGCCTGCCAGATGATATACGGCCGCCGGCCGGCCGTATTCGGCCAAAGCCGCGCCCATCGTTTCCGCGGTCACGCCGCCGGGAAAGAAAGCACCGCCAGTCGCCACGGCGAAGCCAGGCGCTTCGCTTCGGCCGAAGCCGAGCACAAGGTCGCCATGCTGGGCAAGAAATCGCGACAGGTGCAGGCCGATGAAGCCACCGGCTCCAGTCACCCAGACAGGCTTCGCCTCGTTCAGCTGCGTCACCAAATTAGCCCTTCCCTTGCTTATGACAAAGGAAAGACACCAGGCGCCCGGGCCGGCGGTCAAGCAGGGCTGCTGCTCCGGCAACCGCACCGAAGGGCAAAGGGGACAAGGCCAGGCGGACGGCCCCCGACAGCGGGCCGAAGACACCGGCGAGTCGCCCGCGAATTTCGGATGCTGTCATCGGGTCATAATTCACAACCGATTGGAAAGAGTTCATTTCACGATCGATCGTCAGCCCCGCCCCTTCGAGCGCAGCGCGGTAGTCTGCCAGCGTGAAGGCATTCTCCCCGCCGTAGAGATGATGCAATGGATGAGCGCGCAGAAACGGTTCCAGTTGTTTCGGTCCGGAAATCACATGGTCGCGCAACGACAGGAACGTCGCGCCATTGCGGGAGAGCCGCACAACTTCGCGGCAGAATGCCGGCAGGTCATGCGCATGATGAAGCACTTGCCTCGCAACGACCAGATCATAGCCGGCGGCCGACAACGGAATAGCTTCGCCGAACGCCTCGATCACATCGATGTTCGTGCCTGTCTTCTCAGCAAGCGTCCGGATTGCAGCAGCACCGACAAGTGCACTTGGATCGGGTTCGACGGCGGTAACCAACCAGCCCTCGCGCGCCAGGGCATAGGAGAGGATGCCGTTGCCGGCGCCGAGATCGAGAGCACGGCCGGCCTTGCGCGGGATCATGCTGCGAACCGCCTGAAACTCCGCGCTTTCGTAGTAACGCCGCGCCGCAACAACCGGATCATCGAAATATGCGGCGCGGGCCAGATCCTTCATCGACGGCTCGTTCATGCACCAGCGAACGGCATCTTCCCAGGTCATGGCCATTTCAGGCATAGAGACGACCGATCTGCCGGATCACCTGGGCCGGATTGCCAGCAACAAATGTGCAAGTCGGATGCGTCAAGACGATCTCGATCTCCCCTTCAGATGTGCCCGCACTGGGCGTCGCCATGGTAGGTTGACGAGCCCTACGGTACCGTTGGTCATAGGCCTTCATGCTTCGCGGTCCATTATTCCAGAGGGATGACCCGAACTCTAAAAGAGACAGGGCCTCGCCTCGATCAACTTGCAGCGGCGCGTCGATCACGCTTCCGTCAGGACGTTGTCCGAAGCTCCCAGCTACGCTACCGTTTCTCGACTCGTCAAGTTCAGCTTATAGGGATTCAAATCGTGCAAATTTCGGCCGCGCAAAAATTCGCCAATTGGCGACACTGGATACCGAGCGTAATGGTTTTCAAGACAGTGTTTTGTATGTTGTGCCTTTTGGCCGGCGTAGTGCCCGCGACCTCGCAGACGCGCACGCCGTTCAAGCTTTTCGAGGCCATACGGTTCATCGGCGGGCCCAATTTCCAGGCGTTTGGTTTCGAACATCTTACGATTGCCGACCCTCATGTTCTCGGACCGGATGTTCCTGATGCCGGCCAGGTGCGGCAAGCGCTGGCTTTGCCGAGGAGCAATGAATACCTCAATATCGACATCGAAAGCTGGCCGTTGGAAGGTCCCGATCAGGCATTATCCCTGGCGAAATACCAGAAGACGCTCGGCGCGTTCAAAAAGGCGGACCCGAACGTCAAGATTGGGCTCTATAGTGTTTTGCCGATCAGGGATCATTGGCGAGCGATCGGCCACAATGGGCCCGCGGCCCTGAACGACTGGAAGCAGCAAAACACGGTTGTTGCTTCCTCTCTCGTCCCTTACGTCGATGCGCTCTTCCCCTCTCTCTATACATTTTACGGCGACAAGGATGCCTGGGTCGCCTACGCGAAAGCCAACATCGGGGAAGCGCGAAGGACAGCACAGGGGAAGCCGGTCTATTGCTTCCTATGGCCTCAGTTTCACAAGACCATTGCCTTCCTGCCAGGCGACCTCTGGTATGCTCAACTGGACACCTGCAGAAGGCTGGCCGACGGAATCGTGATCTGGGGCACGATGCGTGGCGGCCCACGGGATGGGCCTGCGAAATGGGAAGAAAAAGCGGAATGGTGGCAGGCTACCTTAAAATTCCTTCGAGAGCAGGGCAAGATTCGCTAGGCTGACTCGCTTGTTACTTAGGCGCGAGGGAGTATTGGGCTAGAGCCAGAATTACAACGAAGGTTCAAATCTTCCGCTACACCAATTGGAGAAACCGCTCAAACTGATGTTTCTTGCTGTATTCCTCACGTATGACGCGATTGCCGGCCCAACCGATCCTGTCCCAGCTTCCGTCGTCCAGCCGACGTTCGATTGCCTTCGACGCCTCCTGCGGCTGGTCATAGACGACCATGGTTTCTCCATTGCGCATCGGTGCGGGATAGTTGCCGCCATCAGAAATCAGCAGCGCGCCGGCACCCATCGTTTCGAAACAGCGCATATTGCCGCGGTCCGGGCCCGCCATGTCGATTGAGGCGTTCACCACGACCTTCGCCCTTCCGAGTTCGGCATACATGGCGCGGCCGAATACCGGAGGCGCACTGACGGCACGAATCATGCGCGGCCGGCGGACCGCTCGCAAAGGGCCGAACCAGCCAAGCGGTGTCTCGGCGAGCGGTGTATAGCGCGACAGATCCAGATGGAAAACGACCTTGCGACGGTCGGAGAGTCGCGCGACCGTTTCCAGAATCTGTCGCCGACGCTGGTGATGGCGGCTGTAGCCGCCGAAGAAGAGCACATCGACATCCCTGCTCCGGTTTGCGGCAACGGCATCGAGCTCCGGATCGTGGGCGGGAAAGAAGTGAGCCGTCTTGGCCCCCTGCTCTTCCCAGAGTCTTCGCATTGACGGGAAATTGCAAACGACGAGATCATATCCCGAAAAATCGATTCTGCCAGGCGCAGCGCGCCAGGCAATCTTTCGCTTCACATGCCCTGGCAGCCGACTCACGAACGAGCCGTCGTAACGAAATGGATCAAGATTGTAGAAGATGTCGGACCTGTGATGCTCGATCTGCGCAAGAAGGATATCGGCCAGCGATGCGTCTTCGCCCAGCCCGTTTTCGATCGCCCATGCCCGCTGCAGCGATTCGTCATCTCCGTTCGTGAAAAACGCTTCCGGGCTGCCTGCGAGCGCCGGCAGCAGAATATGCGACGCCCCGTAGCGGTCTTTCAGAAACACTTCTCTTTGACGTTCGAACCCGCGAACTCCCTCCGTAAGCCCAGTGAGTCTGGCCCGATAACTTGTCGAGATGCCAGAATTTTGAAAAATACGCATAGCAGTTCCTATTTGAATTTGGTCTCGGGTTCTGGGGTGCTGATAGGGACACGGCATTTAGCCGATATGCCGGAACTTCCACCTTAGTAAGCGCGAATTTCCGCATTGCGAGCTTTGGCAAGGAATCCCTGATATCCATACCAAAACGATATCGTCAGAGCGGAGGTGACCCAGAAAACTGAATTTCCCCATAGGCTGCCGCTTGCCATGCCGGCGATCGCTTCCCTGATGAACAGCACGGCGGCCAGCACCGCAGCGAGCGGGAATTTGCCGGACCGAATGATACCTACCGTCGATCTGAGCGCCAAGACTATGTGAGCCGCAAATGGCAATGACCCCAGCGCGCCCATCGCCATCAGGGATTCAAGATAGATGTTGTGGGGATAGAAGTTGAACTGCATCTCGACTGCATAACGCCCGAACACCGGATTTTCGAGAAACTGTCTCCAGGCTCCAGCGAACAATTGGCTGCGTATCATTGTGGATTGATCGGCATCCACGTTGATCGTCTGAAGTCTCGCAATGACAACGTCGATGAGCTCCACGCCGCTGGTCGCTAAAATTGCCATGGCGACAACCAATGCTCCCAAAATGGCGAACAATCTTTTTGAGCCTTTAAGCAATAGTATGTACACCAATATAGATCCAGCGCCAGCAATATAAGCACCGCGAGACTTCGAGAATACAACAACAAGCAACAATATCGGTCCAAGCACCATAGCTTGGATCGTCAGTTTTTTTGTCTTTCCCAAGATAAGTAAAAAGTATATCAAGAATGCGAAAGCTGTATGCCCCATCGCTATGGGGTTTATTTTGTCTATAGACATCCTCTCGCCTTGGGCCGCGAAGAGTACGTCTCTATTGAGATAGAGCCCAATCAGAAAGACGACGCAAAGCGCGTTCATGACAAGAATCAAATCTGTGTTTCTTATGGCCCTGTCCATCGAGGCGATAATAAGCGTTGCGCCGACACTGGACACCAGGAAAACACTGAATACCATCATAGGACCAGGCGATATGTTTATCGCAGATAAGTAAACATTCTCAACAAGTCTGCACAGATAAAGAAGAAAAAAGAGCTTCATTGGAAGAAGCGCGGCCGTTGACGACCTCAATTTTGACGGAAGAAGCACATATGAGCCAAACGTTATCAGAACGATGGCTAACCTTACGAGGATCGACCCGGTACTTCCCTCTGGATCGAACCTGTTTACCCACCCGGCAAAAGCGTACACGCCACAGATTGCGAGCGCGAACGCCGTCGCAGGAGAAAACAAAATGCGCCGGTCAACGTAGTAAGGCGCAAAGAATCGATGACCAGTCCCTCCTTGAGTGGAACCGGCGTCGTAGCGAACGTTGGTCCTCTGCGTCATAAGACTAGTCCACCTCAAGAAGCCGGAATACATCCTCCCACATCTGCCGTACACTGTCCTTAATTCGCGCGCCGGGCGCTGCGAGCCGTTGTGAGAGCGCGGCACGTTGGCCATCATCAATGAGGGTGCGAAGCCCGGCTTCGAGGCCCTCCTCGCCAGCCGACACATTAACCAGCATGTTTTGGCAGCCATAGTCCTCGAACAGAGCCCGGTATTTATGGCTCCAGCCCGTGCCAATCACGGGCACCCCCTGAGACAAGGCGCTGATCAGGGCGTGGTAGCGGCTGCCGACCAGCCCGCTGCACTTACCGATCAGCCCTTTCGCCTCGAGAGGGTCCCCTGCCATCCATATCTGAAGGGGCTCGGAGAGCTGTGCGTTGACCTGCTCGGCCAGCACCCGATCCCCGGCACCCTCATGAATCAGGAAAAAGGCAGTCATTCCAGCCGACTGGAACATCCTCGCCGCCCGCCGCAGAAAGCCCGTATAATTGTCGCTTACGTCACTGCTGGTCTTATCGACCATCCGCGCGTTCGGCACGATGGCCACCAGTTTCTCGCCTGGCGGAGGATTGGCGGGCGGAATAGCTGCCAGCAGGTTGGTAAAGTCCGGCGCAAGCCGGATCGAAGCACGGTCGCCTACGGCGCCGACCAAATTTTCCATCGAGTATTTATCGCGCGCGAAAATGAGGTCCGCGTGGTCGGCAACGACATTGATTGCGCGGCGAATGCGATCCGTACCAAACGGACCAAGTGCCTGAGGCAGCAGGATGAGGTGCTTGCCCGCGCGCTTCCATGCGACGGCTCGGTGGGCCAAGTCCTCCGTATGCTGCGCCCCCCACTGGTCCGAATAGGCTAGGCCGGCGGCGTCGAGGACAACGTCCACTTCCGGTTCCGTTATGAATCCGAAGCGGTGACGCAGCTTGCCCGGAACGAGCTGGACGAGCTTTCCGAGATCAACGCCGCGGCGGACGAGCTCGGCCCTGTGCCAAAGACCGTACCGCGCCCGAAATTCATATGGGCTGGTCGCATCGGGCGCCATCGCAACCCGAGCAGCGGGGTACCGCGCCTTCACGTTCTGTGAGGCTGCGATGAGCATCATCGCCGCCCCCTTGTTCTCGAAGCCGGCTTTTCTGATTTCAAATGTCAGTGTCATAGCGCCTGAAGCAATACGTCCGCCCCTTTTTTCTGAGAGTATGGTATCTGACCATCCTGATCGGCGTAGCCCACTGCAATGAACATGATCACCCGCTCATGGGCCTTCAATCCGACGGCTGCCTGAAGGGCTCTTTCATTTTCCTCGACATCCGGCCAGTTGATGGCGCAGGTCGACAGGCCCAGTGTCTGGAAAGCGAGCATCAGCTGAGCCGAAGCAAGGGACGCGTCGATATAGACCAGGTGCCTGTCGCGTTCATGGACATAGTAGGATAGGTCTCCCACAATCAGAATCAGGCATGGGATGTTCTTCGAAAAACCGCCTGTCCCGCCGGCGAGGGAAGCGATGCGGGCTGCTTTTGCCGGATCCCGGAACAGCAAGAACGAAAAAGGTTGGCGGTTGCAGGCGGAGGAAGCGAGAGAGGCCGCCGAGACCGCCTTCTCGATAAGATCCTGCGGAACGGGCGTGGGAGAATACCATCGGACCGAACGCCGTTCCAAAAATAGTGCATAGAGCTGATCGAAGCTGATGTCGCTGCGCGCACGGCTTGAGCTTGGATAGGGCACGAAGCTCGGCGTCGGCGCCTGTCCGGGCCATGCCAGGAAATTCTCCTTTGCCTTCCTGATCCTCGGTGTCTCGGAAACCACCGAGAAATAGGTCGTCAGCACGTCCGCCGCCCATTTCAGCTCATCCCGGTCGAGCGCTGCTCCAGCCGCGCCGCGCAGGAACAGAGATACCGTGGCATCGATGTAGTCCTCGGCGAACACTGCCCTTCTCGGGCGCATGATCAGCCCCTTTTCAAGGCGATGAATGTTGCGGCGCAGCTGCGACGAGCTCCTCTGGACGGCGATGTCGCTGTTCAGATTGGCAACGATCCCGGACAGGACGGCGCGATGCTCCCGATAGAAACGACTGCTGAAGAAAGTGAAATAGACCGACGCAAGGAACCCGCTGCGACTTGCGGGCCTGATCAGTCCGGCGCGCAGGCGGCCGAGCAGGACCAGGAAAAGCGCCTTGACCGCCTGGCGGGGAGAACGCCTTGCGAACCTCTGGAAACGTGCCGCCTTGTCGATGAACTCAGTCATCTTCAGCCATTCCTCAGTTTTCGGAAAAGTACCGTTAGTTTTCGGATGCCGCGCCATGGTTGGAACAGCGATCTGGTCATCATATAGAAGATCGACTTTGTGCCGGGGGAAAGGAGCAGGGCGAAGTAGGATGCGGCCGCGTAGGAGATGAGCGTCGCAACTGCTGCTCCCATGCCGCCAAGTTGGGGGATCAGCACCACGTTCAACCCAACGTTGAGCAGCGCCCCGGCGCCCTGGGTGACCATGGAGAACTTGGCCATGTTCTTGATGATCATCCAGCGACTAAACCCTTGACGCAGGAATATGAACGGCAACGATAATACATGGACCAGAAAGATCGGGACGGCAGGGGAATAGGACGGACCCATGGCGAGATTGATTGCCAGGGGGCCTAGAGCCAATAGTCCGACCAGCACAATCAGCGCCGAGGTCGCGAGGATGTCGAACACATCCTGCAAGCGCTCCGCGAATGCCTCGGGGTCGCCGGCATTGATCTGCACAAGTCTGGGAAATGCCGTTCCGGCGATCGCCGCCGGAATAAAATAAAGTGACTCGGAGAGGAGCGACGCGATCGAATATATGCCGACGGTTTCGGGGCCTTGCATGGCACGCAGCATCACTTGATCGATCTTGAGATAGATGACGGCGAATATGGACCCGACGAAGATCATCACGCTCTCGCCAAGCATGGACCTGGCCCGCTTCCGGGAGAAGGACCAGGTGCCTGGCGCCGGCCCTCCGTGCCGCAGGAACATCACGACCAGCAATACGACCCCGATCGCGATGCCCAAAGTCTGCCCCACTCCCACGGCGACCACTCCGGCCCCGGCGAGCACGGCACCCACCTTGAACGCCCCCCCCGCCATTACGCCGACGAAATTGGAAACTACGGCGTAACGCGCCTCCACGCGCGAGCGGAACCAATTGCCCAGCACGGCGCTGACCGGCTGAATCGCAACGGCAAGGCTTGCTACGACGAACAGCCAGCGTTCCGCGGGAAGATTGCCAGGCATCAGCAACCCGAACATCAGGAGCCCCAAGGCGGCCAGACCAAAGCCGGCGCCCTTCATGACGAACGCAATGCCGAGCGTTTCGGACTGCATCCGGGGCTCATCGAGCAGTTCGCGGATCAAGAGTCCATCCAGCCCCATATGACCGATGACGCCGAATAGGGCGACCATGGACATGACATAGGCATACATTCCGAAGTCTTCCGGCCCCAGATATCGCGCGACGACGACTGTGACCAGAACTCCCATGACCCGGCCAACGACGGTGTCGGCCATCATCCACGCGCTGTTGAGGAAGTAGATCCTCATTCACTCGACCCCGCATGCGCGGGTATCCAGGGACCGTATGACCTTGCAGGGCACGCCGCCCGCCAGGCGATCCGGCGGGATGTCGGAGGTGACGACGCTCCCGGCCGCAATGACCGAGCGTGCACCAATCCTCACCCCTTTCAGAACGGTCACGTTGGCGCAGAGCCAGACATCGTCCTCGATCACGATTGGCCCGGAAAGAGTACCCCGCCCTTGCCGCCGATCCAGATAGTCGACGGCGTGAAAGTCGGTGTCGAAAATATTGCAATTCACTCCGACCAGAACATTATTTCCAATAGCAATGTTCTCGACACAAAAAATAGACGCTCCAGAAATCCCAACATTGTCTCCTATGGAGAGTTTTCCTGACGACCCAACAACCAGCTGAGTGGGATGATTTATGCCGGCTCGATTGAACCTGGATTTGCTGACGATAGTTACGTGATCTCCGATCTCGAGGACGCCCGCCCCTCCTAGCCCAATTGGCCCGAGCACGGACAAGCCACGAGGCCTCTTCCTGCGCCTCACCGCAAACTGAAGCGTTGCAAGTGCATTCCAGAACAGGCGCTCACTTCGATCAAGTAACTTAAAGGGAGACATCAACGGCCTGATTCTGACAGATCGCGATAAACCATTTGAATTGCCGCGACGTTTTGATCGATGTGGAACCTGGCCATTGCGAACTGGCGTGCGCTCCGTCCCATAGCGAGCCGGGTATCGCGCCGGCAGAGTTTTTCAATCGCCTCAAGAAGACCGGCGGAAGAGGCCATTTCGAAACTCAAGCCGGTTCTACTTTCTTCGATCAGCTCAAGCAAATTCGGCAAGCGGGTCACCAAGCCCGGGCGTCCCGCCGACGCTCCTTCGAAAATGCACCGAGCACTGTGACTTGTCAGAAAGGGTGCAATGACGACGTCACTGGCCGTGAGAACGGGAACGATGTCATCTATGAATGGCATGGCGCTGCACCGGCGGCTTGCGTTTATCGCCTCCAATGCTGCTTTTCCATAGCCTTCTTGGTTTTTTCCAAAACCTGCAAATACAAACCGAGCGCATTCGGGAAGGTTTGTCTCAAGCGAGTTGACCGCCTGTACGAACGGCAGAATACCATTCGACTCCGCAATTCGTGACAGTGAGAGGAATATGACATCGCCATCTCCCCATCCAAATTTCCGCCTCAACTCAGCAACGCCTTCGTCCGGGGTACGGAAGAGACTGCTATCGACACTATTGTAGACAACCGATGCCGGGGTAGCGGAAGCGCTGACGCTATCCAGACCTGCTATGTCGATAGCAACGAAATAGTCGACGTGCTTCTTATTTAAGTGGCGAAGAATGTTACCCCACCAGTTGTGCAGGATCGGTTCACGGACATGCGCAATAACGGGGATTGAGGGGTCGGCGCTATGCGCACCCTTGGCGGCGGCTACCATACAGGTGGAGTTCAGGTGAACAATGTCCGGCCGTATGTCACGGACTAGCTTCCTCGCGCACCTGACGAGAAGTGGAAAGGACAGTATCGCGTGTATCTTCGATTTCACGTCCTTGCAGGGCGCGACCGTCGATCCGTGGAAAGGACGAATGTCCCTTTCCTCGATTACCTCTGCCCCAGCGTCTTCGAACAGTTGGCGAACGCCAGAATTCCCTGGGCGAAGCGGCATCGCAACTATTGGAAAGAATTCTTTGCGATCGAGCGATTTTATCAACAATGCCAAACTCTTCGGCGCACCTCCCAGCGCGGTCGCATGATGAAAGTACAATACTTTCTTCACCATTTACGAGCAGCCACAATGCCCCGGTCCGGGTTGTGAGATCGGGTATCAGGCGTGTTCACGCCGCCCCCTCGCAGAGTTCGGCGTCGGTATGTTTTGACCCTTCCAATGCGCGCATTGTGGATGAGATGAAATCATTGCGCCACGACCGGATCCTAATCTCACGTTCTTCTGTTGCCGCCGTTCCCCGGTCCGCCTTGGCGATCTTATTTAGCTCAGTTGCAGCTCCGTTACAGTCGCCAAAATCGATCGCATGGACCGGAGCGCCGAACTTCGTCGCTGCCGTATGGATCAAGGAGCTACGACGCACGATCGCGGGAACACCAAATTGAAGCGCCCGGCCAAAGACTCCCGACGCCTGGTCATATCTCGGCTCGTAGCAGGCCCACACCGCGTCCGCGACACCATACAGGCTTTCCCACTCGGCATCGGTGAGCCGCCGGTCAATATGCATTCCTCCCATCGATTTGAACCGGGAGGCCAATGCCTGCTCCGATTTCGCCGTACCAGCGCTTATAAAATACACCCGTTTGGCGATATCCGGATTGGCCTCGAGAATTTCCACCATGAAGGCAAAGCCTTTGTGCACCGAGGCAGAACCAAGCCAGCAGACGATCGGCCGACCGGCAGCTAGGCGGTGGACTTCAGTCGCCACTGGCGTATGGCCGGGCTGCCTCAAGACGTTACCGTCGTGCATGTCCCACCACTGCGGATCATGAAGGCCGATATCGACAACGCTGCCATATTCCGGAGCCAGACTGAGAGGTATGATACTCGCGACCGTGACCTTTGGCACAAGCCTCAGAACAACAAAAATGCTTTTCTTAAGAAATCGCTTGAAGTTGAAAGGTCCGAAGCAGGTCTGCGGCCCTAAAAGCAATGCAACAGTCGCCCTTCCAAGAGCCGCCCGCCGGAGAGCTATCGAGGCAAAAGAAACCAGGTCGTCATCGAGGGTCGCAAAAAAGAGACGATCGGCCGCCAGCAGTCTTTTTTTAAGAGCCCGTGACATTGGCCCTATTACAGGAGACAGGCCCAAAACCGGTCCCAACAGGTCAGCATAAGACTGCCTGTGTCCCGAACCCGATTTCACATATATGATTCCCATGCTTTGGTGACGAGGCTCTGCTGCACTTCCGATATCTGCATTGGACGGCTTGCTGTCGTTCACGGCATACCGTCCCGCTTCACTGCGTCCGATGAAACGCCGTCTCTATCGAGCACCGCCAGGCCTCTATCTCTTCGACTTGAGAGGTTGTTTGGACAAGAATTGTCCCAACTTCCGTGCCGGCTTTGCAATAAGCGCGTAATCGACCGGACCTGAACCCAACCACCGGCGCCGGGAACGCAGGGCTTCCAGATTATGCCCTATGTGCGAACGCAAGCTTCTGGTGCTGGCTCCTCCGATCATCATGTCGACGAGGACCTGATCGATCGTCGCGATCCTGAATCCATGGAGTTCGACGGCTCTCAGCATCCAGTCGTAGTCGGAGGAGACTTTGAGCGCCAGATCGAACGGCCCGTTCTTTTCGGCAACGGCGCGGCGAACGTAGAAAGTCGGGTGGGCAGGCATCCAGCCCGAACGGAACCCATCATGCGGTCGCGGCTCTGCCCGCCACCGGCGGACCACCCGCTTGCTTTCATGGTTTTCTACGAAGTCGAGGTGGCCGTGGACAATGTCGTTTTCGGCAAGCGCCTCGCTGATCTTGCCGAGCACGGAAGCGTCATGAAACGCGTCGTCCGCGTTAAGGGCCCCGATTGCCTCACCCGCGCAAAGTGCAACCCCCTTGTTCAGCGCGTCGTACATGCCGCGGTCGGGCTCGCTGATGATCTGTAGTCCCTGCCCGGCATAGGAGCGGACAATCGCGAGCGTTTCGTCGGTCGAGGCTCCGTCGATGACGAGCAGCTCCTTGTCCTGGTGATCCTGGGCAAAGAAACTGTCGAGCGTATGACGGATTGTTGCCGCCGAGTTCCAGCAGACCGTTAGAACGGAAATCTTCATGTTCGCGGGACTTTTCGCAGCTACTGGGCCGCCTTGCGGTTGTGCTCTTCGTCAAGCCGGCGATGCTCGTATTCGCGCGTCACCACCTTGAGGTCGGATTGAACCATCTCGCGCACCATCTCATCAAGCGACGTCGTCGCCTGCCAGCCGAGGACCCGCTCCGCCTTCGAAGGATCACCGAGCAGCAGGTCGACCTCGGTGGGCCTGAAGTAGCGTGGATCGACCTCGACCAATATCTTGCCGGACTTGGTATCGATGCCCTTTTCGGCGACGCCCGAACCGTTCCACTGAATGCGGACCCCAACCTCGGCGAAGGCGAGTTCGACAAACTTTCGAACCGAATTCTTGACCCCTGTGGCCAGCACATAGTCGTCCGGGGTTGCCTGCTGGAGGATCCTCCACATGCCTTCGACATAGTCGCGCGCATGCCCCCAATCGCGCTCGGCTGAAAGATTGCCGAGATAGAGCTTGTCCTGAAGGCCGAGGCTGATGGCAGCGGCAGCTCGCGTGATCTTGCGGGTCACGAATGTCTCGCCCCGCATCGGGCTTTCATGGTTGAACAGAATTCCGTTGGAAGCGTGAATGCCATAGGCTTCGCGGTAGTTGACCGTGATCCAGTAGCCATAGATCTTTGCGGCCGCATAGGGCGAGCGAGGGTAAAAAGGCGTCGTTTCCTTCTGCGGAACTTCCTGCACCTTGCCATAGAGCTCGGAGGTCGACGCCTGATAGAACCGCGTCTTTTTTGTCAGGCCAAGCAGCCGGATGGCTTCCAGAAGGCGCAACGTACCGATCGCGTCGGCATTCGCGGTATATTCCGCGGTCTCGAAGCTCACCTGGACATGCGATTGCGCCGCTAGATTGTAGATCTCGTCGGGCTGCACTTCTTGGATTATGCGGATCAGGTTCGTCGCATCGGTCATGTCGCCATAATGCAACGAAAAATTGACGCCGGTTTCATGCGGGTCTTGATAGAGATGATCGATACGGCCCGTATTGAAAGACGACGAACGCCGCTTGATGCCGTGGACTGCATATCCCTTGGCGAGCAGGAGGTCTGCGAGATAAGCACCATCCTGGCCGGTGATGCCTGTAATTAGCGCGGTTTTTCGGCTCATTTCATACCCTTCGGCAGCTTCAGAAAACATTACCCGCCAAGCATTATCCCGGCGCAGTGTTCGACAGATAAATTTCGATGGTAGCCAAAATTCAGAACGGTCTCTATCGAGATCCGAATCCACTTAGCAGAGTTTTTAGCGTTCTCAGCACGATAACGAAATCAAGCCACGGCGAGAAATTCTTGATGTAATAGAAGTCATAGTGCAGCTTCTCGGTCTCGTCGTCATCTTCCGACACATATCCCTGATTCACCTGAGCCCATCCAGAGATACCAGGGCGCACGATGTTTCGGTAGCGATAGAATGGCAACGCCACCGAATAGTGGGATGACAACACTGTCGCCTCAGGGCGAGGTCCAATCCAGCTCATTTCCGAACGAACGATATTTATCAGCTGCGGCAACTCGTCAATTCTGCTTCTGCGAAGGAAGCGGCCGAGCCGGGTAACCCTGCTGTCACCCGGCTTGGTGACGGCCAGACTGCGAACGTTTGCCGCCTCTGGTTCACTGACGGTCATCGTCCGGAACTTGTAGACCGTGAAGGACTTTCCGCCGAAACCGAGGCGCTCCTGTCGAAATATGGCGGGTCCGGGAGATTCCAGCCTGATCATCATCGCTATCAACAACAGGAAGGGCGCCAGCACGATCAGCGCCAACAGCGCACAGACCCAGTCAATCGCCTGTTTGATCTTGATATAGGCCTGATTGGGATTAAGCGAGCCCAGCGTGTTTTCGGATAAATGCTCGATTTCGACGCGACCAGTCAGCGATTCGGTGATTTGCTTGACATGGTAGACCGGAACGCCCGCAAGCGCCCGGTCGGCGATGTAACGCTCCCAATCGTCGGACAGATCAGCGCGCAGATCGGCAACGACGCCGTTGACGCGCTCAATGATCATTTCAGGGGATACAAGCCAATGCCAGTTTACCCCGCTTATCTCCTCTAGGCGATCAATGGCGCCGCCTGGAACCACAGCAAGACTGTAAGGGTCAAGGCGCCGGCTTATGATGGTCAAGACAAAGTACCAGAGAATTGACAACGTCAAGCTGCTGGCCGCCTGGAAACCGCTATATTCAATCCTAAACAGGAAAATCGCCAAATATACAATCCCGTAAGAAAAAGCAAATGTCGGAAATATGTAGCCCGAGGCCGCGATGCCCGGGAAATTCCCTATACGTCGAAAAGCAAAATAACCTATTGTATGCGCGATAACGCCTGCGAAGATGGTAATCTGCAGGTTTGAATAATATAGAATTGATGGATCAAATAAAATCCTGACAAGAACAGGGAGCATGATTGCAAAAGCCAAACCGCCCAGGAGTTGAAACCTGACCCTATGCACGAGGTGGCGCTGTCTTGGCCGATTCATCATCACTATATTCAAGTTCAAAATCTCTGTTGCGAGTTACTGAATTCTAAGTCTCTTCAAATGCTTTTTGCCTGCTTACCTTGTTCTCTGCAGGAACGTTTAACCCCGAAGATTCAAAATTGCAGTAGGCTCTTGCTGGACGCTCACTGGACAGGATGCCGCTCTCGGCCAACGCTCGAATAGGCTATGCCTTCCTTCACGACGTCCTCGCCGCGGTAGACGTTTCGCAGATCAACCATAACCGGCGTCGCCATGACTGCACGAAGCCGCTTCAGATCCAGCGACCGAAACGCGTTCCACTCGGTGACGATGACGATCGCGTGCGCGCCGTCGGCCACGGCGTAGGCGCTTTCCCCGAACTCAATGCCCTCGATCATCTTGCGCGCCTGCTCCATGCCGACCGGATCATAGGCCTTGATCGAAGCGCCCGCGTCCTTGAGCGCCTGAATGATGGCCAATGAGGGCGCATCGCGCATGTCGTCGGTGTTCGGCTTGAACGTAAGGCCAAGGATACCGACAGTCTTGCCGCGCACGGAGCCGCCGCAGGCCTCAACCACCTTGCGCGCCATCGCCCGCTTGCGCTGGTCGTTTATCGAGACCGTCGTTTCAATCAGCCGCACCGGGCTTGCCGCGTCCTGCGCGGTCTTGACCAGTGCCAGCGTATCTTTCGGGAAACAGGAGCCGCCATAGCCCGGTCCAGCATGAAGAAACTTTGCACCGATGCGGTTGTCCATGCCGATGCCGCGCGCGACGTCCTGCACATCGGCCCCCAACCGCTCGCAGAGATCGGCAATTTCGTTGATGAAGGTGATCTTCATGGCCAGAAATGCGTTGCCAGCATATTTGGTAAGCTCAGCCGTACGCCGGCTCGTATAGAATATCGGCGCGACATTCAACGAGAGTGGACGGTAGATCTCGCCCATGACGGCTTTGGCCCGTTCTGCATCGGTCCCGACAATGATGCGGTCGGGCCGCTTGAAATCCTCGATGGCCGATCCTTCGCGAAGAAATTCCGGATTGGAGACCACCGCAAAATCGGCGGCGGAATTTTGCTCGCGGATGATCCGTTCCACCTCATCGCCGGTACCGACAGGGACGGTCGATTTCATCACCACGACCGTAAATCCTTTGAGCGCGCGGCCAACTTCGGCGGCCGCATCGTAAACGAAGGACAGATCGGCGTGCCCATCGCCACGCCGTGACGGCGTGCCCACGGCAATGAAGACGACATCCGATTGTGAAACGGCATCGGCCAGATTGTCGTCGAAACGCAAGCGACCTTGCGCGGTGTTCGTGGTGACGAGGTCGTCCAGCCCTGGCTCGTAGATCGGCATCTTGCCGAGTTTGAGCATGGCAAGCTTTTCCGCATCACGATCGATGCAGCAGACCTGATGGCCAAAGTCGGCGAAACAGGCGCCCGAGACGAGCCCTACATAGCCGGCACCAATCATTGTTATCCGCATATCGCGTACTCTCATCAGCGCCGACGAGACAATCTCGTCAGACAGCGCCTAGTCCCACCGAAGAACGGCTACCGCACTCCCGGGTGAAAACCCGAGAGCCGATCCTACAACAATTTGCATCGCCTCGCCGCACCTCGATGCTTACGACTATGCGATGGCGACGAGATCCCTGGTATCAAGGTCGACAGGTATCTCGCCATTCATGATCGCAACCAGAACCCGAGCCCTTCCGGCTGGATCGAGCCGGTCAAGGCGACCGATCATTTCCGCGAACGGGCCGGAAAGGATCCGAACCGAAGCACCGGCTGCGAGGCCGCCACTGAAGTCGAGCAGGCCGTGCCTGCCGGTCAACGCAATGAAGCGCTCTACCAGACCGGAGGGGACAGGCAAAGGCCGGTCGCCTTGCATGACGAGGGAGCGCACACCGAACGTTCCATTGATCGAGCGCCAACGTTGCAGCGCGACGTCAAGGGCGATGAACATATAACCCGGGAAATAAGCTGCGGACCGTGTTTCGAGCCGCCGGGCATGACGCACGGTTTTCTCGCAGCGAGGCACAAAGGGCTCGAATCCCTGGATCCGGAGATGCCGCTCTGCGACATGCTCCTTCCCGGGAAAGACGCTGGCCGCATACCAGCGCGTTGCCGGCGCGGCGGTCGGCTCAGGCGACAGGGCTGTTGCCTTGCTCGTTGTTTTTTCCGCGCTACTCACGTGTCTTCCTTCGGCGGTCGGCGGCATGATCTCAGGTCAACGGTTACGACAGTGTGTGGATACCAGCAAGCAACCAGGCCACTAGAGTCAAGGCCGTTGGGTTAAGAATTTCCTACACATTGTCCAGAAATTTAGCTGCGCCTAAATAATCATCGAGCCGCTTTCTTTTTCAGCTGGCTCAGATGCTATGTCGGGCAATTTATTTCCGTACGTAGGTGCTTGGTTACGCCGGTCGTGACGAATCGCCCGTTGGTTCTGGTGCTTAGTCCGTCGACTTGAAGCTAATATGACGGGCTCGCTGGATGGCGTCGCGCTACAAGCCTGCCGCCAGCGAGAAAGATCCCGCACGGCCACACCAACTGCGACGAAAAACCATTGTTGCGCAGACCAGTTACTATCGAGTCATGGGGGTTCAGGCAATAACATGGTGACAGCGATGCAACGTGCAGTTCCGTTTTTGACTTCAGTTCCGCGCTCGACCGGCTTCACGAACGCTTCAATAGCGACCAGACAGCCGGCACCAAGCTCGCGGCCAGCGCAACCTTGATCAGATCGCCGACGATGAAAGGCACCACCCCGAACTGCCAGGATTTTTCCGGGCCGATCAACAGCGCCAGCCAGGCAAAGCCCATTGCCATCATGACGATCTCGGCCACCAGCATGGCATTGAAGAGCTTGATAGGATGGCGATCCCAGCCACGGTCGGCAGCCCAGCCGACGATCGCCGCCATGACGACGAAGCCGGCTAGATAACCGCCGGTCGAACCGAGCATGTAGGCGATGCCGATGCCCTTTTCCGGCGTGCTCTGGAAGACCGGAAGGCCCAATGCGCCCTCAGCCATGTAGAGAAGCAGCGTTGCCACGCCAAGGCGCATGCCGAAGGCGGCAGCGATCAGCAGGACGGCGAGCGTCTGCATCGAGATATCGACCGGTCCGAGCATGACCTTCGTTCTGGCAGACAAGATCAGCAGCAGCGTTCCGGCGATCGCCAGCAAAAGCTGTCCTGCCAGCCTGGCCGCGCCCTTTTCAGGCAAAGCGAGAGAAATGAGCGGACGCATCGTCGTTGCAATTGCCATAGTCTTCCCCGTTCCGGATTGCCGCCGAACGCGGCCTTGCGTTTTCCTATATTGGCTTCCGTGCTATGCGGCAATCGGTTTTGCCCTCGCCCCAAAAAAGGTCGCGACGTTCGCATGGCGCTGAAATTCGATACACGCTTCGATCCGGCCTATGGCCAGGGCGTAGCCGTTGCGCCTGGTATTCAACGCGTCACCGCCAGGAACTCCAGCCCGTTCACCTTTCACGGAACCAACAGCTATATCGTCGGGCGCGAGACGCTGGCGGTGATCGATCCCGGACCGGATGACGAGGCACATCTTCGAACACTGCTCGAAGCGATCGGGACCAGGCGGGTCAGCCATATCTTCGTCAGCCACACGCATCGCGACCATTCGCCGCTGGCGGCGCGGCTGAAGCAGCATACCGGTGCGGCGGTTCTGGCGGAAGGCCGCCATCGCCCGGCGCGGCCGTTGCATACCGGCGAGGTCAGTCCGCTCGATGCCAGCGCCGACGCCGACTTTGTTCCTGATATCGCGCTGCCAGACGATACGGTGATCGACGGCGACGGCTGGGCGATCCGGACGGTGCTGACGCCCGGCCATACCGCCAATCACGCGGCCTTCGCGCTGGAGGGAACCGGCATCCTTTTCTCGGCCGATCACGTCATGGCGTGGGCAACCACGATCGTCGCACCGCCGGATGGCGCGATGGCCGACTACATGACATCGCTCGATCGGCTGATCGAACGTGACGACCGGCTGCTGCTGCCCGGTCATGGTGGGCCGGTGACCGAGCCGCGCAGCTTCATGCGCGGATTGAAAACGCATCGCAAAATGCGCGAACGCGCAATTCTGGAGCGGATCAACAGCGGCGACCGGACAATCAAGGACATGGTGGACGCGATCTATCGAGACACCGACCCGCGCCTGCATGGCGCGGCCGGCCTGTCGGTGCTTGCCCATCTGGAAGACCTGGTGGCGCGCGGCCTGGTCCACGCCGATGGCGCGCCGGCTATCGATGGCATCTACTCGCCGGCAACGTAGCACACTTCGGATATCATTCCGCCGGCGCCACGCCCACCTGGCCGGCGACTTCCTGGTCGAGTTCGGAAAGGAAATCGGTGATGCGCGCTGCATTGTCGCCAAGGTCGTAGCGGCCGTAACGCGAGGCCGAGCGCATATCGACGATGACCACATCACCATCGTCGGTCACGCGGACGGCGACATCGGCGGGAAGGCCAAGCAGCAAGCTCTTGGCCAGCGCATCGACCGTCACGTCGCTTTGCCCTGCTGCGTCTGGAAACGGCGCCGTGAGCTGCCAGCCGCGCCGATCGAGCACGGTTTTAACCGCCTCCAGAACGCGATCGAAAGGCAAGGTGTAGCTGCGTCCGGTAACGAGCGGATAAGCTTCGATTTGCAGGCGCTGCTCGCCGGGCGTCGGTGGCAAAAGCTCGTTCATGTCCTTTGTCCGGGTAGAAATATCGAGCGCCGGCGGGTCGTCGAAATCCGTCGAGATGTCGCGCAGCGGCGGATAGGTCGCCGCCCAATAGGCCCCGACACCGTAAGGGATGAGCACCAGAAACGCCAGCAAGGTGCCGGCGGTCAGGTCTTGGCCGCCACGATCACCGAAGTTCCACAATCGCGCGAAGGCAAACCCGGCAAACAAAAGGGCAAACGCGGCCAGCAAGGCGACAATGACAAGCACCCATAGGAAAGCTTGGGTCTCGACGAGGTCATAGCGATGGCCGATGAGAGCGGTCAGCAGCAGGACTGCCGAAAACGCGCCCGCGCGCCGCGACCAACCGGCAGTCCTCGACGTTTGTCGCTCGGGAATTCCCGTCATTGTTTTCCGCGCTGCCCCAACCCGAACAAAGGCATAGTGCCTTTCAGCGGCGGCTTGAAGACGCAAAGACGCCGCATCTCCGGTCAATCCGTCGGCAGGTGATAATCCCGGAACTGCTGGCGCAAGGTAATCTTCTGGATCTTGCCGGCAGCGGTGTGTGGGATTTCGCCGACAAAAGCGACGTCGTCCGGCATCCACCACTTCGCCACCTTGCCGTCCATGAAAGCGAGGATGTCCGTCTTGGTCGGCTCCCTGCCCGGCTTGCGCACGACCACGAGCAAAGGCCGCTCGCCCCATTTCGAATGCGGAATGCCGATGGCGGCGGCCTCCGCCACATCGGGATGGCCGACCGCGAGGTTTTCGAGCTCGATGGTCGAGATCCATTCGCCGCCCGACTTAATCACGTCCTTGGCGCGATCGGTGATCTGCATGTAGCCGCCGGGATCGATGTGCGCGACATCACCAGTATCGAACCAGCCGTCTTGATCGAACTGTTCGGATCCGATGCCGCCATAATAGGCGCGCGCGACGGCCGGCCCGCGGACCTTGAGCCGGCCGAAGGTCTTGCCGTCCCATGGCAGTTCGTTGCCGGCGTCGTCCGTCACCTTCATTTCGATGCCGAACGGTGTAAAGCCTTGTTTCTGCTGGACGCCGAGGCGGGCCTCGCCCTTCAGCCCGGCGTAATCCGGCTTCAGGGTACACAGCGTGCCGAGCGGCGACATCTCGGTCATGCCCCAGGCGTGGACGACCTGGACATCGTAACTGTCCTGGAACTTCGTCGTGATCGCGCGTGGACAGGACGCACCGCCGATGACGACTTTCTGCAGATAGGGAAGTTTCTTGCCGGTCTCTTCCAGATACTGGAGGAGCATCATCCACACCGTCGGCACGGCGGCGCTGAAGGTCACCTTCTCGGTATCGAGCAGCTCGTAGAGCGAAGCGCCATCCATCTTGCAGCCGGGCATGACCAGCTTGGCGCCGATCATCGGCGCGCTCTGGGCAAGGCCCCAGGCGTTGGCGTGAAACATCGGCACGACCGGCAATATGGTATCGCGCGACGACAGGCCCATGGCGTCGGGCATGGCGGCGATCATGGCGTGCAGCACGTTCGAACGATGGCTGTAGAGGACGCCTTTCGGGTCGCCCGTCGTGCCCGAGGTGTAGCACATCCCGGCGGCGGTGTTTTCGTCGAATGTCTTCCATGCGAAGTTGCCCTCGGCTCCAGCAAGCCAATCTTCGTAGGCAACGACATTGGGCAGCGCAGTCTCCGGCAAATGCGCCGTGTCGGTCAGCACGATAACCTGCTTCAGCGACTTGACCGCGCCGGCGATCTTTTCGAGCAGCGGCAGGAAGGTCAGGTCGACGAAGATCGCCTTATCCCCGGCATTGTTCATGATCCAGGTGATCTGCTCGGGAAAGAGCCGCGGGTTGAGCGTGTGATAGATCGCTCCGACACCCATGATGCCGTACCAGGCCTCGATGTGGCGCGCAGTGTTCCAGGCCAGGGTCGCGATGCGGTCGCCAAGCCCGAAACCATCACGCTCGAGCCGCCCGGCGACCTTCAGGGCACGATTATGGATTTCGGCGTATGTGCTGCGTACGATCGGCCCCTCGATCGAGCGCGACACGATCTCGCGTCTGCCGTGCTGCCTCTCGGCGTTGTCGATCAGCTTGTGGCAAAGCAGCGGCCATTCCTGCATCAGCCCGAGCATCTGTTCCTCCCGTTATTTTTTTGCCATTGTGGGACGAACCGGCGGATTGTCCAGCCAGAACCGGGCTGGAGCGGTGCATGGAGCCGAATGAGGCGGAATTCGCCACAATCCGGCCATGCTCGGCGTTAACGTTGATTAACGGGCGGGGCGCGATTGGCGAATGAAAGAGGTTCGCATGGACCCGCAGTTCGACGAAAAAGCCCTCGAAAATACGCTTGGCGAAGGTCTGGCCGATCTGGTGGCGGCCGATGTCATGCAGGCCGATCCGTTGCCCGACGCCAAAACCGTTTCCGAAGATGAATTCGTTGAAGTCGTCGGTGGCGCCCTCGAAGCGGTCGGCGGCACGCTCTTGTTCAAGATGTGCGTCGAGAACGAGGGCGAAAGCCAGCACGTCGCTGCCGCCTGCGTCGGCGATGGCGGCAATCGCCAGTTCCTGCTGCTCACTTTGCCGACCAGCGGTGGTGCGCTGAAGGTCGAGACCACCTCGAAAAGCACCAATCCGGTGGCAGGCATTGCCGCCGCCTATGCCGGGTTGATGGACGCATTCCAGGCCGCCGCCTAGTTTTAGGCGAGGTATCGGAGGAAAGCGCGAGACTTTCCCCGCGGGCGACGCCCGCCTGGCGGCAGGCAGCTCTTGCGCAATGCTCTTACCAGACACAATTGAGGCAAGGAGACCCGACATGGACCAGATCGCAAACCCGTCACCCGGCTTTCAGCGCAATCCCGACAAGACGATCACTGTCGAACCTTACAAGGGTACCGTGACGGTGCGCGCCGGCGATGTCGTCATCGCTTCGTCCAGCAAGGTCAAGGTGCTGACCGAATCGCCCTATCCCCCCGTTTTCTACATTCCGTTCGGCGACATCGACTTCAAGCAGCTTGGCAAGACGGAACACTCGACTCATTGCCCCTACAAGGGCGATGCCAGCTATTGGAACGCGTTGCCCGCCGGCGATGCAGGCAAGGATGCAATGTGGGCCTATGAGCGGCCCTTCGACGAGATGGCGGACATCCGCGACCACGGCGCGTTCTATCCGAACAAGGTGACCATAGAGGCCACGCCCGACTGATCAGTCGGTGGTGCCTTGATTGCCGACGCAGTCGGCATCGTCGAGCCGCACGAAGGTGAGGCCCTTGGCCTTCAGCGCCAGAAGTCCCTGCACCACGCCTTCGCCAGCGGCATGGGTCGGCTGGTTGATGTGAGCAATGATGACGTCGCCGTCTTTTGCTGCCGCAATGCGCCGGGCGGTCTCTTTTGCGCCGAGTAATGACCCGCCGTCGCCGTTGACAGTGAATCCGGCGATCTTGAAGCCAAGCTTGCGTATCATCGCGATTGCTGACGGGCTGTATTCGGCGGTTGCGCCGCGAAACCATTTCGGCGCCGGTTCGCCGGTCACGGAAAGAGCGGCAGCACCCGATTCGACCTCGGCCAGCACGGCCTCCGGGCTGCCGGCACTGCGAATGCCGTAGATCTTTTGCGGTGTGTCGACGGCCGGGACGTGGCGGCCGCCATGGTTTTCCAATTCAAACAGTTCTGGATGCGCCCGCATGATCTCGACGGCGGCGGCGTTGTGCTTCAGCCAGATGCCGGTGACGAAAATGGTGGCGGGAATCTTGTTTTCCACCAGCGCCGAGAGAATCCGTGTGTCGGTCCTCCCGCCGCACGCATCGAGCGTCAGCGCGACGCGGCCGCTGCCCACCTCGGCCTTGATGTGCAGCGTCGGTGCGACGAGCAACCGAGCGTTGCCAGGAGAGACAGCCCATAGCGATATCGCAATGGCGCAAAAATACTTTTGGAACGGGCGCATCGATTAATTCCAGGTCGGCCGGATCAAAGTTGAAGCGGCGACCCCAAGACCGGCATCAAGGCGGAAATCGGGACGATGCCCCTGCAAAAGCGTCGGCAGCGGCAATTTGACCGCCGGCCTAACCCTTGGCAAGCGCGAGGTCACAATGCGTGCTCCACGTCCTTAACCGTACGTGAAAGGATCGCGCGGGTCCTATCCGCGGCCGTTCTTCGCAGCCTGCACCGCCGCTTGCGCGGCGGCCAGCCTGGCGATCGGCACCCGGTATGGCGAGCACGAGACGTAGTCCAGGCCGACCTTTTCGCAGAAATGGATCGAGGCCGGGTCGCCGCCGTGCTCGCCGCAAATACCGAGCTTGATGTCGGGCCGCGTCGCCCTGCCCTTTTCGACTGCCATCCGCACCAGCTCGCCGACACCCTCTATGTCGAGCGACACGAACGGATCCTGCTCGATGATGCCTTTTTTCCGGTAGGTCTCGAGGAACGAGGCCGCATCGTCGCGTGAGATGCCAAACGTGGTCTGGGTCAGATCGTTGGTGCCGAAGGAGAAGAATTCGGCCGCCTCGGCGATGATCTGGGCACGGATCGCGGCGCGCGGCAGCTCGATCATCGTGCCGGTCAGGTAACCGATCCTGACGCCGGTCTCTTCCATCACGCTTTTGGCGACGGCGTCGATGCGCGCCTTGACGAATTCGAGCTCCTTCGCCAGCCCGACCAGCGGCACCATGATCTCCGGGACCACCAGCGCGCCGGCCTTCCTGCCGGCTTCGACGGCGGCCTCGAAAATGGCACGCGCCTGCATCTCGGCGATTTCCGGATAGGAGACCGCAAGCCGGCAGCCGCGATGGCCGAGCATCGGATTAAACTCGTGCAGCGCTTCGGTGCGCCGCCTGAGCTTGTCCGGCGACACGTTCATGGCGGCGGCGACCTCGGCCACCTCCTCCTCGGTCTTGGGCAGGAATTCGTGCAGCGGTGGATCGAGCAGGCGGATCGTCACCGGCAGGCCGGCCATGATCTCGAACAGTTCGAGGAAATCGGAGCGCTGCATCGGCAACAGCTTGGCCAGCGCCGTTCTCCGATCCTTTTCCGTATCGGCCAGGATCATCTCGCGCATAGCAACGATGCGGTCGCCGTCGAAGAACATGTGTTCGGTGCGGCAAAGACCGATGCCTTCGGCGCCGAAGGACCGCGCCATGCGCGCATCCAGCGGCGTCTCGGCATTGGTGCGCACCTTCATGCGGCGCGCGCCGTCGGCCCATTCCATGATGGCGGCGAAATCGCCCGAGAGTTCCGGCTGCAGCATCGGTACCGCGCCTTTCAGCACCTGGCCGTTGCCGCCGTCGATGGTGATGATATCGCCCTTGCGGAACGTCGATCCCATCGCCATCAGCGTGCCGGCCTTGTAGTCGACGCGCAGCGAGCCTGCGCCCGAAACGCAAGGCTTGCCCATGCCGCGCGCCACAACAGCGGCGTGGCTGGTCATGCCGCCGCGCGTCGTCAGGATGCCTTCGGCCGCATGCATGCCATGGATGTCTTCGGGACTGGTCTCGATGCGCACCAGGATCGCCTTTCGGCCTTGTGTCTTGGCCTCCTCGGCGTCGTTCGAGGAAAACACGATTTCGCCGGTGGCAGCACCTGGCGATGCCGGCAGGCCGACGCCGATGATATCGCGCGCCGCCTTCGGATCGATCGTGGGATGCAGCAACTGGTCGAGCGAGGCCGGATCGATGCGGGCGACGGCCTCCTCCTTCGAGATCAGCCCGTCCCTGGCCATGTCGACGGCAATCTTCAGCGCTGCCTTGGCGGTGCGCTTGCCGGACCTGGTCTGCAGCATCCACAATTTGCCGCGTTCAATGGTGAATTCGAGATCCTGCATGTCGCGGTAATGCTTTTCCAGGCGGTCTGAGATGCTGACGAAAGCCTGGAAGGCGTCAGGCATCAGCTTCTGCAGCGACGGCTTGTCGGACCCGGCGGCAATGCGCGCCGCCTCGGTGATGTTCTGCGGCGTCCGGATGCCGGCAACGACATCCTCGCCCTGCGCGTTGACCAGGAACTCGCCATAGAGCTGCTTTTCGCCGGTCGACGGATTGCGGGTGAAGGCTACGCCGGTGGCCGAGGTGTCGCCCATATTGCCGAAGACCATGGCCTGGACGTTGACCGCCGTGCCCCAGCTTGCGGGAATGTCGTGCAGGCGCCGGTAGGTGATGGCGCGGTTGTTCATCCAACTGGAAAACACCGCGCCGATGGCGCCCCAGAGCTGTTCGTGCGGATCCTGTGGAAAGGGCTTGCCGAGCTCCTCCTCGACCTTGGCCTTGTAGAGCGCGATCACGCCTTGCCATTCGATGGCCGTCAGCTCGGTGTCGAGCTCATGGCCGAGCCCACCCTTCTGGTCTTCGAGGATCTCCTCGAAGACCTCATGGTCGAGGCCCATGACGACGTCGGAATACATCTGGATGAAACGGCGATAGCTATCATAGGCAAAGCGCGGATCGCCTGAATCGGCGGCCAAGGCTTCGACCGTCTCGTCATTCAGGCCGAGATTGAGCACGGTGTCCATCATGCCGGGCATCGAGGCGCGCGCACCGGAGCGCACCGACACCAAAAGCAGTTTCGACGGATCCCCGAAACGGCGCCCGGTCAGCCGGCCGATATGGTCGAGGG
Organism: Mesorhizobium sp. M0040; assembly: GCF_040323505.1. NCBI lineage: Bacteria > Pseudomonadati > Pseudomonadota > Alphaproteobacteria > Hyphomicrobiales > Phyllobacteriaceae > Mesorhizobium > Mesorhizobium sp. M0040. The sequence continues at coordinate 40,675 of NZ_JAMYVA010000013.1, forward strand.
CGACCGCAACATCCGCTTCCAGCGAGGCCGGATACGCGTGGCCGTTGGCGTAATAGGCGTTGCAGACCTCGGTAGTGATAGTGAATCCCGGTGGCACCGGCAGGCCCAGGCTGCACATTTCGGCAAGATTGGCGCCCTTGCCGCCGAGCAGATTGCGGTCGCCGGCACGGCCTTCCGCCGCTCCATCGCCAAAGGTGTAGACCCATTTGGTCATGCTTGCTCCCTGGTTGCAGGAGATTGGAAATATTGGCAAATCGAGCGATAGGATGGTGCAGTGCGAAAGGCAAGCCGTCGGCAATGCCCGCCGGTCTCTACAATCGATTAAGAAAAAGCGGCGCCGAAAAGACTTGCTTTTTGGAAAGCTTTTTTGTAGAACATAACGAGAACAAAAGTAGAGCGATGAAAATGACCGGAAAGCTCGATTATCTGGAAATGCGGCGACGGGCGGAACGCTGGACAGCGTGAAGGCTTTGTACAGCGCGGCCTTCTCATGGTCGTTCACCGATTACGGGCCGACCTATTCAGCTTTTGCCGAAGGGCTGGACGGCGGTTTTCAGGCGGATGGCCAAGATGCGCCGGCCAAGCCGCTGCCCGTGCTCTATTCCGAAATGCTGGAGGAAACATTAAGCGCCGTCGAGAATGCCGGCGGCACCGTCGTCAAGCCGATCTTTTCATTCCCCGGCGGCAGGCGGTTCCATTTCGTCGATCCGGCCGGCAACGAAATGGCGGTATGGGGTGAATAGATCCGTTCAAAGTGGCGATTGCAAAACTGGTGGATCGGTCGCGCATAGTCGGCATTGAGCTTTCTCCCGGCTCGTCCTATAAGGCCGCGCGCACAGCGGGCAGGCTCCGGCTGTTGGGGCGTCGCCAAGTGGTAAGGCATCGGTTTTTGGTACCGACATTCCCAGGTTCGAATCCTGGCGCCCCAGCCAGTTCTCCAATTCTGACGATCTCCCGAGTCGTAATCTCAGTTGCAGACACCTGGGTCGCGGACTGGTATCTGCGGTATCTGTCCACAACAAATTGGTATCTCCGGCAGAGAGCGCGATGCGGCTGGCATCTTAGTTTAATGTCGGCTCAATTGGCCGGCAGTCAAATGCATCTTGTGGAGAAAGCAGTTTTTCTGCCACGGCTTGGCAGTTAGATCTTATAGTTTGAGACTTTTTATAATCCAAAACATTGGATTTTTTGTCGCTTTTCTTCAGATAAGTCAGCGCTTCCAACGCCTCTCTAGTAGCAACCGGCCAATCATTAAACTAATTTTAATAAAATTCAATTTCTTTTTTAAACGCCAGCGATCATATTATCTTTGCTGTCAGCAACACGTAGAATTTATTAGAAATATCAATAAGCATCTCTCGGAAAACAACGTGGGGCATCTCTGAAGTTAAATTTGCTTTTGTCGCACAATGTCGAATATCCTCAAGTATATTTTTCGCCGCAACGTGAGAACCCTGCCACCGATCAACCATTCTATCAGGGCGTGCAGGTATGTGATTTGGCGCTAATATACACCTTCTAGTAGGCAGGCATCCGCGGGGCGCTATCGAATTAAAATGAGGGATTATGGATGGCGACTCTCCATTACACGTCGGGCGGATCCGGCACGGACATTGCAAAAGCCGGATTCAATCTGGCTAGCGTGCAATATGTTGACCAGGTCAACGAGCTGCCAGAGGGCATGAAAGGCTTGGTCTACCTCGACGAGGCCAACGGAGTAACCCAATCCTTTATCGACAAGGTTACTCCTTTCCTCGGCAATCCGAACGTATTTGGGTTCTTCCTGGTTGACGAGCCGGATCCCACCGGCCAATGGGGTACCTACGCCTCTGCCGCAAATCTGAAGGCAGAATCCGACTGGATCCATGAGCATTTTCCAGGCGCCAAGACCTACATCACAATGATGAGCTTGGGGACGTCGGCGAATCCGGATTTTAGGGGCACGTACAATCCCGCCAATACGGGTATCGATTACTACGGCATAGATGTCTATCCCGTCCGCACGGATGGCCCGGTCGACTACAACATGATCGATAAATTCGTCGCCGCCGCTCAGGCATCGGGCATCCCGACGAGCCAGATCGTTCCGGGCTACCAGGCGTTTGGAGGTGGCGAGTATAACACCGACATGGGTGGCAAATATGTGGTGCCCACCGCCGCCCAGATGGAAGCCATGATGGAGCACTGGGCCAAGCTGGTTCCGTCACCCGCCTTCGACTACGCATACGCTTGGGGTTCGCAGCGAGGCGACACCGCGCTTGAGAGCTCCCCGGAACTGCAGGCCGTTTTCCGGGAGCACAATCTCGCAACGACCGGGACCGCCCCGCCTCCCGTCGACACAAGCGACACCTTGTATGGCACCAGCGGCGACGATGTGTTTCACGGGGCCGGCGGCCACACGATGATCGGCTATGGCGGCAATGACACCTATTATGTCGATGACGTCCTCGATAAGGAGATTGAGGCGGTGGGCGGCGGTACCGACAAAGCACTTGCCTCCGTAAGTCATGCTCTTGCGGCCGGCTCCGAGATCGAGCTTCTCGCCACCAACAATGCATCAGGCACGGCGGCAATCAACCTCACCGGCAATGAGTTCGCCCAGACCATCCAGGGCAATGCCGGCGCGAACGTCATCAACGGCCTCGGCGGCACCGACACCATGACCGGCTATGGCGGCAACGACACCTATTATGTCGACAATGCTGCCGACAAAGTGGTCGAGGCTGCTGGCGGCGGCTCCGACAAGGTGCTCGCCTCGGTGAGCTATGTCCTTTCGGCCGGCTCGCAGGTCGAGCTTCTTGCGACCACGAACCCCTCCGGTACGGCCGCAATCAATCTCGTCGGCAACGAGTTCACGCAGACCATCCAGGGCAATGCCGGTGCCAATGTCATCAACGGCGGACGCGGCGCGGACACCATGATCGGTTATGGCGGCAACGACACCTATTATGTCGACAATGCTGGCGACAAAACGATCGAGGCGGTAGGCGGCGGCACCGACAAGGTGATCACTTCGGTGAGCCATGCGCTTACCGCCGGCTCGCACATCGAGCTTCTCGCCACCAGCAACTCGTCCGGCACGGCGCCGATCCACCTCAACGGCAACGAGTTCGCCCAGACCATCCAGGGCAATGCCGGTAGCAATGTCTTCAACGGCCTCGGTGGTGCCGATACGATGGTCGGCTATGGGGGCAACGACGGCTACTATGTCGACAATGTCGGCGACAGAGTGATCGAAGCGGTAGGCGGCGGTCGCGACAACATAGCCACCACGGTGAGCTATGCGCTTGCGGCCGGCTCGGAGGTCGAGCTTCTCGCCACGAGGTATCCGTCCGGTACGTCTGCAATTAACCTGACCGGCAACGCCTTTGCCCAGACCATCCAAGGCAATGCCGGCGCGAACATCATCAACGGTGGCGGCGGTGCCGACATCTTGACCGGTAACGGGGGCAATGATGCATTCGTGTTCAACAGCGCTCTTGGAGCCGGCAATATCGACAGGATCACCGACTTCAACAAGCTCCAAGACAAGATCCAACTCGACGACGCGGTTTTTGCCGGCCTAAAGCTGGGTGGCCTTTCATCCGATGCTTTCTTTGCTGGCACGGCCGCGCATGACAGCTCCGACCATATCATCTACAACAGCTCAACCGGGGCGCTCTCTTTCGACAGCGACGGGATCGGTGGCGCAGCTCAAATACAATTCGCCACCCTCTCTCCAGGTCTGTCGCTTGCAGCAGGTTCGTTCCTTGTGATCTGAACGACCCGGAACGGCGGACCTTCAATTCGAGCCGGTCCGCCGCTCCGTCTTTGTTCAAGCACCGGATTTCCGAGATAGATGTTTTGGCCGGTGTTGTCCCTGGAGCTAGCGGGCGAGCCCCTCCATTAGATGAGCGAGAAAACGGAGTCGTCTCTTTCGAGTGAGTGTCCTTCGGGATCATCGCTGCGAGCGCCCTACCATCGCTGATCGGCTCGTGCGAGCCCTTCCCTGCCAGCGGACCCACCGTACCGACGCAGCATGAATGACGGCGAGGCGCCGTGGCCGACCATGAGGGCCACTCGAGTTTAAAGGTTCCCTCAGGTCAAGGCGGCGCAAACCGCACACACATTCGAGCTCGTCTACTCCGATGCGCATTCGGGGATCGCTTCCGGTGATCGCGAGAGATTGCTGCACGCCACCTGACGTCCGTTGTTTCTTTCATGAGAGGCGTCGGTGGCCCTCATCTGAGTCAATACTGAGATTTGGTGATAGCCCGCCGCGGCCAAAAGCGCTCAAACGTGTGCGATTTGTCGCCACCTAGACGTCGAGCAGAGATGCGGAACTCCATTCAACTAGCGACTCTCAATTATGCGCTTGTGGTCGCAGAAGAGGGCAGCTTTCTGCGCGCGGCGCGGCGCGCCGGTATCGATCACACTGCGCTCAGCCGGCGCATACGCGATCTCGAATACGCGATGGGAACGAGGATATTTCATCGTCATGCCCGCGGGGTTGGCCCAACCCCAGCCGGCGAGCGTTTCCTCGATCGTCTGCGCTCCGTGCTGCTCGAACTGGACAATACTCTCACGCTGGCCAGGACCGGCATTAAAGATGAACAACAAAGGCTTTCCATCGGCTCCAACGGACTCATCCTCGCCGGGCGAGCGCTGGATGCGATTATCGAGTTCGGGAAATGTCATCCAAATGTGACCGTCAGCTTGATAGAGGGGCCTCACACCGAGCCCAGGGCTGCTCTGGGCGGCACCGAGGTCGACGTCACCGTGACCTCCTCCTCCCGATCCATTGGCGGCGCATTCGAATTGAAATTGTGGAAGGATACTCTAGCCGTTGTTCTCGCTCCGAATCATCCTCTCGTAAGCCGTCCCGTAATCGAGTGGTCGGAATTGGGCCAAGAGACGCTGCTCGTGCGTAGGGGCGAAGCATTTCGGCTCGCCGACGCTGTTGGAAATGGCGTGCAGCTTCCTGCAATCGTCGAACATCACGTTAGTGCGGGCATCCTGCTGCGCCTTGTCGGAAACGGTCTAGGAGTCGCTCTGATCCACCACAGAGATGCTAACAGCCTTCCTGACGGCGCCGTCTGCCGCAAGCTGCGGATCGGGAGCAAGCCAATCCAGATCTGCAATTTTGCCCGTTGGCGCCCGGACAACGCCAATCCTGCCCTGCCGATCTTCATCGCGTTTCTGCGTGATCGGTATTCCTCCTGATGGCCCTCCAACAGGCATAAACCCCGAACACTCATCCGGCTTCAGGCTTCCTCGGGTTCTGGCAAAGGCTCTGTCTTGTCATGGACCGGGTCAGCATCGGCGCTATCAGCTTTGCCGGATCGGCGACTATCTGTCCGGTCTCGCGGCCCAGCAATTCAGCATAGGCGACGAGATGGCGATGAATGGTGCCGGGCAGTTCGACCGTGATCTTGACCGGACGGTCATCGGGAATGACGGAGAGTTTCAGTTTGGTCATGACGGATCCTTCGGCGCCGCACCCGGTCAGCACCAAAGCGTTCGGCGATGCGCACCAGATCGCAGAGCGCTGTGCGGATTTGCGGCCAAGGAAACTCGGAGCATTCCTCCCACGCTTCGCCCTCGCGCAATACGGCATCGAGCTTGCCCGCCACACCGGCCAGAGTCGTAGCGGGGGTGGTTGAGAAAGCTTGCAGCAGATCTTGCATTTTCTCGCTAGCCTCGCGCTCGGCCCTGAAGGCGGCGGTGTAGCCGGTTTGCTCCGCAGCCGCATCCCAGCGTGCCTGATGCGCCGCGAAATCAGCTTCGGCCTTTTCGCGGAGAGCCGCCATATCCGGCGCTTTGCCGAGCACTTCATTGAGCATCTCGATCGAATGGACCGTCACCTGCTCACCCTCGGTCAGGCGGACGGTCACACAGGGAAAGCCGACGCTCTCGACAAGCCTTGTCTCCAAGCGCTGCTGCCTCCGGCAAAGCCGCTCGGTCTGTTTGTGGACTCTCTCCCATTCCCGCCAAAGCGCCAGTGCAGGATCAGAACGCACATTCGTGCTTCCGGCGCCGCTTGCGGGCGCGTTGCCTTGGAGCGTCCACGCGGTGGTGGCCACGACTGTTCCCTCAAGTACTCGCCTGCGGGTGACGTAAGGCAGAGTCGTGGTATTGTCGGAATCAGCCATGATCCGAGCTCCAATCAGCTTGGGTTGTGGTCAGGCTGACTGGAGTGTTGGCGCACTCTGGCCAGCCGGCGCACGTGCGATGCAAGTGCGATGCACGTGCATACCTATACGCCTTTTGAAACTGAATATCAAGCCGCAGAGCGAAAATGACAAAAAAGCCGTTCACCACCCGCCTTGATCCGCCGGTGTTGGCCTTGGCGCAACAGCTTGCAGACGCGGAGCGGCGTTCTATCACCTCGGTGATAGAACTCGCATTGATCGAGTACGCGGAACGGCGCGGGATCAAGATAAGTGCGAAGGAAAGGGAATAGTCAGAAGGGAGATGGCGGACGCCGCCAAGGTACCGGGTTGGCGAGCACGTATGCGATCACATGGAGCAGAAATCAGCCTGCGGCCCGGGGCCGACAGCCATTATTGCAGTCCGCAGGTCATCGACTGGTGCCGCGCCAACGATATCGACTTCATCTCGGCCTGGCGCTCACCACGACCTTGCGCAAGCATGTCGGGGATCTGGAGACCAGCACGACGGCCCGCTTCGAAGCGTCGGCGAAGACGGGCAACATCCGACCGTTGTTGATCGTGACCAGGACCGGGCCAAGCCAGATGCGCATGCTGCCGGCCATCCTTACTTCGTGCAGGCCGGCGCGCGCTGGCACGTCCGGTTATTGCCGGCCAACCTGATTGGCAAATGGCCGGCCGTTCTTGATGATAAAGTCGCGTGTCGCGGGTGCTGGTGTCAGCAGCGAGAAGCCGGCGCCCTCAGTCGCAGCGGTCTTCGTTTGGCACCCAGCGACCGCCGAGCTCACCGCACAGATGAGCAGCATCCAGATCGGTGATTTCCGCATGTCGTGGTTCCTCTGTTCGATTAGCGCCATCGCCCGGGCGCGCGCCTCGTTCTCGACGTCGATGCGCGCTCGGGCGCGAACGCGATCGACGCGCCCGTCGGTGATCATGGCGAGGTATTGGCCGGCGAACGGGATGTAGCGCAGCGGGCCGATCGGCAGGCCCTCGTAGCCGGTGATGATGACGGCCGCGACGACCAGCGGTAGGCCGATGCGGGACGTCAAAGCGTCCCACGCCAGCTTGGCTGTGCGAGCGCGCCCATCAGCAATCCCTCAGAACGCCGTGATGCAGGAAGCCGTGAAAGCCAGTTGTGGCGATCGAACCGGCGCCTGCAGCGCAGGTATTCCCGTCCTTGTCGACGTGAATGGTTTCGCCGCCGATGCCGTGTCGCACCCAACAGCGATGTTCCTTGTCGTCCGGCATTGTGCAGTCCGATGCCCGGCCATCGATAAACCACGTATGATGACCATGCAGACGGCAGCAGATCGCAAGTCCATCCGGTCCCTTCGGATACCCATCGCCTTCCGCAATCCACAATGCGCCAATTGGGAGATCTCGGCTGATGACCTCATCGTCGGTCTCCAAGTTGCGCATGATCGGGGACGCGACGCCTTCTTTGAACTCCGAATAACCACCGGTGTATTCCCACCAGGTGCAGCGATATTCGGCCATCAGAGCGATCCTTGGGCGTTGATGGTCTCGACCTTCGCTGCCTGGGCGCTCTTCATGCGGTCACGGCGGATGATGAGAAACGCGGCGAAGGCGGCGACAACCAATCAGCGTGATGGCGACGATCGGCGCGGCCCCGCTCAGGAACGTGCCTACGCCGGTTGCCACAGGCGCCGCGGCAGGGATCAGGACTTCAGGCGACTGCCATGCCGGCTTCTCCAGTTCCTTCACAAGCACCGCCACCGGCTCCACAGTGGTCACCGGCGCCGCCTTGACCTCGGGCGCCCGCGCGGGCTTTGCCGTCAGCTTGACCAGGCGGGCATGCAGGGCGGCGCGCGTCTGCGGGCCGGGATCGCCGTCGACCTTGCCTTTGTAGTCGCCAGTCTTCTGCGCGTTGCTCTGGAACCGCTCATATCCGGTCGGGCCATAATCCAGCATGACGAGTGCGGCACGATCGTAATATTCGAGGCGATCGGCATAGCCGTTCAGGCCGCCGTTCACCTTCTTGGTTATCATCTCGGCGTTGTTCTGGTCGGCATAGGCGTTGAGCGATTTGCCGGTCGGGTTGCCGATGTCCCAATACCAGATCGCGGATGCACCTTCCCACGGATCGGTGTTGACCAGATCCGGATGCGCCACGAAGTCGGGGGCGGACGGGTCGAGCTTGCGTGCCCATTTGGTGAAGGCGGTATAGTTCCTTCGGCCGGTGAGTTGCATCGGCCCACGACCCTTGAACCTCTTGCCGTCGCCCTTGACCGTATTGCCGAGATCCTTTCGGCCCTCGTATGCCGCACCCGACGCTATCTCCTGGTCATATTTGAACGACCCGCTCTCATGCATGATCTGCGACAGAAAGTGAGCCAGCCGATGCGGCTGATCGAGGCCGGTAGCGGCCCCAAAACGATCCAGCGCGACCAATACCGAATTCATGTTCGCGGCATTCGGCGTGCCCTTGCTGATTTGGCGCAGCAGGGCGGCCGTCAAGATAGACGACATGACAGTTCCTTTCCGCCCTTGCGGGCAGGTTGAATGGCGAAAATCGCGGCTACTTGTGATTTCGGTTTTCCTGCTTTACGTCAGGACTGCACTCCCAAGGGAGCGGCGGGTGACAAGGGAGAGATTGAACGTGACGATAGTGGACTTCGCGCGGCGCCGCTTGATGTACGCCCTGTCGGACCTCGGCAAAGGACGTGAATGCATATTTTGCGGCTGGGAGGGAAGTGAGTTCCGGCCACGTCTCAATCCGCGCAAGCCCTCAGCGGATTCATATTGCCCGAAATGTGGAAGCCTGGAGCGTCACCGGCTTGGCTATTTTGCTCTTCGGTCGAAGCTAAAGGACCTCCAAAACACCCTTCATTTCGCCCCCGAGAAGCCAATTGAAAAGTGGCTAAGGAGCATCTCCAATAGATATGTCAGCTGCGACCTTGAACCGGGATTGGCGATGGAGGTTGAGGACATTACAAAACTGTCCTACTCAGACGAGAGCTTCGATTTCATTTGGTGCTCAAACGTCCTGGAGCATGTCCCGGATGACCGTGCGGCGTTCTCTGAATTGCGCCGGGTTTTGACGAAGGACGGTACGTGCGTCGTGGCCGTCCCGATATGGCGCCGAAAGACATACGAGGACCCGACAGTCACAACGCCCGAAGATCGGATTGAAAAGTTCGGCCAGATTGATCACGTAAGGCTGTACGGGTTTGACATAGAGGACCGCTTGAAGGCCGCCGGGTTCAATGTCGAGAGGATCGCTGCCCGCGATTTCGACCCACGCGATGTTGGCCGGTATGGACTGAACCACCTCACAACTGGCGAACTGTTCATCTGCACTCAAGCCTAGATAGGGGAGCGCTAAGTCCCGCTTAGAAGGTCACCACAAGCGCCGCCGCCTCCTCAATCGCCATGGCGGCGACCAGGCGCGGATAGCTGTCCTTCGGATAGGGTTTTGCGCCCCATTTGGCATAGGCGAGCCCGGCCTTCACAGCGGCGGCACGCTTGGCGCCGGACAGGTTGCGATAGAACACATGCGGCTCGAACAGCAGCTTCGGCCGGCCGTAGCGGTCGAAGCCGGATCCTGCCGCCTCGACATCCATGAAGGCGTGGATTTCATCCTCGCCGACGCCAATCGTCGCCCCGATGCGCGGAATGTCGCGATCTGTGATGCGCTTCGCGGCGCCCTTGAACGTGGTGTCCATGGGTTTCCTTTCCGCCCTCACGGGCAGGTTTGTTTGGTTCTGGCATGCGGTTAAGATCGTCGCCAAGAGAAAGGTCCGGCCTCCCAGGCGGCCAGTGAAACGGGAGCAAATTTCATGAGTTCTCGCACTAAGGCGGCGATCAATGAGGCCTTTGGAGAGCAGATCGCGGCGCCTCGTGCCTCCGCAAAGGCCTATGACGAAGGATCAAAGTGGGAAGCCAAAAGGCTTGCGGCATGCGTCCACATCCTCGTCCATGACAAGAACCGGGCAGTATCCATGTTCACTCAGATGGGGATGAAGGAACATCTCGAGTTCGTTAGCTCAGCAGGCGCACTTGTTCCTGGGAACTTTGCGCCCGACTTTCCACTGGCGGTACTGGTCCCTACCCAATCAAGCGCCGAGTACGTACCGCTTTGCACCATGTATTCGAGCTTGGAGTGTAGGGCTTTTTCATTCGCACTCTGGTGGGAGCAGCCGATCCTCCGTGCACAAAACAACGAGATCCTAACTAGAAGAACACTCGTGCTGTCCTTGCGCGACCAAGACGGAGGGGCCCATTTTGATAGCTCCCTTTGATCCAATCTATCGAGGATTTGCTACCGAGCATAAAGGCGGCTTTTTCATCGTCCATGCTAACGATGGACGCAGAGAGGACATGCCTTTTGGCCCGCACTATGCGTCGATGCGGCAGATAGCCTGGGAGATCGACGCGACGTTAGCTCGCGCGACACAAGCTGAGTAGGCCGTAGGCTCTGATCTCCTTGTATGAAGACAAAATGTCGGTCCAGAACGCCGGCCTGCTTCCCATGCGCGAAAGCGCCAAGTTCTCGTTTCCGCCCCTCACCGGCAGGTTGGGATAATTGGATGTGCGGCGCGAATTGACTTGGCCGCAGGGTAAGCGCCTAATGTTGCGCTGCACAAAATGCAGGGTAATCAAATGACGTTGCGGATCAGGCTGCCGGGCGGCACGCTGAAGGTGAAAACGTATCGTGAATTGCGGAGTAGCGAGCGTGATAGGCGCGTGCCGGTGCTGAAGATGGGATCGAGTGTTTCATCTGGTGGTCCGACAAGCAGAAACCCAACAGTGGTCAGCCACTGGACGACATCTCTCGTTCCGGTAACTAGCGTCTCAAATTGCAGCCTCCGGACGTAACCGTCATCTAGCGGCGATCCCCGACATCAGCTAAAGAACGGCTGGGTTAGGGGATTTAAGGCACATGGGGTTCATCAAGGTCAGGGGCATCCTTTCCATATGGAAGGGGCGCGTTATCCCGAGGAATATTGTTCCGTGGTCAGATCACTGGACCGTTCGGACGGCTGCTATCGCGGCGCACTTGCAATGGCTAGGTCCAAACAGCCTTATGCTGGTCGGGGACTCGCTCTTGGAACTTGTTCCACCGCACCTGCTCGAAGGTCTCAAAGTAGTAAACGCTGGCTTTGGCGGTGCGACGGCGGCCAACGTCTATGCTTCCATTGCATCCTCCGTCGTGTTGTCGGCTCTGAAAGCAAACCCACCGGCAAAGGCTGTGATTCAGGTCGGAACGAACGACAGCAAGACAGGGGCCGACCCGGTTGCGGTCGCCGAAAAGACCATGGCGATTTGTTCTCTGCTTCGGAGCATCGGCACCGAAGCCATCGTGTTCGCGATCCCGCCAATCGAAGAGAAGAAAACCGCCTTCAGATCGGCGTCTGTGGCCGCCGCGATCAATGATGCGACACGCGTGGCGTGTCTCGGAAGCGGCGTTCCTTTTGTAGACCCGTACATCGCAATTCGCGGCTCGAACGACGTGACCGAGGATGGCATCCACTTGGCCCGCGGCGCGACCCTAGCGCTCGTCGACGCCATTCGAGCGGCTTAGGATTTCTTATGATCAAAAAAGTCCCGACAATCCCTTCGGGCAATAGCCACCGTCCTGGTTGTAATAACTCACAATGTAAGCGCCGCATCTCTGGACAAGTATTTCGGGCCAGGAATGCTCACAACGTTTTTCACGAGTGGCGGCGGAGAAGTCGATTTTTTCTTCATGATGAGCGGCTTCATCATGGTCGTGACGGCGACAAATTCCGCGACTGGCGCCCCGAGATATACACCGCTGGAATTTCTGTTCAGGCGAGCGGTTCGCTTGCTGCCAATGCTCTATCTTGCCGTGGCGTTTTTCAATGATAATTTCCGGCGCCCAGCCTGATCCTTGGGGATCGCTTCGTACGCTCATAATATGGCCCGTTGGAGAGGTAACCCCATCAGTAGCTTGGACGATCCGATATGAGGTCGTTTTCTACGCTGTTTTTGCCCTGTGCTTCCTAATCCGCCCGCAGTTCTGGTGGTTTCTTCTGCTTTGGGCGGCATTGCCGTTGGCGCGGTACGTCCTAACCGGGCCATCGGGAGAGACACATAGCTTGGCGTCCTTCATTATGAGCCCGTTCAACATCGAGTTCGGCATTGGGGTTCTGCTCGCGTTGTCAATTCGCAAGTGGAAGCCAAACTTCACTTTCTCAGGCCAGATACTCAGTCTGATCCTTCTGTCTTTGGCGATACGCGCGTTTGTTGTGCATTTTGGCCTGGAGATCAGGACCTTGACGATGGTCCTTTCAATAGCACCGTTGCTAGTGGTCACCATGTTGGTTGCGGTTGGAACAAGGACGACGCCCGAAAGTCGCGTTGGCCTGGCCCTCGGCGACGCATCCTATTCGATCTCTCTTCCATCAGCCATGCATGCCCGCCACTCTTTTGATCCTGGCCAAGACCACGCCTTGGCTGCCATCGAGTGTGGCCGCGATGATCAGTTCGCTGGTCGGGATCGCAGTCGGTTACCTCGCGCATATTGTTGTTGAGAAGAGAATTCAGCGCTACTTTGAGCCGGTCAAAACGCAACCGAAGCTCCAGCCCAATCCGGCCCATCCCTAGACGCTCACCAGCGGCGCGATAGCGGCTGCCCACTCCGCAGAACCGGTGTCGTTCGGGTGGATACCATCGGCAATAGAGCCTGTGCCGTTAGTGGTCAGCGTCAGGCCGTCAATATAGAAGATGTTGATAGAAGATGTTGGCGTCGCCGGCCGCTGTCAGCTCATTCACAGCATCAAGTTCCTGCTGCCGGTAATCCGCAATCTTCAGGGTGAGCGCGTCTAAGCCACAAACGGCCTAGTTGAAATCCTCAGCAACGGCTGCATCATCCGAACGTCGCGAGTGGGGGTTAACTCGCCAACCCGAGTTGCTTAAGACGGGAGTATACGATCCCGGCCGCTCGCCAGTTGCCGCCGTAGTTGAGGTGTATTTTGTCTTTGCGGATTTTCTCCGGGAGAATATCGCCGGGATTGCGGCTAGCAACTTGAGCGATCAAAACCGCTCGGATATCAAGAAAATGATCGCCGAACCTGTCAGCCTGCTTCGCATTATAGTCAATGATCTTTTTGTATCCGCTCTCGCCGAAGCGTCGCCCAGGATAGTCACCATTCGCTAGCCCGCTGACGAGCAACTTGGTCGAATCGCCATGCAATGCCGCGATGGCATCGACATCGGCCTCAACTCTTTCTGGATCATCGAAGTTATTGTTTCCGGCCCAGGCCACCAATATGCCGTCTTTTTCAGGACTTTCGCGGTAGCGCGCTAGAATATGATCTGAAGTCTTCCAACCGAAGCCGAGACGCGTTACCTTTTCCCCAACATGCACGAGAGAAAGTGGGGATATACACCAGAGGTGAGGCTATCGCCGAGGCATGTGACTTTAAACGGCGTGCGGATGCCGCGCGCTATACGTGCCACGCGCAGTAAACCGCGCGCCATATCTCGCCTGTTCATTGTATTCCCCCAACCCCAAGGGAATTGTTATCTCACAATTTACGGTTGAGCAAGTCGCGCTCGAGATCAGAATGCCGCGACGATATTCGCCACTTCGGCGGCCGTCACATAGCGACCCGAGAGCAGCAGAACCTTGCGAATATCGCAACCGATCCAGCCGCCCGTTGGGGGCAACGCAGTGGACTTTGCCATAGTCGACGCCGGCCGGCAGCTGATCGCCTTTGACCGCGTCCCAATATTGCCGGTCATAGATGTCGGCGACCTCGTCCATGGTTCTTGACCGAGCGCGGCGCCAGCTTCCTGCCCTTGCGATAGGCGTCATAGACACGCTGGGTGACGCCCTTGTTGGTCGGGCCGCCCGGATCAGCCGTGTGATTGACGTAGCCGCCTTCATGCACCAGCACCCGGGCAAGAGATTCCTTCTCGCGTGAAGCGGTCATAGGAAGTCCTTACCGCCCTCACGGGCAGTTGAATGAAGTGGATCGCTGGGGTGAATTGACTCGCCGGCAGGGCAAGCGCTGCACAATCTGGCGAACAATCAAAGGCGTTGCGGATCAAACTGCCTGGCGGCACGCTGAAGGTGAAGACCTATCGCGAACTACGAGACCGTGAGCGGGACCGGCGCGTGCCTGTGTGGAAGGCCGGGTCAATCTACCTGATTTGGTGGTCGGCTAAGCAGAAGTCGGACGGCGATCAGCCAAGAGCCTAGCCCGCACTCTCCTATCGCTTGCAAAGTGTCGGCGCTTGCCGCAAAAGATTGGTCGCGGGCGGGCGGTTGAGGAGTCATCAACTGATGAATGTCCAATCGCGCGCGCATGCTTTCCTTCGCGCCAGTCCGCTCCGTTACTACTTCCACCTTGCAAAAGCGCGCTTTGGCGCGTCGCCACAGTCGGACGAGAGTTTGATCCTATCGCGGCTCGTGGGCGGTTGTCCGCGAACGTTTCTGGAATTCGGCTTCCATCCGACAGAGTACAATTGCATAGGCCTCAAGGACTTTGATGGATTGCTCGTCGACGGCGATCCACAGACCGTTCGCCTAGCTCGCGCCATCCTTCCCAAGCGCATCGAAGCCCGCCAGAGCTTCATCGATCTCGATAACATCAAGATCCTCGGCACGCATTTCCCCAAGCTCGGAGTGCTTTCCGTCGATGTCGATGGAAACGACTATTGGTTTCTCAAAGAGCTGCTGCCGGTGCTTCCGGCTGTCATCGTCGCCGAATACAACGCTAGCTTTGGTCTCAACCAGATTACAGTCCCCTACGACCCTGCCTTCGATCGAAAAGAGAAACACGAAAGCGGCTGGTATCACGGCGCCTCCATCACCGCGTTAGCGCAACTCTGCAAGGGACACGGCTATAAACTCGTTGCCGTCTCGGCCGCTGGCGGTAATGTGTTCTTCCTACCTCACGGTTCGGAGATGGCCGAATTGGATCCTGACCAAGCCTATCGAGAAAGCGCTCTCCGCAACCGCTGGTCCGGCACGACGGCGAAAGACCAGTGGGAGCGGATCAAACATATGCCTTTTATCGAGGTGCCCTGAGATCAAGACGAAAATGCACACTGGCCCACCCCTTCGCTTCACAATCCACGCGATTGATCACCAGCGGCAAATTTCCATGCCGATCGCTACAAGTGTAGATGAGGCAGAGATGCGCGAGCATTTCAAAGAGATTTGCAGAAAAATGCCGCACATGCATATAGCACTCTACGACGGCGAAGTGCTCATTGATGAGCGGCAGCCAAACGCATCATTTCACTAGGTCGCGGTCGGACCGGACCAAAGCATCGGCCGGGACGTCCGAACGTACGATCGAGCCGGCCGAAATAACCGCCCGATCGCCTATCGTGACACCCTTCATGATCATGGCGCTGTTTCCGATCCACACATCATCCCCAATCGTGATGGGGGCCGAGCGTATGCCGGGGTCGACCCGCGGATGGCCCTCACGGAAGATGGCTTGCATCTGCGCAAACCGTTTCTTCGGATCCATCGGGTGCGAGTTGGTATCGTGGATTGCCACGCCCCACGACACATGCACCCGCTTGCCGATTTTGATCCCGGTCGGGTCGGATGACCAGATGGTCGAGCCTGGCCCGGCATAAAACCAATCACCGATGACGATCCGACCCTCATGGGCGAAAATCTGAAGATGTCCATTGATCATACTATCAGAGCCGATCACCGCCCTCGATCTGTCCCCGTGAATGTTGAAGATGCCCCCTTCGGCGCCAAACTTCGTGCGCGCGCCGAGAATAGCCTGTTCCCTGGCTGCCGCAGTGGCAATCCAAGACCAAAAGCGGCGTCGAAGAGAGAGGATGGCGGAGAAGATGCGCATGAGCGAACATCTGCCACACCCGACCGCTGCGGTCCAGAACGATCAGGTTCCGAAGAACCCCGCGCGCGACAGCGAACGGAAATCCTCTTGAGCGCAGTTGGCATAACGCGCGCCGCCGGTCGCGTTGATGTGTAGATTGTCTGACATGTAGAGGGTTCCGGTGAAATAGCCGATGCCCGATCTTCCCGCTATGTCGATGCAGGGATAGCCGGTCAAGTTCTGTCTTGAGCGAACCTTCGAGGTGTTGAGCCCAGGAGGCGTCATGATCCTGGACGATTACAATGACTACGGGGGATGCCGGACGGCGACCGATGAATTCCTTGCCGGCCGCGCTGACTGCCGTCTGACACGAATCCTCCCTCATGCCGTATCCGGCGATTATAGGTCGCATCCTGGTTTTGCGCAGTTCACCAAGCAGAAGTCGACCCGCGCCGAGCCTAGGCATGTCAGACGCCTGGCGAACCCGACGGGTGCCGCAGACTCGCCCTTGCCCGGACTAAGAGCCTGCGGAAGCGTACCGAGAGTGCACTTCGCCATGGCTGCTCAGGAACCCCGGCCAAGGAGCAGTGGAAGCGGATCAAGCACCTGCCGTTGTGACTGTGATCTAAAAGGAACGGGTTGGACAGCTCATCTGGTGTCAATACTGAGATTTGGGTATAGCCGCAGTCGTCAAAGACGCTCAAACGTCTTGCGAACGTAGCTACTTACCTGAGCAGAGATGCGGAGCTCCATTCAACTCGCGACACTTAATTATGCGCTTGTGGTCGCCGAGGAGGGCAGCTTTCTGCGCGCGGCGCGGCGCGCCGGTATCGATCACTCCGCGCTCAGCCGGCGCATACGCGATCTCGAATACGCGATGGGAACGAGGATATTTCATCGTCATGCCCGCGGGGTTGGCCCAACCCCAGCCGGCGAGCGTTTCCTCGATCGTCTGCGCTCCGTGCTGCTCGAACTGGACAATACTCTCACGCTGGCCAGGACCGGCATTAAAGATGAACAACAAAGGCTTTCCATCGGCTCCAACGGACTCATCCTCGCCGGGCGAGCGCTGGATGCGATTATCGAGTTCGGGAAATGTCATCCAAATGTGACCGTCAGCTTGATAGAGGGGCCTCACACCGAGCCCAGGGCTGCTCTGGGCGGCACCGAGGTCGACGTCACCGTGACCTCCTCCTCCCGATCCATTGGCGGCGCATTCGAATTGAAATTGTGGAAGGATACTCTAGCCGTTGTTCTCGCTCCGAATCATCCTCTCGTAAGCCGTCCCGTAATCGAGTGGTCGGAATTGGGCCAAGAGACGCTGCTCGTGCGTAGGGGCGAAGCATTTCGGCTCGCCGACGCTGTTGGAAATGGCGTGCAGCTTCCTGCAATCGTCGAACATCACGTCAGTGCGGGCATCCTTCTGCGCCTCGTCGGAAACGGTCTGGGAGTCGCTCTGATCCACGACGGAGATGCCAACGGTGTTCCTGAAGGTGCCGTCTGCCGCAAGCTGCGGATCGGGGGCAAGCCAATCCAGATCTGCAATTTTGCCCGTTGGCGCCCGGACAACGCCAATCCTGCCCTGCCGATCTTCATCGCGTTCCTGCGCGATCGGTATTCGTCCTGACGGC
Organism: Mesorhizobium sp. M0040; assembly: GCF_040323505.1. Taxonomy (NCBI): domain Bacteria; kingdom Pseudomonadati; phylum Pseudomonadota; class Alphaproteobacteria; order Hyphomicrobiales; family Phyllobacteriaceae; genus Mesorhizobium; species Mesorhizobium sp. M0040. The sequence continues at coordinate 58,252 of NZ_JAMYVA010000013.1, forward strand.
CGCAATGACCCGAATAGTCATCCCGCCTTCAGGGTTCGTCGGGCTCTAGCAAAGGCTCTGTCCGTTGCCATGAACCGGGTCAGCATCGGCGCTATGAGCTTGCCGGATCGGCGACTATCTGTCCGGTCTCGCGGCCGAGCAATTCAGCATAGGCGACGAGATCGCGATGAACGGCGCCGGGCAGTTCGACCGTGATCTTGACCGGACGGTCATCGGGAATGGCGGAGAGTTTCAGCTTGGTCATGACCGATCCTTTGGCGCCGCACCCGGTCAGCACCAAAGCTTTCGGCGATGCGCACCAGGTCGCTGAGCGCTGAACGGATTTGCGGCCAAGGAAATTCGGAGCATTCCTCCCATGCCTCGCCCTCGCGCAATACGGCATCGAGCTTGCCTGCCACACCGGCGACAGTGGTGGCGGGAGTCGCTGAAAACGCTTGCAGCAGATCTTGCATTTTCTCGCCAGCCTCGCGCTCGGCCCTGAAGGCGGCGGTGTAGCCAGTTTTCTCCGCAGCCGCATCCCAGCGTGCCTGATGCGCCGCGAAATCAGCTTCGGCCTTATTGCGGAGAGTCGCCTTATCTGGCGCTTTGCCGAGCACTTGATCGAGCATCTCGATCGAATGGACCGTCACCTGCTCACCCTCGGCCAGGCGAACGGTCACACAGGGAAAGCCGATGCTCTCGACAAGCATTGTCTCCAGGCGCTGCTGCCTGCGGCAAAGCCGCTCGGTCTGTTTGTGGACTGTCTCCCATTCCCGCCAAAGCACCAGTGCAGGATCAGAACGCACATTCGTGCTTCCGGCGCCGCTTGCGGACGCGTTGCCTTCGAGCGTCCACGCGGTGGTGGCCACGACTGTTCCCGCAAGCACTCGCCTGCGGGTGACGTAAGGCAGAGTCGTGGTATTGTCGGAATCAGCCATGATCCGAGCTCCAATCAGCTTGGGTTGCGGTCAGGCCGGGCGGGATGGTGCAAACATCCTGTTCGGCCGCGAATTTGCCGCACGTATAACCGGGACAATTTGACAAGTTACCGGTGAAAAGTCAACCCAAGAGACAAACGTTTGACCTATAGTAAAATTTCTGCCGCGCAGTGTCGGGGCGCTCGCGCGATGCTGGGGATAAGTCAGCGCGAGCTGGCGGACGCGGCCAAGGTATCACGGCCTACGGTGGTCGATTTCGAGCGAGGCGCCCGGGTTCCGCATCCGAACAATATGGCAGCGATTCGCCAAGCGTTGGAGGTTGCCGGTATCGAATTCATCCCAGAAAACAGCGGCGGACCCGGCGTACGACTGGTACGCCATCTCGAAAGTAAATGACCTCACGGCAGCGAGCAAACCGAAATGCGGGGGCATCCCGCGACTGTATCGTGCCGCCAGCCGCACTCTTGTTACAACCTCATCGAAAACAGGACCGACAAGACTCGTGCGGTCGATCTTACCAATGCGGAACGGCTCGCTGCCAACGAGTTCGGCGGCTCTGGCCGACATTGGCACCACAGTCGCGGATTCTCGACCTTACTCCGCCGCTCCGCGCTCAGCGCATTGTTCAAGGCGATGAGATTTTTTGCCCCGGCCAGGCATCCGGGCTGCTCATTGCAATAGCGGGGTCCGATTTCCATAATGAGGGCGATCCCCGGCAAGAAGGCCAGCTCAATGGAGATGTCATCCTATTCGATATCGCCCCAGCCGAGAGGCACGTGCAGGTCGCCTATACCCAGAGCTGCACCCTGCGGGAGGTAGGTTCTGTGGAAGCCCTGCGGGCAACCCGAAGGAGTCATGGACATGCAGGTGCCCTGCCACCGGCGCCATGGTCCGCAGCTGCTCGCGGAAGTTCAGGCCGCGATGGGTGGATTCAATATAGGCGTGGCTGAAATCAATGAAAGCCACCAGATTGGGATGACCGACCGCCTTTACTGTCTGCGCTGCCTCGGCCGGGGATCTGCCAGCACTGACCCGGGTCCATGGCGAAGAGGTTCTCGATGGCGATGCGCACGTCATAGGGCTTGCGGAATTCGGCGAGCTCGAAACAACGCTTCGCGTTTGCGTTCCTCGAAACCGGGACCATCGAGAAGCTGGTCGGCGCGACAATGCCCGCTATGCTGGACAAGCACCCGCGCATCGATCCGATCGGACAGTTCGACCAAGGCTTTGCCGGCATCAATCTGATAGCGCCAGACCGCCGGGTCCATGAGGTTCGATGGGACAGCGCCGTGAACCATATTGCGGAAATCGAATTGGCTGGTCAGTTCGATAAACCTCTCGGCTCTCTCGGGGACGACGCGGCCACCCGCTATGAGATCGAGGGTCGTCAGGGTCAGTTCGACGGCTTCGACGCCCATATCGGCAAAGCTGCGAAAGTCCGCTTCAAGGCCAGAGACTGAGTTAAAACCTGTGGCGATAGTGCTGCTCATATGGCATCCCCCGATGGCGGGCCAGGAATGCCAGACCAGTCCGGATAGCTGATCAGGTGAGATGGTAATTACCGAACCGATGCCACTCTCGAAACAAGTTTTCGTTCGCCCCCCAGGTATAATCCGTAGGCCGGCCTACATTAACTCGGATCGGAGCGCGACGACCTCGAGTCTCACAAAGCAGACTGCCTGCTCCCGGACCTGCAAGCTCTCAACAGCACCTCTCGTTCCTGACAGACTTCAAACAGAGAATCCCTTTATCAGGCTAAACTATTACGGTTTCACGCAGATCACCTTGTACATCCTGGCGAATTCATCAGCGTCCAGAGCTGGAGGAACTGGCAAGATGCGCGGCATGAGGCAAATCAATTCGACCGTCGGAGGCCCTGCCGTTGCAGAGTTTTCGGGTTTGAGTTTCATTGCTGCGGCGTGCTCGTAGATCCCAGGAAAAGACCGGTGAAGTTCGCAACACGTTGAATTCTCGGCGACACGCAGAGGTTACAGCCCGCCTTTATGTACGCCGCAACGGCTCAGATCTGTCTGGGTTCGGTCCACTCGGCGCCCGAGAGGCGAAGATTTCGGGATCGAGGCGCTTGGGCCACTGGGCGCCAGACAGAGCGATCCGATCCGTGTCATACTGTCAGGCAAGACACTAGCAATTTGGGGGCGGCGGCAGATGAAAGAAGAGAACGACGTTCAGAAGCTGGTGCGCACGCTGCGTGCTCGAGCACCTGATGACGCGGCTGAATTGCTTGCCCGAGAGTCTCCCGAGTTCATCCGGGACACACTAAAATTGTTGCCGGATGGGCACGCCCGCAAGGTGGCGGAGCATTTGCCAGCGCATATGAGGCCTATCAAGCCTGATACCGGTGGCAAGGATTTCGTGATCCCCGATTCGCTCATCGAACTGATGGACCCGATTCCCGCCAGCGTTCCTGTCGCGACGACGGTAGCCGCCGCAGTGGAGGCGGTCAGACGCGCCCAGGTGCCGACCGAGCTCACTTATCTGTACGTCAGGGACGAGGGCGATAAATTGGTTGGCCTGGTGGTCCTGCGCGATCTGATGCTGAGCGAACCGGACGCGATGGTCGATCAGATCATGCTGCCAAAGCCGTTCGCCCTTAACATCGGTCTCTCTTTGAGCGACGCCTGCAAGGCGGCGGTACGCCGTCACTACCCTGTCTATCCCGTGGTGGACGCGGACAACCGGCTGCTCGGGCAGGTTCGCGGCTGGCGGCTGTTCGAGCAGCAAATCATCGAGATTTCTGCCCAGTCTGGCCAGATGGTGGGCGTCCAGAAGGAGGAGCGTTCTTTTACGCCGCTGTTTTCAGCCTTTTTGAAGCGTCATCCGTGGCTGCAGCTGAACCTGCTGACGGCCTTCATGGCCGCTTTCGTGGTCAGTTCGTTCACAGGCACGATCGAGAAGATCGTCGCCCTGGCGGCATTTCTACCGGTCTTGGCCGGGCAGAGCGGAAACACCGGCTGCCAGGCATTGGCTATGACGCTGCGTGGCCTTGCCCTGGGGGATGTGGACAAACGACCGAAGCTGCACCTGGTGATGCGGGAGGGCGCGCTCGGGATTGCCAACGGCGTGCTCGTCGGCCTTGTTGCGGCTGCGGCGATGTGGTTCTACGCCTCGCGGCAACCGGAATCGGCGGCCCAGGCGCCCATGCTGGCACTTGTGATCCTGCTCGCCATGTCCGGATCGTGCCTCATGTCCGGAATCTCCGGCGTGCTGATCCCGCTGGGCCTGCGCCGGGTCGGCGCCGATCCGGCGGTCGCTTCGGCGATCTTCCTCACCACCGTGACCGATATTGTAGGCATGGGCCTGATGCTGGGGCTGGCCACCATGCTCGTGCTGTAGCAGGGCGCATTCGCCGCCGCGTCCCCGGGGGAGACGGGGCGATGAGCTGACCTCGTTGCGTTCAACGAAATAGCAAGAGCCGTGCCGCATCGCGCACGCGTCGTGAGAAGCACCTCCCGGCAGCTCTCCGACCGCTTGCGCAACGCGACGGAAGACCTTTGGATGAGCCGTGAGTGACCTTGCTGCCTCATTCGTAACCAGATACGCGCAGAATCGCGCAAACAATATTAATCTTGTCGAGCGTGCGATCCACGGCTGATGATGATTTGAGTTAGTTGCCGCTGGTGCCGAATACTTCAATTGTTAAAGCAACGTTGAGAAGATGTTTTGACAACCAGCGCAGCCGAAATACGAATAACCCCGATGGTTTGTTGCGCAGCTGCAACAGCTGCTGAGACTCGCATGGTCTGGCGACCGTTCAGTCGCCTTTTTCTTGTGGTCGTGCTAAGTCCTTCGCACTAGTCGGGTTTGGGGTGGGTTCTCGGCATGCAATCTTCGTTTCGAACGATCTTCGGCTGCGCCGCGGCGCTGCTTTGTACCGGCGTATTGCCGGCCGGCGCACAAGGTCTTTTTACGGCATATGACGATGCGTTTTCGGCCCGAATCGCCAGTCCGGCCGACAACGGAACGCTCGCCCAGTTCGTCACAGTTGCCGTCAACGCGGGACAATACGATCAGGCGATCTCCTCAATCGAGCAGTATCTGATCAAATATCCCCGCGATGCGCGCGCCCGACTGGCGGCCAGCCGATTGTACTATCATGTCGGCTCCTATGAATTGGCCCGGCGGCAGGTGCAGTACGGCATCGAAGTCGGCGGTCTGACCGCAAGTGAGCAGCAGGAAGCGGTTCGCCTGCTCGCCCGCATCGAGCGCGCGTTGCGTGGCGTCACCTGGGAACTCGCCCTGACCGGCGGCGTGTTCAGCGCATTTACCGATTTTGAGCCCGGCGGGGCGCAGGACGACGACAGCTTCGTCTCGCCCTATGGGCGGGCGGAAGGCTTTGTCCGGTGGGACCTCGGCACGCCAAGCGCCGACGCTCTCGTTCTTTCAGGGTCGTTGACGGCGACACAGCGCTTTTTCACGGAAGACCTGTCGGTTCCGGGTAGCGAGAAGACTTTCATCCACGCCAACGCCGCGATCACCTGGGACAAGGGCTTGCCCAACAGTGGGATCGATTCGCTGCGCCTGCTGCTTTCGGCGTTCACAGTTACGGATCGTTTCGACAGCGATATCCACGAGACCGGCATCGGCGTCAGTGGGCGCTTTCTTGTGCGCCCGACGGTCGAAACGACGCTTTTCGTCGGTGGCGGCTACATCGATCTAAGCGCCTCGCAAGGCATTTTCGCCGATAGCAGGGTTTTTTATGAGGCAGGTGGCAGCTACCGCTTCCGCAATGGCCAGGCGCTCGGACTGCGGCTGGTCGGCTCGAATGACTTCGCCTCCGGATCTGGCGAAATCGGCCGCAGCTACACGGGCGAGGTCCGCTATGGCGGCCTGTTGATGAACGTACCGGATCTTTTCGCATGGTCGCACCAGATCGCCTTCTCGGCCGGCCACAGCGACACTCCCGATCTGTCTGTCGGCATCGGCACAAATATCAAGAGCGACTTCTGGCGCATTGCGTCCGAAAGCGATTTTCAGCTGACGGAGGCGCAGAAGATCAGCGTCGATCTCGCCTATCGCGAAACCAACTTCGACATCGCCAACCGCGACCGAAAATCGTTCGAAATGCTCATGAGCTATACGTTGACGCTCAATTGAAAGAGGCCGCGATGAGGACCCCGTACCGTCAGATCGCCATTTTTATCGCCTGCCTTGCCTTCGCGGCACCATCCGCCGCTGAGACGGTCGGGTCGATGACGGCCTATCAGACCAACATCGTCCGCAACAACGGCGGGACAATGAACGTTGGTGCCGGCGTCGAACTCGGCGACCAGTTGCGCAGCAATCCCACCGGTCTTGGAATGCTGGTGTTCCGGGATGAATCGAGCGCCAAGATTGGTCCGAACACCAGCCTGACGATCGATGAATTCGTCTACAATCCAGGCTCCGGATCGGGAAAGATCGACATCGGCATGAACAGCGGCCTGGCCCGTTTCTACGGCGGCCAGGTTTCGAAAGGCGGCGTCATGCAGGTTGCGACGCCGCATATGGTGCTCGGGGCGAGAGGCGGCATCATCGAAGTGCTCGTGGCAGCCGGCCAGACCGTCGGCATACTGCGCGCCGGCCGCATGACCTGCACGATCAATGGCAAACGGCTGGTCATCACAAACCCGGGCTACGCCTGCACATCGGAAGATGGCAAGCTGCTGACCGGCTACGGCGGAATCGACACCTTTCCGATATTGGACAGCATCGACCGGATAGCCGGCACCGGCCTGCCAGGCGCACCGGGTCCTGGATTGGACGTAAGCGCGATTTGTGCGTCGGCACTCGGCGGCTCGCTCAAAGTCTGCGAGTCCGCGGACGGCGCATTGCCAGGAGTGGTCATGGAGTTCCCCGACAGCCTAACGCCACCTGTGGGCGGGGGCGTGGATAAGGGCGAGTGTGAGGGTGAGGGTTGCTGCTACTACTGCAATTAGGCCTGGCCGCACGACATGAGCCTCTTGGTCGGTTGGCGCTGGGCTGATTGGCGGCAAGCTGGCAGGCGCAAAATATCCGGCCTTGTGCTCGTGCTCCTGCTGCTCGCTTGCCATTTGGCTTTTGACGGGCCGTTGTCGCGCCTGCGTGAGCGGACGTACGACTTCTACCAGTTTCTCGCCCCACGCCAGGAGACGAGCAATCCTGTCGTGATCGTCTCGATAGACGACGCCAGCCTCAAGGCACATGGGCGATGGCCCTGGAACCGTGGCCTCTTGGCCGATCTGGTCGATGGCATCACCGAATCCGGCGCGGCGGTGATCGGGCTTGCGCTGGTACTCCCCGAGGCCGACACCTCGCCTGAGGGCATCGCCGGAGACAAGCGCCTGGCAGCGGCGCTGGCCAAAAATCGAACGGCGCTTGCCGTCAGCCTAGGCAATGAAGCGACGGTTTCAGAAGCAGAACCCAAAGCCGGCTGGTCGATCGTCGGGCAGGTACCCGACACACTTCCCGGCTTCACCGGCCTGACCGGCTCGCTTGCCGAATTCTCGAACGCCGCCGCGGGCCTCGGCGTGATTCGCACCTTGCCCGATCCCGACGGCGTACTGCGCCATGTGCCGCTGCTGTGGCTTCGCAACACCGCTCAAGGCGTGCAGCTGTGGCCGTCCTTCGCACTCGAGCTCCTGCGCCTTTACGCCGGACAGGACGGTTACATAGCCCGGATGAATGCCGCCGGGTTCGACGCACTCAGGATGGCCGGCGCCATTGTGCCGCTCGAGCCGGAGGGGAGCATCCGCCTCTGGGAAACCGCCGCGGATACGCCCCGTATATCTGCCAGCACTATCCTTTCGGGCGGCAGTGATCCGCGGCTGCGGGACGCCATCGCCATTGTCGATCTGTCGGCCGTGGGACTGACGCAGTACCTGCCCACCCCGACACGTCCAGCGCGACCAGGCGCGGACATCCACGCCGATGCAATCGCCCAGTTGCTTGCCGGGCGCTACCTTGCAGAGCCAACGCACGCACGTACGCTTGAGCGGCTCTGGTTTGTCCTCGGCGCCATCGTTTTCATCGGACTTTCCGGAGTGCTCGCCGGGCGTGTCGTGCTTGGCGCCCTGGCTCTCGTGCTGCTGGCCGTCACGCCGTTCGCGTTCGGCGCTCTCGAATACAGCCTGCAGGGTGCACTCTATGACCCGCTGCAGCCGGCGCTTGCAACGATCATGGTTGCGGGCTTCGAAGGCTATGTCCTCTACAGGCGCAGCGAGCAGCGCCGGTCCACCCTGGCACGGCAGTTCTCCCAGTATCTGTCGCCTTCCGTGGTGCAGCGCCTCGCAAGCTCGGACACCGAAGCGATCCTGTCCGGTGAGAAGCGCGAGATCACGATCCTGCTCAGCGACATACGCGGCTTCACGACGATGAGCGAACAACTCGATACCCAGGAAATCGCCAAGGTGGTCAATCACTTCCTCGGCATTGCGACCGATGAGATCCTCAAGCGCGACGGCACCATCGACAAGTTCATGGGCGATGCGGTGCTCGCCTTCTGGAACGCGCCGCTTGATCAGCCGGATCATCGCGAGCGCGCGCTCGACGCGGGCCTTGCCCTGATCGAACGGGTGAAGCGCGAAGACGCCGCCTTCAGCGCGGACGGCCACCCCTCCATCGCAATCGGCGTCGCCATCGAGACCGGCATTTGCTCGGTAGGCAATTTCGGCTCCGAACGGCGCTTCGATTACACCGCGATCGGCTCCCCGGTGAACCGCACGGCACGGCTCGAGTCGACGACCAAGAAGCTGGGCATCCCCCTGGTGCTTGGTCCCGGCTTTGCGGCAGGAGCATCGATGCCGGTCGTTCAGGCGGGCGCCTTTGAGCTCCAGGGTTTCAAGGGCGAGGTGCCGGTTTTCACCATTCCGGAGATGCAAGCCACTCGCCAGCGTATGGGCCGCGAAGATCGGGACCAACACGGCGAGCAATCTGGCGCCCCAGCCATGGTGGATGGTTCGCCGCTGTCCCCAAAAACAGCTCCTCCTGATCTTACACCCCGAATCCGAAGAAAACGGTGATCGGATTCAGTGGATCGCGGCGGGCCGCCCGGTATCGCGACCTGACTACCCGTTTCGGGAGGCCTCGCAATTTGGGCGGCGTCGCCTGTTTCTCATTCGCCGCGCATGGTCGCCTGGAACGTCGGCAGATGCTTCCTTTGTGCCTCGAGCATTTTCTCGCGATAGACGCCATAGATGACGTCGGTGTCGTGCAGTGTGACGCCGGCAATTGTCGGCGAGGCAAAAACCGGCAGTTCGATGTCGCGTTTCGAAAGCGCCTCGGCGGTGCGGGCGATCAGCTCATGCGCCAGGATCATGGCAAGCACGGTCGACGAACCGGAGACCGGCCGGCTCCAGCCCTCGACCGGCACGATGGCATCCTCGATCGGCGAGCAGGTGTCGATGACAAGGTCGGCGGCATCGGCAAGCCGTTTGCCGGAAGAGTGCGTCGCCGGCTTGTCGAGATTGTTCTTGCTAGTTATCGCAACGACGAAGATGCCGCGTTTTTTCGCATAAAGCGCGGTGTCGATGCCGGACGAATTGCGGCCGCTGTGGCCAAAGATGATGATCGAATCGCCTTTGTTCAGCGGCTGGTGGTCGAGGAATTTCTCGGCGTATTTCTGGGTCCGCTCCAGCCACAGAAGTTCGCGCACGCCGCCGGCGCCGAGCACGTTATGCCACATGACACGCGGGTCGGTCAGCGGATTGAAGCCGACATAGCTGCCGTAGCGCGGAAACACTTCCTGGACCGGCAACACCGAGTGGCCCGAGCCGTAAAGATGAACCAACCCGCCGCTCTCGAGCGTGTCGGCAAAGCGGCTGGCCGCTTCGCCAAAGGCTTCGGCATTGGCTTTCGAGGCCTGTTCGATGAGGGCGGCAAGGCGAGGTATGTAAAGATCGGACACGTCGGTACTCCTGTTATGGGTCGGCTTGGGTATGGCTCAGCTTCTTGCGGTTGGCGCGGCGCGACCGGCACGCAGCGTCGAGCGGATTTCGTAGCGGTCGCCACGCATGACCGAGACGGTGAATTCGAATGGGCCGCGCTCGTCGGTGGTGATACGCTCGACCACGAAAGCGGGACTCCCCGCGGGCAGATCGAGCAATTCGGCATCCGCCGCCCCGACAGCGCCAACACGGTAGTTTTCGCGCGCCGCGACCGGCACGATGCCGTAATGGCGTTCCAAAGCTTCGTAGAGCGAGCCCTGCAACAGGCCGGCATCGAGAAAGCCGGGCACGCGCGCGGCCGAGAGTTGCGCAGTCTGGCTCGGCGCCAAAGCAGCCTATGCCTCCACCTTCGCGTATGAGCTCCGAAATTCGTTCGGAGGCACCACTTTCAGATCTCTCCAACTCGAGGACCGGGATGTCGGAGGCAAGCACGCGCCGGAAGCGATGGGAGAACCCGTAACGGCGAATGTTGTCTTCAATCAGTGGCGCGGAACGCGACAGAGTGGTCACGACACAGAAGCTGTGAGCGACAAGGCTGACGGATGAAGCGAAGCCTTGCCTATACCGATGACGGGCTTGGTAGCGATGGCCCTTGCCGCGTCGAGACCCGTATCGTCTAAGCAGGCAATGATAAGGGCGTCGACATTGTCCATTTCCGCCGCGACCACCTGCTTGAGCAGGCCCGGTACGGAGAGTGCACCGTCAAATGGCCCTTCGATCGCTTCAGGTCCAGCCGTTGGCATGCACCCACTATCTCGTCCCTGGGCCTGCCACCGCCATGGCGGCTGCGACGATCCCCCTGGTCATCGAAGCGGTCGTGTTGGGATTGATGATGGCAATTCGCATTCGGGGCATCCTGGCTTGGTTCCGCTCAGTCACAAGGATGCCAGCGCGCTGGACATCCGCTCCAGCCCTCGGCGCAGCAGAGGACGCGGGCAGCCGACATTCAGGCGGATGAAACCTTCGCCGCCAGGCCCATAGACGCGGCCGTCATACAGATTGACCCCGGCCTGATCGACAAAGAACTTCTGAATTCCACCCACTCTACGATCGAGCGCGCACGCGTCCAACCACACCAGGAACGATGCGTCGGGCCGCATGGGCGTAATGCCTGGAAGGTATTCGCCGGCGAAGTCACAAACCAGATCAATGTTGCTGGCGATGTAGGGTGTGAGTTGATCGAGCCAGGGCGCGCCGGTGCTGTAGGCAACCTCCAGGGCCAGGCGGCCGAAAAAGTTTGCATTCACCATGAATGAGGCCTGCATCGCGGCAAGAAGCTGCTCGCGGCGCTTTTTGCTCGCCACCGCAATGGTTGCCGAAGGCACCCCGGCGAGGTTGAAAGTCTTCGTCGGAGCGGTGCAGATGAACGACTTCTCCGCGGCATCATCCGAGATGGAGGAGAAGACGATGTGCGGGTGGTCCGACAACCTTATGTCGCAGTGAATGTCGTCGGATATGACCAAAATCCCATGGCGCTCACAAATGTCGTTCAGCGCTGTCAATTCTTCGAGTGTCCAGGCCATTCCGGCAGGATTGTGAGGATTGCACAGCAGGAACACCTTGGCGCCGCCGGCCGCCAGTTTCTCGAAGTCTTCCAGATCGAGTTCATACCTGTTGTTTTGCAGCCTCAGCCGGTTCGTGAGCAGAATCCGGCCATTTCCCTGAACCACTTCGAAATAGGGCGAGTACACGGGTGACTGAACGATGACGCCGTCACCAGGCTTCGTGAAGGTTCGCAGTATCGCAGCGACCGACGGCATGATCGCCGGCGCGGGGAGCAGGGTCTCCAGCATCGGCGACCAGTTGTGCCGGCGTGTGAACCACGATTGCACGATCTCATAGTGGCGCGGATCGCGGCGTGTGTAGCCGTAAATGCCATGGTCCGCGGCCTCGCGCAGCCGCGCGATGACGGTTTCCGGAGCACGGAAATCCATATCCGCTGTCCATAGGGAGAGCAGGCCCTGGCCTTGCACCTGAGGAGAGAACTCGTCCCACTGGTTGGCCCATTTGACGGATCCGAATTGCTGGCGGTCGTGGATTTGGTCGAAATCAATTCTCGGAATATTTCGTTGCCCAACCGCCGATGCGGGCGTGTCTGCACAAGCCATGTGATAATCACCTGAAAAAATCTATTGCCACGGCCACGGCCGCTTTGCCTCTGCGGACGGCCCTACTTGAGGATTTGCGCCAGAAACTGCCGCGCCCGTTCCGACCTAGAGTGGGTGAAGAACTGATGGGGCGTGTTGGTCTCGACGATCTCCCCGCGGTCCATGAATACCACGCGATCGGCCACGTCCCGCGCAAAGCCCATCTCATGCGTCACGCACAGCATCGTCATGCCCTCGCTGGCGAGCGACACCATCGTGTCCAGCACTTCCTTGACCATCTCCGGATCGAGGGCAGAGGTTGGCTCGTCGAAGAGCACGATCTTTGGGTTCATGCAGAGAGCCCGGGCAATTGCAGCACGTTGCTGCTGGCCGCCTGACAGCTGCCCTGGGTAGCTGTCCGCCTTCTCCGCAATTTTGACTCGCTCCAGATAGTGGCGCGCCAATTCCTCGGCCGCCATCCGCGGCATGTTTCTCACCCACACCGGCGCAAGGGTGCAATTCTCAAGCACCGTAAGATGGGGAAACAGATTGAAGTGCTGGAAAACCATCCCGACGTTGCTGCGAACTTCGTCGATCTTGCGCAGATCCCCGGCTACCGCTTTGCCGTCGACGATGATCTCGCCCGACTCATGCTCCTCGAGATGGTTGACGCACCGGATCATCGTCGATTTGCCCGACCCGGAAGGGCCGCAGATCACAATGCGTTGACCGTGGGGCACCGAGAGGCTGACGTTCCTGAGCGCATGAAACGAACCGAACCATTTATTGACAGCACGCAGCTCGATAGCCATCGCCTTGTTGAAGGGCTGTCCCTTCGTCGATGCGTACATTGCTTGTGGCATCATCGTCCCGTCCTAAGATTTGTGGCCGCGCGCCAATTGGCGCTCCATCGATTGCGAGTAACGGGACATGCCGAAGCAAAAGCCCCAGTAGACCAGTCCCGCAAAGAGGTAGCCGGTTGATGAGATCGTCGGGCCTGCCCAGTTCGGATCGACGCGCGCCGTTTCGACGGCCCTCAGGAAATCCGCGATGCCGACGATGGCGACCAGAGTCGTGTCTTTGAACAGACCGATAAAGGTGGAGACGATGCTCGGTATGACGATTGTCAACGCCTGGGGGAGGACGATCAGGCGCATCATGTTGAAGTAGCTGATCCCGAGCGCATTCGCTGCTTCGTATTGGCCCTTCGGGATCGCCTGAAGGCCGGCCCTCACAACCTCGGCCATATAGGCGGACGAGAACAACGCTATCGCCATGAGGGGGCGAAGGAGACGATCTGGCGTTAAGTAATCCGGCACGAAGAGCGGCATCATGAAGTTCGCCATGAACAATACCGTGATAAACGGCACCCCCCGGACGACTTCGATGAATGTGACGCAAACCGCTTTGACGAAAGGGAGTTCGGACCTGCGTCCAAGCGCCAGGAGAACCCCGATCGGAAGCGAGAAGACGATGCCCACAATCGACATCAGCAGCGTGATCAGGAGACCGCCCCAGAGCGTCGTATCGATGACAGACAAATGGAGCCAGGCGACCCCGCGCACGAGAACGAACGCAGCAACGGGGTAGACAAGGAAGAATAGCAACGCCGCCACTTTGCGCCGCGGAGCCTTCGTCCACAGGAGCCAAACGATGAGGATGGCGCCGATCGCCTGTGCGAGATCAACGCGCCACCGCTCGGAAGCCGGGTACGCGCCGTATCGCAGGTAGTCGAACTTCTCGGCAATGAAAGGCCAGCAAGCTCCTTGGCTGTTCGCACGGCAAGCTTCCCGGCCGCCGCTCCATACCGCGTCGAAGATCGCAAAACTCAGAAAATGGTGCAGCAGCCACACGGCAAAGAGGACAAAGCATATTGTCAACGCGCCTGAAGAAGGCGTTGAAAACAGATTCTTTTTCGTCCAGGTCACTGGGCCCGGCCGAACATCCGCGGGGGGCGCCATCGCTGTTATGAGCGCGCTGCTGGCAACTGGCGAATGCATGGACTGATCGCTCATGCGTCACCTCTCGACGATCGCAAAATGTCGGTTACACGCGTTCATGGCCAACGACGTGGCAAGGGAGATAACCAGATAGACGGACAAGGTGATCGCCATGACCTGGACGGCGGCGCCGGTCTGGTTGAGTACCGTCCCGGCAAAGATCTGAACGAGGTCGGGATAGCCGATGAACACCGCAAGCGACGAGTTCTTGATGAGATTGAGATACTGGCTCGTCAAAGGCGGGATGATGATACGCAGCGCCTGGGGAACGACGACCAGGCGAAGTGTCTTGCCCGGCGCCAGCCCCAGCGCATAGGCCGCCTCGGTCTGGCCCTTTGGCACTGCCTGGATGCCACCTCGGACGATCTCGGCAATGTATGAACCGGTGTAGACCGACAGAGCGATCAGGAGAGCGGCAAACTCCGGATAGAGCTGATGCCCGCCTTGAAAATTGAAGCCGCGCAACTGCGGCGCGACGAACGAGACCGGCTCGCCAGCCACCAGGAACACGATCAGCGGAAATCCTATCAAGGTCGCCAGGCTGACCAAAAATACCGGCAGCTGCTTGCCAGTTCGTTTCTGGACACTCTTGGCGCGGAACCAGAATGCAATGCAGCAGAAAACGGCCGCTACCAATGCCAGGCCCACAAGCCCCGCCCCCGGATGCCACTGGATCTCCGGAATGATGAGGCCGCGATTGTTGAGGTAGATGCCGCCGGGGATGGCGATGGACGCCTTCGGGGAAGGCAACGGCTTGAGGACGGCGTTGTACCAGAACAGCAGCTGCAGCAATAACGGGACATTGCGCACAAGCTCGACATAGGCGGTCGCCACCTTCGAAACGATCCAGTTCGGCGAGAGGCGGGCAACGCCGATGACGAAGCCAAGCAAGGTGGCCAGCAAGATTGCGAGGAAGCTGACGTAGAGGGTATTGACCACTCCCACCCAGAACGCCTGACCGTAGGTGGATAGTGCATCGTACGGTATCAGGGTTTGATTGATGTCGAAGCCAGCAGCCTCACCCCAAAAATCGAATGAGAGCGGAATCCCCCGGACCCGCATATTCGATGCGGTCTGCATGCCGATGCCCAGGGCCAAAGCCAACAGGCAACCTGCGAGCAAGAGCTGGTAGAAAACGCCGCGCACTTTCGTATCGTGCAGCGATAGGCTCCTGCGCGAGGGCGCTGGAAGCGACAAATCGGACATGGCGTGTTCCTATCGGGATCTGTGCAAGGCGCTGGCGGTAACGCGCCAGCGCCTTGCAACCATGCTTTGCCTAACGAATCGGCGGAGCGTACTGAACGCCGCCTTTGTTCCAGAGCGCGTTCATGCCGCGCTCCATTTTCAGCGGGGAGTCCTTGCCGACATTCCGATCAAACACTTCGCCGTAGTTACCGACCTGTTTGATCACCTCGACCGGCCAGTCGTCGCCGAGCCCGATGTCCTTGCCGATGCTGCCTTCCACGCCAAGCAGACGGCGGATGCTGGGATTGTCCGACGACTTCATCGCATCAACGTTCTTGGAGGTGACCCCGTATTCTTCGGAGGCCACCATGACGTAAAGCGTCCACTTCGCCACATTGAACCACTGGTCGTCTCCCTGCCGCACTGCCGGGCCAAGCGGCTCCCTGGAGATTAGTTCGGGAAGAACGATGCTGTCGTCCGGCTTGGCCATGCGAAGCCGCGATGCGTTCAAGGTAGAGGTGTCCGCCGACAGGACGTCGCAACGCCCCTCCTCGTAAGCCTTCACGACAGCTTCCTCGTCGGCGAAACCAACCGTGGTGTACTTGATCGACTGCGAGCGAAAATAGTCGGCAAGGTTCAACTCGGTCGTGGTGCCCTGGGTGACGCAAATCGATGCGCCCTCGAGCCCCTTGGCTGATCTGATGTTGTCCGCCTTGCGCACCATAAATCCCTGACCGTCATAGAAGTACGTCCCCGCAAAAAGTATGCCGAGAGACGTATCGCGCGACGATGTCCATGTTGCGTTGTGTGCAAGAATGTCGATCTCCCCCGATTGCAAGGCGGTGAAGCGATCTTTTGGCGTCAATGGAATGAACTTAACCTTTTGCGCATCCCCGAGCACGGCAGCGGCCACGGCGCGACAATAGTCGACCACAAATCCGGTCCATTTGCCTTCATTATCGGGAAGGCTGAAGCCAGCCGTGGCCGAATTTGTGCCACACGTCAGCACGCCATTTTTCTTGACATTGTCGAGGGTTGCGGACCACGCCGAGGAGGTGGTGCACGCGATAGCGAGGGCAAGAAAGCCCTTGAACATCGATCTCATTTCGGTATTCCCCTGTTTTTGTTGAAGGGAATGTGGCCTCAAGTATGACTATTCGTCAAATTGACTGTTCTCATTGCGAAAATGAGCGTCATTCATAATTGAGGAGGCACTCGCTCTCGGGTGAAAGGGAGCTTGAGTGCTGATCGGGCTAGTTTGCTTGGGGCGGGCTAATCGAATGAGCGACGGCGCGCGCGACCTATGGTGCAGCCAAGCCCGGTGCTCCGACGGTTGACCCTTGGTCTCTCTCGGTCCGCGACTCGTTGTAGATGCTCATGATTATTTCCCGGAGCCATTTGGTACCCGGGTCATTCGCCATCTGGCGGTGAACAATGAGCCAGGCATTCACATTCGATACGGGAAGGGGCGGCGGGACCAACGTCACCTCACTCCTCTCGTCCAGCATTTGCAGGATTGCATCGCCGCAATGAGTAATCAGTTCAGTGCCGCGAAGCGCCCAGGGCAGCACCAGATAATTCGAGATGGTCGCAACGACATTACGTCGTAGGCCCATCTGTTTGAGGGCGGCATCGGCAAGCCCTTCAGCCAGACCATCTGCGGAAATCTGCAGGTGAGAACTGGCCAAATATGTTTCCAGTGTCATTGCGTTCCTGGCGATCTTGCTTCCACTCCACACCGCGCAAAACAATCGATCCTGGCCAAGCTCCACCTTCAAGAGACCTGGGTCGTCGCGTATTGCCGCTCCCGTCAGTGCACAGTCGACTTGTCTCAAATAGACCGATGAACCGATTTCGGGTCCGTTTGCGGGAATGACGTTCAGCGTCGCGCCAGGCGCTTGCCTCGAAAATTCTCGAATGAGCCCTGGGATGAATATCATGGCGTGATAGTCAGTGAGTCCCACGCGAAAGTTGCGTCGCGTCGTTGCTGGATTGAAGATCTGATGCCGGTCGATCGACGCGCGGATCGTAGCCAGCGCAGCAGAAATATCTGACAGCAACTCCACTGCCCGAGGGGTTGGTCGCATTTCGCCCCCGTCTCTCGTGAACAATTCGTCCTGCAATAAATACCGAAGTTTTGATAGGGAATGACTTACAGCTGATTGTGTTCTTCCCAATTCGGCAGCTGCGCGCGTTACGTTCCTTTCACGCATCATCACGTCGAACACTCTCAGCAAATTGAGATCGATATCATCGAAACTCATGAGACCTTCCCCGTTTTCATCATGCCTCGCCCGCATGCTAACATCGTTTTCAGCGCGCCCGAGGAACGATTCCATGGCGAACAAATGCGACCCTTCGACCTGCAGGGTCAACGTTCCCTATTGGGAAATCAATACGTTAGCGGCGGGTTCGCCAACCCATTTCCTTCGCATTCTCTCGTATGGTCTGGCGAACCTAAGGACCAGGGACGTCTACGACTCGCTGCCCCTTAGGCTGAGGCCAGACTGACCTGTTGGCGCTTCGGCTGCCGTGCCGAAACCAGGGTGGCGAACTGGTCCACCGCCTGCCCGGCCCGCGCCAGAACCTGCGGGTCCGTGAGCTTCCCGTCGGAAAAGTCGCTGTCACTGCCATAAACGGCGCTCGGCACCGTCAGGGCGGAGTAAAAGCCAAACAGCGGGCGAAGCTGATGCTCGACTACCAGCGCGTGGCGCTGGCCACCACCCGTCGCGCCGATCAGGACCGGCCGGTCGACGAGCGCCAGCGGATCGATGAGATCGAACAGATGTTTGATAAGGCCCGCATAGGAGCCGTTGTAGACCGGCGTCGTGACGATCAGCGCGTCAGCCTGCTCGACAGCCCCCAAGACACTCAGCGCCTCCGGCGTCAATTCCTGCCGCGTGAATGCTGCACCCAAGCCGCGGCCGGCGTCGACAAGATCGAGGAAATTCACCGTGACGGATAATCTTTCGCGCAGCGCCTGCCCCAGATGTGCGCCAGCGTTCGTGATTTCGACGGCCTGTGGGTGTTGCCTGAAGCACGACGATGTTCTGCCGCAGCCGTTCGACATGGAAATTCATGGGCTCGCTCATTTGTCCGAAGCGATTGGAAAGTCGGGCGGGCCGCCGGCCCCGCCATGTCGTCGGCGACTTGTCAGGCGGCCCGCAGAGGTCGCGTCAGCGGGATCGGCGCGGCCGGCTCCGAACGCGGCACGCGGCCTTCGACCGGATGACTCGGATCGTTGAATCCATGCGTCGAGGCGTGGCCGGCGGTGACGAGGCGGTCGACGAAGGCCTCGTCCTCGGCGATCAACCTGAAGTCCAGCGCCTTCGCATAATTGTCCCACTGTTCCTCGGTGCGCGGGCCAGCGATCGCCGCCGTGACCAGCCGGTTGTTCAACACCCAGGCGAGCGCGAAATCGGCGGCCGAGACGCCGCGGGACTTTGCATGCGCCGCGATCTGCCTAGCGATCTCGATCGATTCCGGGCGCCACTCGGTCTCGGCGATGCGCTTGTCGCCGCGGCCGGCCCGCGTGTCGGCTTCTGGCGCCACCCCCTATGGCAGGGCCAGTACCGGAGGCCGCACTGAGAGACGGTGAACTCCGGGAACCAAAATCGCGGCCACGTCTGCTGCAGGGATGGTTCGACGTTGTGAGGACATTTAGGCAAGTGCAAATGCAAGGACCAGGAAGCCCATCGCTCCGAACCCCGGCGTGTTAACGACCACCGCCCATGTGCTGCGACGCCGCTGGACAATGTAGGGCAGTAGCAACGTGATCGGCACAAGGGCGGCCGCGAGCGGGCGAACTTCCCCCACGGTCGAAAGTTCGCGTTCCCGAATGATGTGAGGGGCGGCTCGAACGACCGGATGACGTCGCCCATGTGGCGGCAAGTTGACTACTCACTCACTTCGCTGAAGGACTCCCATCCGATAATAACAGAGTTGCGATCGGCCAAAGAAGGCCCAGCAGAGCCATATCGTAGGGACCCGTCGCTGAGACTGGGGGCAGCTTTTGATCCGTTCGCCGATGTGTCGAAGTCGCGTCTTACTCCCGGTACGTGAATTCGATGAGGACAGTGAATGGACGGGAGCGCTTCGCTCTGGTCTCTCCAGATAACCCGTCGTTCCCATCTGATTTCGACCAAGCGTCGGAAACGAATCATTACCAATTCCTGACCCCCCGGGATCGCGTTGTTTCGAGCCACTCGCACAAGATGACCTGAAGTAGGTCTGATCCGCCGACTCTCATTTCAGCAGCAATGGACTTCAGAGCCGTCATCAGTTGCCGGTTCCAGCGGCACGCCTGTCATATTTTTGAGCATCAATGCAGCGCGAGGCAGAATGATCTGCAGATCCGCGCGCGAAATGTCTGCGATGCGATCGGCCGCGCTTTCAAGCTCTTCGGCAATGATTGGCGTGTCATCGCATTGGTCCGCTTGCCTGAGGCTGGGTCTTAGGCCTTCACCCGCTTGGCTGCTACCTTCTTGGCCGGGGGCTTCTTGGCGGGCATTTTTGCGCCCGCCTTGCGACCAAGTCCGATCGACTTCGCCAGCTCCGATCGCTGTGCTGCGTAGCTTGGTGCCACCATAGGATAGTCCCGCGCCAACCCCCACTTGGCTCGATACTCGTCAGGCGTCATGCCAAGCAAGCCCAAGTGCCGTTTCATCGACTTGAACTTGCGCCCGTTTTCCAACGAAATGATGTGGTCGGGAAACACAGACTTTTGGGGATTGACCGCAGGGTTCTGTGTTGGCTGCTCAACTTCAGCTGGCTTGACTAAGCTAACGAGAGCGGAGTTTACCGAAGAAATCAGATCGGGCAGGCCTGCTACGGGCACTGCGTTATTTTGGACAAACGCCGCGACAATATCCGCGGTCAATTCCATCAATCCCGCGTTCTGGCGATTCTTCTCTTCGGTCATTCATCAACTCCTATTGCAAGTCCGCTTGCGTATGGGGGAAACTCGGATCGCGCAAGAAGCAGGTCCACAGAACGAAATAATCGGGATCATCGGCCGGCCGCCAGGGCTGCCCGACCTATACGAAGCTCCCCGGGGACAAAGGCTGCCTCCCTAAATGGCGTGAGTACGAGAAGACGATCCCGCGGGAAGCAGAGTCCGCCTTCAAAGAACTCTGCAACAAGAACCATGCGGCCTATACGAATTGCGCGATACCTGACAATGAGCACCTTGATTGCTCCTGCCATTATCAAAGAGCCATGATGAAGCCTCGGAGCGGAACAATGCCCAGACGTGGTGGGCCTTTCGCTTCGTCGCAGTTCTGCACCAGCTTTGGTGGGGTGACACCCATGCCCTTCCATTGAGTCGCGCGCTCCGCGGGCCACCTGCTAATTGCTCTCTGTCTTCTTGCGCGCCGTTCCTGGCGCCGAGCGCCTTTCGTTCTGTCACATATCCCCTGGCTTGAGAGCGCGCGCGATCTCTAGGTAACCGGCCAACCTCGACGACATAAGGCTCGAATATGGCTCCCATGTCATGGGAGTGAACGCCTTCCGGCGTCCGCGCCCAAGCAGCTGCTTGCGGCGGTAACCGAGGCGCCGGTTACCGCATCGTGTCGTCGGTAATAAAGCGACGTTGCGCTCTCTGCTTTCACATCCGGGTATGCCGAAAAGTCCGTCGGTCAAAAGTCGACCAGCGGCGTGTCCACGATCTGGTGCTCGAATAGCAACCAGAACGGCGATCCCCGGGATTCGGAGTACCAATGCTCAAAAATCGCAAGGGCCTCGCCGATATTGGTGGCGGGTTCGTCCTCGGGCAGCCTCGCAGCCTGGAACAACGCAAGCGCAACGGGGCCAAAATGCGTGATCGCTTCCGTGCGCGCCTCGCTGTCCGCATTCCAGCCGAGCCGCAAGCGCAGGACGGCCAAAGCGCTGGCCACGGCGATCTCCTCACTTTCGGCTGAGGCCACGGCGTCCGAGATCGCCTGCATGAGGTTGAGCCGCCTGAAGGCGAAAGCGCGCTCCTGTTCCAGAACCGCGATCTGATTGGCCGCTTGTCGCCTGAAGCTTGCCTCGGTTGTCCTGGCGGTCTCAGCCGTCGTTTTCAGGTCATTCAGAAAGGAAGCCGTCGGGTTCATCTTGGCTCACTAGGATGGCGGAAGAGAGTGGGAGTCGAACCCACCAGAGACCGACTCGCGGCCCCTCCCGGATTTGAAGTCCGGACGCCCCACCGGGGACGATGCTCCTCCGGAAATTTGCGCCATCGGCGGCTCACCCTCGCCTGTCAGGCGGAACAGGTCCAGCCTGCGCCTGTTCAGACGGCGCAAGTCTCCCCGCCGCAGCGTCACGCCGTGCCGATCGAGAAATTCGAGGATATGGATGGCGACCTTGCGTCCGCTGCCCACGCGATCGCGAAATTGAGCAGCGGTGAACTGCTCTGTGGGCATCGACGCAGCGAGGTCGCGCGCGATCTCCACGATCTGCGCCAACGCCTCGCGCTGGAAGAAGTGGTCATGAGCGACCTCGTGGACCTTCCCCATACGGCCGGCAAGCTTCAGAAGCCGCCGGATTTCCGTCGCCGGCGCGGCCAGCACCTCGGCAATATCCCACACTCTCGGCGGATGGAACCGTTCGGGTCCGCCGATGAGAGGCTGGACTTGCAGCCAGAGAGTTTCATCCTTTGCCATCAGGTGCGCCTCATGACCGGGCAGCCGCACCCAGGCGCCGTCCAAGGCAACTTCTCCAGCGTGCGAAAGGCTCCGCAGAACTGCCGTGAAAGCGGGCGCCGGCAGACGTGGATCAAGCCCAATACGCAGTCTCTCCATTCCTACGCCCGGCAAATCGGGATTGTCGGCATGGAAGGTCCCCAGGGTCGCGGCCAAGTCGCGCTTGATTCGCAACCAGCGCTCCGGCGACAGCACGAGGAGCATTTCTCCGACGGCAAAACGGACAAGCCCGAGTTGATCGATCAGGCCTTCCGTCTCGCAGTCACTAAGCGCCCTGTCGCGCGCGAAAGCCTTCAGGTCGAAATAGTGGGGCGGCGCATCAAGGAGTGCGGCGGCGGCCAGTTCGGGCGCCAATAGCGCATGGGCATCAAGTTGGACCAGCCGTTCCGGCGCGCGGCGTTTGCGGCTGGGCGCCCGCAGATCGAGAAAATGTCCGCCGCCGATGGTTCGCTGCGCGGAGGTGTCGCGCACCACGTAAACGTCGCCGGCAGCGGCCGCGATCGGACTGTCCAGCACCAATTGAACATTGGCCGTGCCGCCAGGCTCGATCGGTTCGTCTCCGAGGAGTACGATGCGTGCCCCGACCTCCGTCGCGGCATGGTGGAGCCGCACCGGAAACCATTGGCCGATCGGCTTGCTTTCACCCGGCAGAACGCGAAGGCTTGCATCGATCCGGTCCGACGGCGCGTGAAGCTTCGGATCGACAATTACGTCGCCGCGCCGGATCGCCTCCTTGAAAACCCTTTCGCCGGTCAGATTGAGCGCGCAACGGTCTCCCGACCGACCACCTTCAGTCGGCCGGTTCTGGGCGTGGATCGATCGAACCCGCGCAAGCAATCCCGACGGGCTTACGACCACGTTGTCCCCAATACCGAGAGAACCCGAAAGCACGGTGCCCGTCACGACGGTGCCCACGCCGCGCAGCGTGAAAGAGCGGTCCACCGCTAATCGAAAACGGCCCGAAACTGCACGCCGGGCAAGATGCGACGCCTCCTCGAACAAGAGATACCTGAGTTCATCGATACCTTCGCCTGTAACGACCGAGACGGGAATCAGGGGGGCCTCGGCAAGCATCGTCCCGGCAATTACTGCGCGGATCTCGCTCGCAACCGCGGTGCGGCGCTCGGGACCGCCCAGATCGCATTTGGTGAGCAGGACGGCGCCGCGCTTGACACCGAGCAGATCGACGATGGCGAGATGCTCCCGGGTTTGCGGCATGACGCCGTCGTCGGCGGCCACCACGAGCAACACGAAGTCGATGCCGCTGGCGCCGGCGAGCATCGTGTGTACGAAACGCTCGTGCCCGGGAACATCGACGAAACCGATGCTATCCCCACCCGGCACCGGCAAATAGGCGAAGCCGAGATCGATGGTCATGCCGCGTGTCTTTTCCTCCTGCAAACGATCGGTGTTTATACCGGTCAGCGCATGCACCAGCGCAGTTTTGCCATGATCGACATGTCCCGCCGTGCCGACGATCATGATGCGGTCTCCGGCAACGGCGCGGCGGCGCGACGCTCGGCCTCGGCGGCATCGCCCGCGCTCAATTCGGCCCGCACCGCAGCCAGATAGCGGCGGGCAAGGGCGCTGCCGCCTGCCTCGGCACGCAGGAGCCAAACCAGCGCCTCGACCGCGTCAGCCGGCACGCCCGTACCAAGATGGCAGGCGGCGCCGAGCATTGCCTGCCCTTCGGCGTCTCCTCGCATGGCAGCACGGCGCCACCAGCGGACAGCCTCGTCCGGATCGCGCGGCACGCCGAGCGCATTGTGATAAAGCATGCCGATCCGGGTCATAGCGGATGCGATGCCCTGATCGGCCGCGGCAAGCGCCCAGCGTCGCGCCTCGCCGGCATCGGGAGCCATCACTTCGCCCTCCAGCAGCATCCAGCTCAGCATATCCTGCGCCGGTCCGTCGCCAGTTTCCGCTGCGGCCCGATAGAGCTGGGCCGCCCGGCGAAAGTCCTGCTGAACGCCTTCGCCGCGGAAATAGAGGGACGCCAGGTTCCTTTGCCCGACAGGATCTCCTGCCTCGGCGGCGAGCGCCAGCCAGCGAAAGGCCATATCCGCATCACGCTCGACGCCGAGCCCTTCGGCGAAGCAGGCGCCGATATTGTTCTGAGCGCGGGCAACGCCCTGGTGAGCCAGCGGCTCCCATATGGAGAGAGCCACGGCATGATCGCCTCGCCGCGCGGCTTCGAGGGCCTCGGTCATGCGTGCGGCCACAGGCGTCTCGGCTGGGCGGCGCGCAAGGCGGTCAAGCCAGCGCATCGGTTCCTCCCAGATTTAAGCCGGCTAGATTGGCGATGAAGTTCGCCTCGTCTTCCAGGCAGCGGAAATCGAGCACGAGCGCCTGGTTTTCGATGCGCCCGATCACGGGGACGCCCAGCCCACGCAGCGAAGCCGCAAGCGCTTCGAGCGCCCGGCCGCTCCCTGAGCGCGGCTTGAGAGCAAGCCCGGCGCTTGGCACAGTTTCGAGCGGCAGCGCGCCGGATCCGACTTGGCTCCGGCACTCCACCGTGTCGACCGCAAAGGCTTCGCCCACGGCGTCAGCAACCAGGGGAGCAAGGCGCTTTGCCTGCGCTGCAATCTCCCTCACCGAGCGCGAGAGCAGCCTTAGCGTCGGCAGGCGCTCGGCCAGGCGGTCGGGGTCGCGGTAGAGCTTCAACGTCGCCTCGAGCGCGGCCAGACGAAGCTTGTCGACCCTGAGCGCCCGCTTCATCGGGTTGCGGCTGATCGCTGCGAGCAGGTCCCTGCGGCCGACAATGAAACCCGCCTGCGGACCGCCAAGCAGCTTGTCGCCGGAGAATGTGACGAGATCGGCGCCGTCGGCGACCGCCTCGCGCACGGTCGGCTCGCGCCCAAGGCCGTAGCGGGCTAGATCGACCAGCGTGCCCGAACCGAGATCATGGACCAGCGGTACCCCATGCGCCTTTGCGATTGAAGCGAGCTCGGGTGCCCGGATCTCGGCCGTGAATCCTTCGACCCGGTAGTTCGACGTGTGCACCTTGAGGATGAGCCCGGTCTCCGGGCCGATCGCCGCGACATAGTCTTTGCGATGCGTGCGGTTGGTGGTGCCGACCTCGACAAGCCTGGCGCCGGCGCGCGTCATGATCTCGGGCATCCGGAAAGAGCCGCCGATCTCGATCAACTCGCCTCGCGAAACGATCGCTTCGCGACCGAGCGCCAGCGTGTTGAGCACGAGAAGGACGGCAGCCGCGTTGTTGTTGACGACGGTTGCATCCTCGGCTCCGGTCAGCTCGCAAACGAGCGATCGAAGATGATCGTCCCGTTCGCCGCGCTCGCCTTTCTCGACATCGAATTCGAGAGCCACCGCTTCGCGCATCGCCAGCCGAACAGCCTCGACCGCCTCTTTCGCGAGGAGGGCTCGTCCGAGATTGGTATGCAGCACCGTTCCGGTCAGGTTGAAAACGGGACGCAGGGAAGAGCGTTCGCCGTCCCTGAGCTGCACGAGCGCGTCGCCGGCAAGATCGTTTGCCTCCGGCACGACGGCTGCGGCATTGCGGGAGGCCATTCGTGCATCGGCGACGGCTCGGCGAATGGCCTCCGTCGCGGCCTGCCGTCCGAAGCGCTCGATTGCGGCCGCCGCCAGCGGGGTCCTCAGCACTTGGTCGACCGACGGAAGATTGCGCAAAGGGTTTGCGGATGAAGCGGTCATCGTATCCTCAATAGCCAACAAGGAACGGATTGAACGATCCGCGGCGATGGCCACCCTCGCGGACGAGCAGGTCGAGGCCGAGCGTCGCCACGTCGTCGGCGACCGGATCGAGAGCCGGATCCTTGTGCTGGTACAGGATCTTTACATAGCAGCCGCATGCATCGCAGGTCTCGGCCTTGACCGTGCCAGGGCCTCCCTCGATTTCCTGATAGCCTATCCCCTTGGTCGAGCCGCACAGCGTACATTTGACACGGACGTGGTTCCACAATGTTCCACACAGCGCGCAGACGCAGAACCGCGCCCCGTGTGCGCCGTGCCAACCGACGATGATCGAGGATACGGGCGGCCCACCGCAGGCCGGACAGGCGCCGTCGGCAACCGGAACCAGCTTCGAGCTGTCGAGACATGCCGCGAGGCGGGCAAAGTGAACCTGCAGCGCGGCCGCGACATAGACATGCTCGGCAAGCGCGTTCATTGGGATCGCATCGGTGAGCACATTGCGCACCATGGAGTCGACGACCCCGGACGCATCGATATTCGCCAGCCTGTCCAAGGCGGCTGCGGCCGCCTTGGGTTTTTCGATCGTGGCTGCCACTTCGAACAGGCGGCCGAGCGTCATTCCAAGGGCGGCATCCGAAGTGGATTGGTTGCGATCGAGCGGCGGCATACCGAAGGTTCGTGCGCGCTCGCGCGCCTCCGCGGTCGGCAATTCGATCTCCGGCAAGCCGTCCTGGATGCGGTGCTGCGCATCCGTCAGTGCAGAGAGGAAGCGGAGATAGGGGCCGAGCTGGTGGTCATCCGCCAACACATCCAATCGCTCGGAGCGGCGAATGAACAAGGTCCGCGGATCAGGCAGGCGCGCAAAGGGTGGGGCCGAGACCTCGCCGATTACAGTCGGGTCAGGGCGTGACGGATCTTGTTGCTTTGGCATTTCAACCTCACGAACCTCACGGGCCACGTGGTCGGCTTGATACTGCTCCGGAGCAATTCCACGAAAAGTGTATAACGGTTTTCCGTCCGGAATTGCGTAAAAACAAATACCCGCTCATTCGGCGGGATTCGATCCCGAACGTCCGTCCGGTTTGCCTGCGATCAGTTCACGCAGCCATTTGCGATGATGCCGCCAAGCCCAGCCGCCGGTCACCCGTCCGCGCGTCATGGCGGGAATGGTGCCGCGTACCCAGATGGCCGAATAGAAATGGATAATCCAGACGCCGATGATCGCCACGGCAGCAATCGAATGAACAAGCAGCGCCACCCGCTGCTGACCGATCGTGGTGTAAGCGGCGAAATATTGTTGCCAGATGACGATGCCGCTCGAAATCAGGATGACGATGAGGATCGACATTGACCAGAAGACGAGCTTCTGGCCGGCATTGTACTTGCCGACTTCGGGGACGTTGTCCTCGTGATTGGACAATACGTCACGGAAACGGGCGAGCCACGTTCCGTCCTCGGGCCTCCACAAATTGGCCTTCCAGAACCGAAGGAAAAGCCCAAGGAAGCTGAAGAACAGCAAGACGCCGATCCATGGATGAATGAAGCGCGTGAACTGGCCGCCGCCAAACAGCCCCGACAGGAAGAACAGGCTCGGGTGAAACATGGCAAGGCCGGACAAGGCGAGCAGGATCAGGCTGGCCGCCGTGATCCAATGGTTGATCCGCGCGCTCACCGTGTAGCGGTCCACGATGACTGGCTTGCCGGGATGTATCTGCTCGTTCGGCTTCACGTCATACGCGGCCATCGTTGTCGCCTTCCGTCAGCTCTTCGGCATGCTCCTCATCCGTCTCGGAGACCCTGTTCGGTCCCATCACCAGATGGTGAAGCAGGCCGACGCCGGCCGCCACGCCGAGAATGGTGAGGCCGGCATATTTGGTCACGCCCTTCCACGCCTCCACGAGCGGACTGATCTTCGGCTCCTTCGGCAGACCAGAATAGAGTTCCGGCTGGTCGGCATGGTGCAGCACATACATCACATGCGTCCCTCCGACGCCGGGCGGATCGTAGAGGCCGGCATTCGAATAGCCGCGCGATTTCAGGTCCTTGATGCGGCCGTCGGCGTGCTGTTTCATCTCGTCTTTCGTGCCGAACACGATCGCCTGGGTCGGGCAGGCCTTGGCGCAGGCTGGTCCCTGGCCGACAGCCACGCGGTCGGAGCAGAGCGTGCATTTGTAGGCCGTGTGATCGACTTTGGAGATGCGCGGAATGTTGAACGGGCAACCCTTGATGCAATAGCCGCAGCCGATGCAGTTCTCATGGACGAAATCGACGATGCCGTTCGAATACTGCACTATGGCGCCTGGTGCCGGACAAGCCTTGAGGCAGCCCGGGTCAGCGCAGTGCATACAGCCATCCTTGCGGATCAGCCATTCGAGTTCGTTTGTCTCGGGATTGTCCCATTCGCTGAAGCGCATCAGCGTGAACATGTCCGGCGTCAGATCGGCAGGATTCTCATAGACGCCGGCATTGAAGCCGATCTCCGGATGCGTGTCGTTCCACTCGATGCAGGCCGTCTGGCACGCCTTGCAGCCGATGCATTTCGAAACATCGATGAGCTTGGCGACTTCCGTCAATTGCTGCTCGGGCGCGGGAACCGTCGAGGCAGAGCGGCGGATGAGGTCCTTGTCGGAAAAACGCGGTGCGGTATCCGTCGTCGAAGGATTTGGAAGTGGAGGAAACATCGCTTACTCCTCCTACGCTACCGGCCCGGCGATGGGCTCGATGTTGACAAGGAACGCCTTGTATTCCGGCGTCTCGATGTTGGCGTCGCCGACAAACGGGGTGAGCATGTTCGGGCCAAAGCCTTTCTTCGCCGCTCCCGTGAAGCCCCAGTGCAGCGGTATTCCGACGATGTGGACGGTCTTGCCATCGCAGGTGAGCGGCCTGATCCGCTTGGTCACCATGGCCTTCGCCACAACGGAACCGCGCTTCGACCAGACGCGCACCCAGCCGCCTTTGGTGATGCCCTTCTCGGCCGCAAGCTGTTCGGAAATTTCCACGAAAAACTCCGGCTGCATCACCGCATTGGTGATGACGTGCTTGGTCCAGAAGTGGAAATGCTCGGTCAGTCGGTAGGAGGTCGCCGCGTAGGGGAACTCCTGCGAAGCCGATTCGGCGAACTGGGCCATATCGCCTTCGAACACCCGCGCTGCGGGGTTGCCGCGAACTTTGGGAGCTATCGGGTTCGCGATGGGCGACTCGAATGGCTCGTAATGCGCCGGGAATGGTCCGTCGCGCATCATGCCCCGGGTAAAGAGGCGCGAGACGCCTTCCGGATTCATGATGAACGGGCCTACTTGATCGGGCTTTGCCGTTGGCAAGATGTCGGGGACATCGTAGCCCGACCATTTCGTGCCGTCCCATTCAATCACCTTGCGGCTTGGATCCCAAGCCTTTCCGGTGAGGTCAGCCGACGCCCTGTTGTAGAGAATGCGGCGGTTGGCAGGCCATGAGAACGCCCATTTGGAATAGGCGCCGGTTTCGTCAGGATCGGTGGTGTCCCGCCTGGCCATGTTGTTGCCGTTTTCGTTGAAGCAGCCGGAATAAATCCAGCAGCCGCAGGAGGTGGAGCCGTCGTCGCGCAGCGCGGCGAAGCCCGGCAAGAGCTTTCCGGCCTCGGCCAGCAGCTTTGTCGGGTCGGCCGTGTCGGTTACCCTGGCGAGCGCCCTACCATTGATCTCCTGGGCAAGCTCCTCGGCCTTCGGATCGCCGGGATCGGCATAAGGCCAGTTGAGCTTGACGATCGGATCCGCGAAGGCGCCACCTTCCTTGCTGTAGAGCTCTTTCAGGCGCAGATAGAGCTGCGCCATGATCCAGGTATCGCGTTTGGCCTCGCCGGGGGGCGTGCCGCCGGCCCAATGCCACTGCAGCCAGCGCCCCGAATTGACCAGCGAGCCGTCGTCCTCGGCGAAGCAGGTGGAGGGAAGCTGGTAGACTTCCGTCTGAATCTGCGACGGATCGACATCGTTGTACGGCCCGTGGTTCTCCCAGAACCGGCCCGTCTCCGTGTCCAACGGATCCATGATGACGAGGTATTTGAGCTTCGAGAGGGACTCGATCACCTTCTTCTTGTTGGGAGCTGCCTGTAGCGGGTTGAAGCCCTGGCAGAAATAGCCGTTCATCTTGCCCTGGTGCATCAGCTCGAAAGCCCGCAGCAGATCGTAGCCCGGCAGGTCGAGCTTCGGCAGGTAGTCGTAGGCGAAGCCGTTCTCCGGCGTTGCCGCGTTGCCCCACATTGACTTTTGGAAGCTTACGAAGAACTTCCTGTAGTTCTGCCAGTAGCTCATCTGGTTCGGCCGGAGCGGCTTGAAGCCTCGGGTCGACATGTAGGCTGCCAGATCGACCTCCTTCTCGGTCGGCAGCGTCAGATAACCGGGCAGCAGGTTCGACATCAGCCCGAGGTCGGTCAGCCCCTGGATGTTGGAGTGACCGCGAAGCGCGTTCATGCCGCCGCCGCGTATACCAATATTGCCGAGAACAAGCTGCAGCATCGCCATGGCGCGGATGTTCTGCGAGCCCTTCGAGTGCTGGGTCCAGCCGAGCGCGTACATCGAGGTCATCGCCTTGGTCGGAGACGACGTCTCGGCGACCATCGCGGCCACCTTCAGGAACCGGTCCTTGGGTGTGCCGCAGATGCGCTCGACCATCTCCGGCGTGTAGACCGCGACATGCTTCTTGAGCAGATTCCAGACGCAGCGGGGATTGGCCAATGTCGCGTCGACAACGGCAAAGCCGTCCGTTCCTATGTCATAGTCCCAACTGGACTTGTCATAGTCTCGCTTCGCCTCGTTATAGCCGGAGAAGAGGCCGTCCTGATAGGTGAAGCCCTCCTTGACGACATACGTCGCGTTGGTGAAGGTCTTCAGATAGTCCCATTGCACCTTATCGTTCTGGATGCAGTAGTTGATCAGCCCGAGCAGGAAGGCGATGTCCGTTCCCTGGCGGATCGGCGCGTAAAGATCCGACACCGAAGCCGAGCGCGTAAAGCGCGGGTCGATGACGATGAGCTTGGCGCCGCGGTTGGCCTTCGCCTCTGTGACCCATTTGAAGCCGCAAGGATGCGCTTCCGCGGCATTGCCGCCCATGATGACGACGAGATCCGTGTTCTTGATGTCGGTCCAGGAATTGGTCATTGCGCCGCGGCCGAATGTTGGGGCGAGACTCGCCACCGTCGGGCCGTGTCAGACACGTGCCTGGTTGTCGAACACCAGCATGCCCGCGCTGCGGACCACCTTGTAGGTCGCGAACGCGGTTTCATTGGTCGAAGCCGAGGCGGCGAGGAAGCCGGTGGTGATCCACCGGTTGACCGTCACGCCGTCATTGTTCGTCGCGACGAAGTTCTTGTCGCGATCGTCCTTCATCAGACGGGCGATGCGGCCGAGTGCGTCTTCCCAGCTTATCGGCTCGAACTTGTCCGAGCCCGGTTTGCGGATCATCGGATGTTGCAGACGGGTCGGCGACTTGACAAATCCGAGCAGGGCCGACCCTTTGGGGCACAAGGTGCCGCGATTGGTCGGATGATCAGTGTCACCCTCGATATGGGTGATCTCGGCCGGCTCGCCCTTTCTGAGATCGCCCTTCGAATACAAGATTATGCCGCAAGCCACCGAGCAGTATGGACAGGTGTTGCGTGTTTCGGTGGTGTTCGCGAGCTTGAAGGGCCGTATAGCCGCCGCGTGTGCGGCCTCGCTATCGCCGAAGCCGAGGGCTCCAAGCGTAGTACCGGCGAGACCCGCGCCTGCTGTTTGCAGGAACGCGCGTCGAGAAAGATCGATGTTCATGGGTTTCTCCCGAAGCCGATGCCCCACAAGGCAACTCGAACCAACGGTTCAATCCGACTAACTAGTCTCGGACCAAATAAAATCAATGCCAAAGAACGAGGTGCGTACGGTGCAGCAAAAGTGCCCCTCCGAACCGCCTTCCTGCAACAGGCTTGTGCCCGCAAATCGGCTTTGTGTATTATTGTTGAATATTCTTGTCATCTTTTCGTGACCGCGACTGCGATTGACGAAAACGAACGCATTACCATACTGTAGAGCGTGGCGATGAAACAGCTCCCGCGGGTCGGGGCGCCTTTCGATCGATACCCAATGACGGCGATGCCTCGCACGCCGGATACGGTGCTTGCCTTTCCTAACTTAATGAAATCCGCCGAGAGCAAGCGTGCTCCAAACGCGCCGTGCGTTGGCGCGATCGTATTTTCCATTCCGGTTGACCTTGATCCCTACTAAAGCGTGCCAGCAGAGGAGGCTCGACGACTATGGCAATTGCCCTCTCGCCCGAAATAACGGATGCGCCCGTTGTGCGCCTGACCAGCCTCGCCCATGGCGGCGGTTGCGGCTGTAAGCTGGCACCGTCAGTGCTGCAGCAGCTTCTCGCTAATCCGGCGGCTGCCAGTCCCTATCATCAGCTTCTCGTCGGCACGGAGACCGGCGACGATGCGGCAGTCTGGCAACTCGACGGCGCGACTTGCGTCATCGCGACCACCGACTTCTTCATGCCTATGGTAGATGACCCCTACGATTTCGGCCGGATTGCCGCAACCAACGCCCTGTCCGATGTCTATGCGATGGGTGGCCGGCCGATCATGGCGCTGGCGATCCTCGGGATGCCTCTCGACAAGATCCCGATGCTCATGGTCCGCGAAATCCTGAAAGGTGGCGAAGCTGTCTGCGCCGACGCCGGAATCCCGGTTGCAGGTGGCCACTCGATCGACTCGCCGGAGCCGATTTATGGCCTCGCAGTCATCGGCACATGCCGACCCGGAGATATCCGACGCAATTCTGACACCAGGCCGGGTGACGCCTTGATCCTGACGAAAGGGCTCGGCGTCGGCATCTACTCCGCCGCCATCAAAAAGCAGGCGCTTTCCGAGAGCGGCTATCGCGAAATGATCGCCTCCACCACCCTTCTCAACCGGATCGGATCGGAGCTGGCGCAGGACGCGAGCGTCCACGCCGTCACCGACGTGACCGGATTTGGCTTGCTCGGACATGCCCTCGAGATGGCACGCGGTTCCGGGTGCACGCTGATAATTTGCAACCACGACGTGCCGCTCTTTTCCGAAGCTGCCTCGCTCGCGGTCGACGGCCACGTTACCGGCGCATCGCGGCGCAACTGGGCGAGCTATGGCGACGCGGTAAGCTTACCTCCCGGCATGCCCGAGTGGCGACGCCATCTTCTCACGGATCCACAGACTTCGGGCGGATTGCTGGTTGCTTGCGAGACCGACCACGCAGCGGCGCTCGTCGAGAGGATCGTCGCGGACGGCTATCCTTTGGCTCGCATCATCGGCCATGCCAGGCCCGGCGCGCCGACAATAGTAGTAGAGGCCTGAACGGCCGCTCCGCTTCCCCGCCAGATGACGGGGCGCGCCCTCCAGTCCGCGGCACTCCACCTCCTGATGCCGCCCGGCATGCCGCAGCGCCTGCCGGCGTCGCGCGGTGCGCGACGTGCTGGTGTGCGCCTGGCTTGTCGCGATGGCGACAAACCGGCGCTTGACCGCGGTAAACAAAGCCGGCGGCAGCGGCCCGCAATAGCCGCTCTCCGTCTCCAGCGGCCGGATGTCGGGGCCAGGCCAGGCGAACCGGTTGCTTTCCGTCAAAACGATCCACGACCGCTCGCCGTCAAGCCGCAAACGCAGCTTGACCGCAGCCGGAATCTCGATGGCATCATCGGGATCGGACGGCGGCGTGGTGATCGGCAGGACCCGGACGACCGGCGAGCCGTCCTCCTGCATGGCGACCAGCGCGAGCACCAGGCAGGGCCGGTCCTTGTCGCCTTCCTCGCGGCCTTCGCGGTGTTGCCAATGCCAGAGGTAGGAGTAACGGAAGACGTGGCCGACCTTGATTTCAGCCGGTAGCATTTTTTGCCGTCAGGCCTTTTGCCCCGAGGGGTTTCGACCCGAGGGTTTTGACCCGAGGGTTTTGACCCAGAGAGCTCGTCGTCGAGATGGTCGAGATCCGGCTCCATTTCAGAGGCTTCGACCGCGGCGATCTCGTCCGAGCCGAGCTCCGCTGTCAGATCGACCCGCCGGTCGCGCTTCGACAGCCGGACAAAATCCTCATAGGCCAGCAGCACCGTGCGCGGGCGACCGTTCTTGGTGATGATTACCGGGTCGCGGACCGCGGCATCCTGATAGGCGCCAAAATTTTTCGAGACGGCGGCGGCGGTGACGATGGTGCTCATCGGCGAGACTCCTTTATTCCGGAATATCCGGGCTTTCCGGGCTTTCCGCAAATGTCGGGCGCCCGCCAAATGGAAACGAGGCAGTGACAGGGCAGCTTCCAAAGGCCCTCGTCCGTTCGCCTGGGTTCGTTTTGCGAGTGCGCCGCCGATATTGTCCAAGACGCAACGCCCAGAACACCTCCACTTGCTGTAGGCAGCCGCAACTGGAAACGATGCCGGACGTTGCTGTGACGACAGGAATAAGGCTGTCTGTGGCGGCAAGGCTGGTTGAGGAAAGCCCCGACCGTGTGAAGCCAATGACCGAAGAGCATCCCGCGGCACTAGCACAATACGCCCGCGGCAGCTCTCGACTAGCGAAAGACTGACGACGACGTCTGTTTGGGGTCGAACTTGCCTATTGGCCGGTTGCTGGAGAGTGGACATTCGCGGATCGCCACACTGCTATAGCCAATGCTATGGATCGACTCCTGCACCTGGTGCCCGCGTGCGGCGGCGGTGATGATTTTGTCGGGATCGTCGGTCCATACGAAGGGCTATGACTGCAGCTTGTGGTCGATGACGAAGCGGTTGATGGCGGAAACCCACATGCCCTCAACACGGGACTGGTGATGGCTCGCGCAGCGCCTGCCGTGCTGCCGCCATTGGTGCTCTTAGTTCCTGACACGACCCCACGCCAGAACCGCACGGCACGAGCTTCCAGCGCCGGTTGCCCTGCGGCGGGAGGTTGGGGTGGCACCAAGAGGCGGGGAGGATGATCGCCATTAAGCACCGATTTATGCGGCAAATCTTGGCTCCGGAACTCCCGTTGCACCCAGGCCGGTGATGGCAAAAAGGCTGCCGCGCAAGACACCGTCGCTTGGAAAGCGCGGCAGCGGCGGCTTGGCCATCGAAGTGACGTACAGGGTGTCGAGCTTCGGCCCGCCGAACATGACGCTGGTGATCTTCTTGACGGGCATGTCGATGATGCGATCAACGCTGCCGTCGGGCGCGTAACGCACCAGCCTGCCGTCATAGACCAGCGCGTTCCACAGGAATCCTTCCGCATCGACGGTCGAGCCGTCAGCCGCCCCTCCCCGGCTGGTATCGACGCGGGTGAAGGTGCGCCGGTTGTTGGCGGCACCCGTTTCGATATTATAGTCGTAGGCCCAGATCTCGCCGGTCCAGGTGTCGGCGAAATAGAAGGTGCGGTCGTCCGGGCTCCAGCACGGACCGTTCGAGCAGATGATGCCGGAAGCTATTCTGGTAACGGAGAAATCCGGATCGAGCCGGTAGAGCCCGCCGGAGGGTCCCTCTTCCATCGTGTCCATTGAGCCGGCGAAGAAGCGGCCGCGCCGATCGACCTTTCCGTCATTGAGCCGGTTCATCGGCCTGTCCGGCTCCGGATCGTGAATCGGCGTCACCTCGCCGGTGGCGAAATCAAGCAGATGGAAACCGCGCTGCAGCGATACCACCGCGCCACCGCCGTCCTTGCGCAGTGCCATCGAACCGATCTTCATCGGCACGTCCCAGCACCGGATCTCGCTCCCGTCCGCGGTTGCCCGAAACACGCGCCCGTCGAAACTGTCGATCCAATAGAGGCGCTCCTGCTCGACGTCCCACAGCGGCCCTTCGCCCAGCGTGGTCTTCACGTCCACCACGACTTCGATCTTCATACCGTCCTCCTCTGTTTCGGCGCTCTGCGGCAAAGGTCAAAACGCGACCTGGTCGCCGCCTTTCAATGACAGGATTTCGCGGGCCTCATCGGGCGTTGCCACTTCCATGCCGAGGCCTTCGATGATCTTGCGGGCAAGCACCACCTGCTCGGCATTCGACTTGGCAAGCCTGCCCCTGCCGGCCCAAAGACTGTCTTCAAGCCCGACGCGGATGTTGCCGCCAAGCGCTGCCGATTGCGCCGCGATGCGCAACTGGCTGGCGCCCGCACCCAGCACCGACCAGCGGAACTGCTCGCCGAACAGCCGGTCGGCGGTGCGCTTCATATGGGCGACGTCTTCCGGATGGGTGCCGATGCCGCCGAGCAGGCCGAATACCGACTGCACGAAGAACGGCGGCTTCACCAGCCCGCGATCGGCGAAATGGGAGAGGTTATAGAGATGGGCGATGTCGTAGCACTCGAACTCGAAGCGCGTGCCGTTGTCGTAGCAGGTCGCCAGTATATATTCGATGTCCTTGAACGAGTTGCGGAAGACCAGATCACGCGTCGCTTCCAGGTGGGGTCTTTCCCAGTCGAACTTGAACGTTTCATATTTGTCTACGAGGTGATAGAGCCCGAAATTGATCGAGCCCATGTTGAGCGAGGCGACTTCCGGCTTGAACTGGGCGGCGGGGCGCACACGCTCCTCCACCTTCATGTAGGGACTGCCGCCGGTGGTGATGTTGATGGCGGCATTGGTGCCTTGCTTGACGCGCGGCAGGAAACGCGCGAACGCCTCCGGCGTCTGGTCGGGCTTGCCGGTCTCGGGGTCGCGGGCATGCAGATGCAGGATCGCCGCACCAGCCTCCGCCGCCGCAATCGCCTCCGAGGCGATCTGGTCTGGCGTGATCGGTAGATAAGGCGACATGGTCGGCGTATGGATCGCTCCCGTCACCGCGCAGGTGATGATCACCTTGTCGTTGGGTTGCTGGGCGCCGGGCTTGCGGCTTGTTTCCGTCATCGTCCAAACTCCTGATCCGATTTTTTCTTGTGCGCCGCCAGTGCCATCAGCCGGCGGTCGCGCCAGACCTGTCGTTCGCTGAGTTCTTCCCGCGGCAGGCGCTTGCGACGGTCGGCCTCGACGGTCTCCATGACCTCGCCGGCCCAGTCGACGCGGCGCAGCATCTGCGGGAAGATGTTGGAATAGATCGTCTGGTAGCGCTCGACATAGTCGCGCACACCACCCGGTGCATTGAGGTCGATCGTCTCGAACGGACCCATGAACGACCAGCGCAGCGCCAAACCGTCGCGCAGGCCAGTGTCGACGTCCTCGACGCTGGCATAGCCGTCGGCCACAAGCCGGAACGCCTCCTCCAGCAGTGCGCCTTGCAGGCGGTTCATGATGAAGCCGTCGAGCTCGCGCTTCATCACCAGTGGCGCATGGCCAGCTTCGACGAGAAACGCGCGGGTCCTTTCCACCGTGTCGGCAGAAGTCCATGGCGCCGGCACCACCTCCGCTGCCGGGATGAGATAGGGCGGATTGATCGGGTGCACGACGAGGCAGCGATGGCGCCCCTCAAGATGATCGGTGAATTTCGACGGCAACAGCGCCGAGGTGGAACTGGCGATCACCGCCTGCGGACCGGCAAGGGCGTCGATCCGGGAGAACACGTCACGCTTCACCTCGAGGTTTTCCGGCGTGTTCTCCTGGACGTGGACGGCATCGGCCAAGGCGTCGCCAAGCTCCGCCACAATGGTGATGCGGCCGAGCACGGCATCGACCGCCTGTCCCCGCAGCAAATCGTTGGCGGCAAGGTCGCCGAGCACGCCAGCGATATAGTCGCGCGCACCGCTGGCCGCGGCCGGCGCCTGGTCCCACATGCGCACATCATGGCCTGCACGAGCGAAGCTGATCGCCCACGCTCGCCCGATGAAGCCGCTTCCGACAATTGCTACCTTCGCCATGATCTCCCCCTCAGAGTGTCTCGACGTTGCCATCGACGCCGAGCGACTGGCCGGAAATATTGACGCCCGCATCGGAAAGCAGGAAGGCGACCATCGCGGCAACATCGTATGGGCTGGTCATGCGGCGCAGCGAGATGTTTTGCAGATAGCGCTGCGTCATCTCCTCGTTTGAAACGCCGAGCTGCTTTGCCCGGTCGGCAATGACCTTGTCGATGCGCGGCCCTTCGATGATGCCGGGCAAGATGGCGTTGACCCTGATCCCATGCGGTCCGAGTTCCTTGGCAAGACTCTGGGTCAGGCCGACAACGCCGAACTTGGCAGCCGAATACGGCGTGCGGAACGCGTAGCCATGGCGGCCGGCGGCGGAAGACATCGAGACGATCGAGCCCCCGCCCGCCGCCTTGATCAGCGGCACGGCACGCCGCGCGCACAGGAACTGGCCGGTCAGGCAAATGTCTATGCAACGCCGCCAGTCTGCCGGATCGATCTCATCGACGCCACCGGTCGGCCCGGCAATGCCGGCGTTGTTGATCAGGGCGTCGAGCCCGCCGAGCTTCTCCTTGACGGTCTCGAACAGCTGGTCGACATCGTCGTCGCGCGAGACGTCGGCTTTGACTGCGGCGGCGAGCGTAATTCTCTCTGGAGCAGCGGCCAGCGCCTCGTCGGAAATATCGCAGATCACGACACGCGCGCCGAGCCTCGACAGCGTCTCTGCAATGGCAAACCCGATGCCGCCGGCACCCGCCGTCACCAGCACGCGCTGGCCTTTGAGCCCGGTCAGGAATTCGTCCGCCGATGCCGGTGCGCTTGAGCTCATTATTCCATTCCTTTCACTGAATCCGCCTTTCGCGCAGCGCCATGACGGCACCGAGCACCACCAGCCCGAACAGGATCGCCCGCGTCGCGTAAGGCAGCGTCGTGCCGGCGAGCAGCATCTGCAACGCGGTCAAAAGCAGCACGCCGCCCAGCATGCCGAGATAATGGCCGCGCCCGCCGGTGATCAGCGCACCCCCGACCACGACAACGGCGATCGAGGGCAGCAGATAATCGTCACCCATGCCGAGGCTGGCCTGGCCGGAAAAGCCGGTGAGCATGATGCCGACGAGCCCGGCGCAGACCGCCGACAGCACATAGACGAGGATGAGCGTGCGCCCGACCGCGATGCCGGAGAGCTGGGCGGCGCGCAGGCTGTTGCCGATGCCATAAACCCGGCGGCCGAAAGCGGTGCGGCCGAGCAGCAGCACGGCAAAGACGACGAAGGCGATCATGAACAGCACCACCGGCGTCACAACGAATACCTTCCCGGTCATGAACCAGCGCAGCATCGGCGAGGAGAAGCCGGCCGGCGTACCCTGCGAGTAGAGCAGCGCGACGCCTTGCAGAATGCCGTTGGTGGCCAGCGTCATCACGATCGGCGAAATTCCGAGGAAGACGATGCCGATGCCGTTGGCAAGACCGATCAGGCAAGCGATGAGCAGCACCGCCGGCAGCGCATAGGCAAGTGCAGCATCCGATCCGTTGACCATGCCGGCAAGCAGGATGCCCGAGAGGCCGATCGTCCACGGCACCGACAGGTCGAGCCCACCGGTGAGGATTACGCTACCTTGCCCAAGCGCCAGGACGGCGAGGAAGCTCGACAGCACGAACAGCGAGTTCCAGTAGGTGACGTTGAGGATGGCGCGTCCGAGCCAGATCTGGGTGACGATCACGACGACGGCCAGGCAGACATAGGCCGGCAGCGCATAACGCAGCGTCTCGGCATTGCGGATATGGAAGGCCGGATGCGGCGCCTGCTGA
The DNA here is from genome assembly GCF_040323505.1 of Mesorhizobium sp. M0040. Taxonomy (NCBI): domain Bacteria; kingdom Pseudomonadati; phylum Pseudomonadota; class Alphaproteobacteria; order Hyphomicrobiales; family Phyllobacteriaceae; genus Mesorhizobium; species Mesorhizobium sp. M0040. Next base: position 97,296 of record NZ_JAMYVA010000013.1, read on the forward strand.
TCGTCGGTGCTGCCACGCGCGATCCTCAGCCGCCGGTCGGTGCGATCGATCTGCGAGGGCAGCATTCCGGCGCGCCATGCGGCCAACCGCGCCCGTAGCGCACGCAGTTGGCGGGCGAGCACGGAGCCATGCGACAGCGAGCCGGCAAGCACGGCAAGGATGAGGATCGTGCCCTCGGCGATCGTCGAATAATAGGCCGAGACGTTGAGTACGAGCAGGATGTTGACGACCATCATCAGGATGTAGGCGCCAAAGACGGTGCCAACCGGCCCGCCTTGACCGCCGCCCAGCCTTGTACCGCCGACAACGACCGCCGCGAACATCGACAGCAACAACGGGTTGCCGACCAGCGGATCGCCGCTGCCGGTCTGGGCGCTGATGAAAACGCCGGCGAGCCCGTAGCAGCCGCCGGCTATGACATAGACCAGGAAGCGCACGAGAACGACGCGCACGCCGACCGAAGCGGCCGCATCCGGATCGCTGCCGATCGCATAGAGAGCCGTCCCGAAGCGTGTGCCTTTGAGCCAGAACCAGCCGAGCAGGACGACACCAATAACCACCAGCGGCATCGGTATCCAGCCGGCGATGGCATCACCGAGATAGAAGGCGCCAAGATCGGGAGAGACGAAGCCGCCCGGCTTGTCCATAACCAGCAGCGTTACCCCCTGCAGGATGAACATGGTCGACAGCGTGACGACGATTGGCTGCATGCGCAGGACGGCGATGAAGAAGCCGTTGAAGGCGCCGACCAGCATGCCGACACCAATTCCGGCCAAGGTCCACAGCGCGACACTGGTGCCGGTCGCCATCGGATCCATGCCTTTTGCCAGGACGACATTGACCAGCGAGATCACCGCGCCGGCGGACAGGTCGAAACCGCCGGACAGGATGACCACGGTCTGGCCGATCGCCGCCAGTGCCGAGGTGGCGCCGCCGCTGGAGAGAAACGAAATGTCGAAATAGGTGAGCCGCCCGGCACTGACCAGATCGACGATAAGCAGGAGCACCGCAAAGACGATCGCCGCGATGATCGCGCCGCTGTGCCGCGCGAGAAGCCGCGACAATGTCGTGGCCGGTGCCGCGGCGGGCAAACTCGTCACGCTCATTCCGCCGCCTCCCGGACCAAGTCGCCGTGTCCCAGCGCCGGTCGCATGATCGCGCCTTCCGTGATGTCGTTGCCGGCAAGCTCCGCCACCAGGCGACCGTCATAGAGGACGAGCACCCGGTCGCATTGATGGACCAGCTCGGGAATTTCGGTTGAATGCAGAAGGATCGAGCCGCCGGCCGCCACATAGTCGCGCATCATCACATAGAGTTCGTGCTTGGTGCCGACGTCGATGCCGCGGGTTGGGTCGAAGAGCAGCAGGATGCGGCTTTCGGCGACCAGCCATTTGGCGATGGCGATCTTCTGCTGGTTGCCGCCCGAAAACGCCCCCGCCCTAGTCCACATGGCGCGGTGGTCGACCTCGACCGTCGAGAAGGCGGACTGTACGGCCCGCGCCTCCTCGTGCCTGCTGATCAGGCCAAATCGGGTAAAACGCGCGACGACCGGCAGCGATACGTTCTGCCGGCCCGAGAGTTTCAGGAACAGGCCTTCGGTCTTGCGGTCCTCGGGTACCAGCCCGATCGCCATGTTGGGCTTGAGCGCATCGGCGGGCGATCCAAGCCAAACCATGCGGCCGTCGACCAGGATATGGCCGCGCTCGATCTCGGCCATGCCGAAGCAGGCGAGGAACAGGTCGAGCTGGCCCATGCCCTGAAGCCCGGCAATGCCGAGGATCTCGCCCTTGCGCAGGTCGAAACCGACGCCGTCGAGCTTCCTCCCGGCCTTGAGATCGCGCACGCCGAGCACCGGAGGACCGAAGACGGCCTCGCTTTCGGGTTTCGGCGGAAAGGTCTGGGCGATGCTGCGACCGATGATCTTTTCGATCACTTCTCCATCCGGGACGTCGGCAACCGGCGCCGTCACGATATGATGGCCGTTCCTGAGAATGGTCAGCATATCGCAGAAGGCCCGCACCTCGCGCATGCGATGGGTGATGAACACGACCGTTGTGCCGGCGGCCTTAAGTCGCGCGATGATGCCGCCCAGCCATTCGACATCGCCGCCCGACAGCGTCGAGGTCGGTTCGTCGAGCAGGAGGATGCGCGGCTTGCGATAGAGCGCGCGCGCGATCTCGATCTTCTGCCGGACGGCGAGATCGAGCGTTGCCACTTCGGCGTCGAGATCGACCGAAAAGCCGAGATCGGAAATGTGCTGGCGCACCGCCTTGCGCGCGGCCGACCGCTTGATCAGGCCGATCGGGCCGACAGGCGCGTAGGGCAGCAGCATGTTGTCGAGAACGCTGAGATCGCGCACCAGCGTCATTTCCTGGAAGGCTGTCTGCACGCCCTTGGCGTGCGCGGCGCGCGGCGAACCGAGCGGCGCCGGTTCACCAAAAACGGTGATTTGCCCTTCGTCGGGCCGCACTAGTCCCGACAGCAGCTTGACGAGCGTCGACTTGCCGGCGCCATTCTCGCCGAGCAGCGCGTGCACGCTGCCGGAAGTGATCTCGAAAGAGACGCCATCGAGGGCGACGGTCGCGCCGAACGCCTTGCGGACGCCCTCTATGCCGACAGCTGTCGATTGCGCTGATATCATGATCCCAGTCCCGGCCTGTATGAAAGGTGCGTGGAGTGCCTCGAAAGGCACCCCACGCCCCATTTCGGAGAGCCTTACTCCTCGGGCTGGCCGACAAGGGCGGCCGCGAGACCGATTTCAGGTGTCTGGTCGGAGAAGATCGAGGCGAACCAGCCGGGATTGGAGACCAGCGACGGTTTGAACGCGTTGCAGCCCGCCTTCATCTCCGCCCAGGTGCCTTCGTCACAAAGCTTTATCGTCTCGTTGGTGACGACCGGCAGTGGCAGGATTGTCTTCTTGGCAACCTCCTTGCCGTCAAGCGCCTCGACCGCAAGCTTGAGGGCCAGCGCACCGGAATAAGGCGGCGACGCGTAGGAAATGCGCGGCGCGCCGAGCGGCGCATAGGGAGAGGTTGCGCCCTCGACCTCCGTGCCCTCCGGCAGCATCTGGATGCGCCCGCCATTGGAGCCCTCGCCGGCGCAAGGCAGGAGTTCGCTGACCTTTTTGCCGGCCTCGAGTTGCATGGAATTGGCGGTGAAGCAGCCTACCTGCATCCACAGCCCATTTATGTCGTCCCAGCTGCGCGTCGCCAATATCTTGGAAAGTTCGGTACGGGCCACCGCCTGGCTCCACATGCCGACAGCCTCGCCGACGATCTTGATGTCGGGATGCTTGGCAAACACCTCCTTCGCGGCCTTGGTGCGCAGATCATCGACCGAGGTACCGGGAACGCCGGTCACCGCGATGATGTTGCCCTTGCCATTGAGCTTCTTGACCAGCCACTCCGCCGTTACGCGGCCAGCCTCTTCCTGGTCGATATGGACGTTGTAGGCGCAAGGCTCCGTGATCTCGGCATCATAGGCAAACACCTTCACGCCCTTATCGCAGGCGTTCTTCACCACCTGGTTGAGCGCGGTCGGCGAGATCGGGAAGATCACGATGGCTTCGGCGCCTGCCTGGACCATGGCATTGATCTGCTGGATCTGGCGCTGTGCGTTCGGCCCCGCAACCTGGACCTGGAGGTCCACCTTGTCGGCCATGCTCTTGTGCGACGCCATCGCCTTGACCATGTTGGCGGCCTCGGCCTGCCAATCATTGCCGATGAAGCTCATGCTGAGAAATATCTTGTGCTTTCCGGCCGCTTCGGCGGCCGACATCCCAAAAGCGCAAACAGCCATGCCGGCAAGCAGCGCGAGCCGCCGGGCTTTCGATCCGATACCCATTCGAAACTCCTCCCAGTTCAGACGACCAAATGCCTCCCAAGGGCACGAAACGTGCTCCTTGTCATTCGATGCAGCTGACCGTATCATGATTTGATCAAAGATCAATGATGAAAAGCTAATAAGTAAAAGCCGGATAGACCGGCGCTTGACGCGGCAATCCGAACCTTGCATTCCGGGCACAGGCGCCGGGTAGGACAAGAGCGTCGCCGTATGTCGCCATATGGGGAAAGGTAGGCAGAGATGGCTGGGGCGGCATTCAGGAAGCCGGGCGTCGAGATCACACCGCTTTCCAGGGAAACCCTGCAGGACAGGGTTTACCGGCACGTCACCGAGTTGATCCTCGACGGCAGTATCGTTCCAGGTGAAATGGTGACGGTGCAGAGCCTTGCCGACGCTTTCGGCGTCAGCCCGATGCCGGTTCGCGAGGCACTGCGGCGTCTGAGCGCCGCCAACGCATTGATGGTGGTTTCGGGCCGGTCAATCGGTATCCCCGCATTAAGCCGCGCGCGACTCATCGATCTCAGGAACGTCAGGTTTGAGATCGAGGCGATCGCCGCCGCATGGGCGGCCGAGCGAATGGACGATGCCAGCGTGGCGCTGCTGCGCCAGCATCTGGACGCACTCGAACAGGCCAATGCCGCCGGCGACGTCAAATCCTACCTCAGGGCCAACTACGCCTTCCATTTCTCCATCTATCGAGCCGCGGGCTCGGAAAACATGCTCAACATCATCGAGAACCTGTGGCTGCAGATCAGTCCCTATTTCAACATGCTGCACGATTCCGGAAACTATTCGACCGCCAACCAGCACCATCAGGAGATGTTTGCAGCGCTGCGAGACCGCAACGCGGAGGCGGTCCGGGCTGCGGTTCGCGCTGACATCGACGCGGCTTTCACTGTCCTGATCAAACTGCTGAAATAGTCGCAGGTCGCCAAGCCCGACATGGCAGGACGGCGATGCTCACCACAACCGAACCGCCGAGCATCAGCGGACATTTCCGGCGCCCTGCTGCGGTGATTCATCCAGAGGGGGCGATCCAGCGCTAACAGGGTGGAGTTGGTCAGGGGTAGCGCCGCTTGCCAGAGCCTACAAGCTCATCCTTTAATGCTGGCGTTGCGGTGTGACCGTCGGCACGGGTGGAGGCATGCCCGATTGATAACGGCGGCTTGTCAACGAGAAGGGGAGACGGCAGTGTTCTGGCGTTATCAATGAGCCGCGTTTCGCCGAGCCAGGCCGCTGCAAACAGGCGTGCCGGCCGATCCAGGCTTGCTATCGGTTGCAGATCTGCCTCGCCACGGAGTTCCAGGTACTCGACCTCGCGATAGCCTGCGGACAGGATCGCTGCGCGCGCTTCGGCAAGCGTTGGCAGGACGGGAGAGCCGTTCGAGAGCCCCGACGCCGTATCGAGTAGGACCGATGCTAGCCTTGGGGCAACGGCGCGCTCTGCCGGCGAGAGCCGGATATTGCGCGATGACAAAGCGAGACCATCGGCTTCCCGGACTGTCGGACAGGGGACGACGGTGATCGGAATATCCAGGTCCCGGACCATGCGCCTGACAAGTAGAAGCTGCTGGAAGTCCTTCTCTCCGAAAAAGGCGAAATCAGCGCCGGTCTGGAGGAAGAGCTTTGCAACGACGGTCGCCACCCCATCGAAATGGCCAGGCCGGAACGCACCGCACAGGCTTTCACTGACGCCGGACACGGATACGGTCGTGGCGAAGTCGTCAGGATACATCGCAGTCGCATCGGGAACATAAAGCAGGTGGGCGCCCAGCGGCGTAAGCTTTGCAGCGTCTTCGTTTTCCGTGCGGGGATAGGCGGCAAGATCCGCGGCACTGTTGAACTGCTTGGGATTGACGAACAGCGTCACGATCACACGATCGGCCTTTTGAAGCGCAGAACGCACGAGACTCAAATGCCCTTCATGCAAGGCTCCCATCGTAGGCACCACGGCGATATTGGCACCAGAACGGCGCCATCCCGCCACAACGGTACGAAGCTCGGCAATGGTGCGGACGATCGGCACGCTCACGCGGCTTCTCCGGCCTGCGGCGCGTCGGCGAAGAGATGTTCGGCCGCCGGAAAGCGCCCTTCCCGCACATCATCCGCGTAAGCCGCAATGGCAGCTTCGGCCTCTGAGCCCAGTTCGGCATAGCGCTTGACGAATTTCGGACGAAAAGCGGTGAACATGCCCAGAATATCGTCGACTACTAGAACCTGGCCGTCGCAGGCGGCGGAGGCGCCGATCCCGATGGTTGGAATCGTAACCTCCTCGGTTATTCTTCGTGCGAGCGGCTCGGCAACCTTTTCCAGCACAACGGAGAATGAGCCGGATTCGGCAACAGCAACAGCGTCGCGCAAAATCCTGTCGCCGTCTCCGCCCCTGCCCTGGACCTTGTAGCCGCCAAGCACATTGATCGCTTGCGGTGTCAGCCCGACGTGGCTCATGACGGGGATGCCGCGGGCAGTGAGATAGCGGATCGTGTCAGCCATGCTCTCGCCGCCCTCCAGCTTGACCGCGGCGCATCCGGTCTCCGCCATCAGCCGGGCGGCGTTGCGAAAGGCCTGTTCGCAGCCCTCCTCATAGGAGCCGAACGGCATGTCGACGACCATCAGCGCCCGTTCAAGACCGCGGCGGACGGCCTTGCCGTGCATGATCATCATCTCCAGCGTAACCCCGAGGGTTGACGTCAGGCCATGAAGCACCATGCCGACGCTGTCGCCGACCAGGACCACGTCGCAATGCCTATCGGCGAGGCGCGCAACGGGCGTTGTATACGCTGTTAAGCAGACAATCGGCTTCTTGTGCTTTCGGGCCGCAATGTCCGGCGGCGTCAACGCCTTTGTTTCGACCGCCACACTCATCGGCACATTCCCTTGGGTCAAGTTCCAGCGGTGACGGTTTTGCATAGTTCTGTGCAGGTGCGAAGGCCAAAACCGCACTGCATCAGAAAAGTTTGTGCGTCGCGAAGCAGGCTCTCCGCAAAGCAAAGACAGAGGGCCAGCATTCCTCTGCTTCGGTGATCCTGCGCCACAACCGTGTTGCTGATCGGCTGAGCAATCGGGCTCCGGCCGTTTTCAACTCGGACAGTTTAACTGCCGCAGGGCGGTTCACGCCAGAAGCGACCTTGGTTGCAGCCTACCCGAAATGCGTTGTGACGGAAGCATGCGCCCGCACTCCAGACACTACGATTTGAATCAATATCGCTGGTTGGAATCGGTTCCGAAACAAGGTGCACGCTGGCGGCGTTGGCATTTTCCGCATATTAGCAATCCCTTGACTACCGTCAAAGCCGCTCCAGAATCATGGGCATGGCTTGGGAAATTGCGGACATCAATATCGGCGATGAGGTGGCGATCACCGTGACGGTGCTGAAGCTCCTGGACGACGAAAGAGCTAGCGTCAGCATCCCCTCCTATGGTTTTCCGCATTCGATCCCTGCTCCTAAAAAGTCCAAACCAGGTGACGAGCTCCAGATCATTGGCGAGGTCACGCGGGTCGACGAGGAAAATCGAAAGGTGACCGTGAAAGCTGGCGGGCTAATCACCGTGGACGCCGATACGATCGCCGACTGGATGTCTGTCCGCGCAAAAAGATTTCGCTCAGAGATGAGGCGGATTAGCGAACACAGATCAAACCATCGATGCCGAAGACAAGTCCGCAAGGCCTGGCCGCCCTGGCTCTGGTGCGCGTGGCATCGAGGAGACCTGCCCGGCCGGCGTGCTGCCGATCGAGGAGGCTGTCTTCCTGCTCTTATGGCCAAGAGCCCATGCATGAGGGTGAGGCCCTTGCCAAGGCTATCATTGAAACAGTTGAACGGCTAACTGCTTGCGGGAAGGCAATCGGCCCCAGGTGGCGCACTGTACGAAAATTACCAACTTCGTTAGCCGGGAACAAGCACTCCACATCAAACGTTTTTTGCGCGAGACTGAACTCTCCTCCGTTCTCCAGTCTGGCTGTAAAGGCCCGCTGCTCTGCACGGGCAGCGGGCCTGAGGGTTCGCACATGCCGCAGCACCAGCGTACCAATCGCACCTGCCTTAGTCCTCATGAATGGTCCAAGACCGCGTCGAAGGAAACAAGATTTACCTGACGCGTGAGTTTCTGGCGACCATGCTTGGCGCTCGGCGCCCGGGCGTTACCACCGCCCTCCAAATGCTTGAGTATCGGGGGCCGGTTCACGCCAGGCGCGGCGAGATCACAATTGTCGACCGCGTTGGAATGATACAACTCACACATGGTGCCTACGGCGACGAGGAGCAAAGTCACTTCGGCCTCGCCTCCGCCTAACTGTTCGGAATCTGACAAACCCTTGCAGGCTGCCGAATTGGTGCCATAAATCGTGTTGATTTGGGTTTCAGGGAGGAACTCACATGACCAACACTTTTCACACCGTCGCGGTTGAAAGAGCCGCCGAAGCCTATGTGCTCTCTAGAGGCAAGGCCCACTTCCTCTCCATCGCACAGGCAATCCGCGCCATCCGAACGCTCATGCCGGCATGCAGGGCTACCGACCCCGAGTTGGAGGAGCTGTTGGCGGTGGCATCCTTCACTCACGGTGTGCCCGTCGCTTTCGATGCAAAAACAGCCGATGTCGTAGAACCACGGCCCCATTCGTAGGGCATATATGCCCGCGCTCGCGCAGACGCCCACCCTGTCGGACGTTTGTCCGCTACCTTATCGACAATGTCGGCAGGCCGTGCATTTCGATATCCGAGGTTAGCCAGGCTGTGAGGGGAATATTTCCGCTTTGCGACCTCACGGATTGGGAACTTGGCGATCTCATTGCGCGAAGCGCGATCGACGCGGGATTTGCGATTGAATTCGACGCCGCGGGTGCCTAGGACGCCTGTCAGGACTCAATAGCGGAACAGCTGCTTTAGCCATGTGGCTCCCAATCACGGACGGTCAGGTTGCGGCCCCGATCAGGTCGTTCGGTGCATTGCCGCCAAATGTCCGCAGTTGGCGCGTCCCGCTGGTTCAAAACATCCGTCCTCAAGAACGCCCTAAATGAGCGTCGAACGACTTGGTTGGGTGGAATGTTGCCATTCTTCTCGTCGATCGCAACGAGCAGGTAGCGCCAAAAGCCGAAAATAACTTCGCAGCTTTGGATTGCCCGTTCGCGGCAGCGAAACAGCTGTTCGCAGCGCCAAAGATCGCTCCGCGGGATTGCAGTTGACTGAGCTTGCCGGCCCTTCAAGAAAATGAATCACGATTCCGACACCTGGATGCCGAACCAACGCCGACCGACACAGGGCACCCTTGACCTGCAAGACGCAACTCGGCACACGAGGGACGACCTTGCCTCTGCGGAAACAACTTGAAGAAACGCTTCGCGACCCATAGCATGCCGCGCCATGGTGAAATCTGATCGGGAGGTCAGTGAGATCGGTCGGGTTTTTGAGCCAGTGCAAGGTAGGGAGGATAATAATTATGGCTTCCGAAGTACAGGCAAACAACGGCGTTAACGTAGAGGCGCTGCTCGGCGCACGCGAAGCGCTTACCAACGCCCCGGAGGCAGCGCAGTTCAAGTGGCGCGCGGCCTGCGAATGGAAGGATGGCACCCACAGCCACTCGTCGGTCGAGAGCTTCTACGGTCTCGGCGAGGATCAGCATCGCAAGACCACCTTCACATTCGACGCAGACCATCCGGAGGTCTTCGCTTCCCAGGACAAGGGCGCCACGCCCGTCGAATACGTGCTGGTCGGACTGGCGAGTTGCCTGACCGCCGGCATCGCCGCGGTTGCCCAGAACCGGAACATCCAGTTGAAGTCGGTGAAGGCGACCATCGAAGGCGACATGGATCTCGCCGGAATACTCGGCATCGACAGCGACGTGCGCAACGGCTTCAGCGGCATCACGGTGAAATACAACATCGACGCCGACGCCAAGCGCGAGGACATCGAGGCTATCGTCGCTCAGTCGCAGAAGCGGTCGGCTGTCTATGACATTGTCACCAATCCGACGAACGTCACGGTCGTGGTGAATTGAAAGGCGCTTCGAACCGTAGACTCTCCTGATGAGAGGGCGCGATTAGTTCCGTCACCACAGTTATCGTCGGCGCAGGGCACGCGGGGCTCGCGATGAGCCGCTGCCTCGCGGAGCGCTCTATCGACCATGTGCTGCTGGAGCGCGGCGAGATCGCCCATACCTGGCGCACCGAGCGATGGGATTCGCTGCGGCTGCTCACCCCGAACTGGCAGAGCCGGCTGCCGGGCTTCCGCTATGATGGTGACGACCCCGACGGCTACCGGACGATGCCTGAAGTGATCGACTTCCTCGGGAACTATGCCAAGGCCATCGCGGCTCCAGTCAGAACACACACGACCGTTACCTCGGTTCGCAGCGACGGGGCGCGATATCTCGTGCGCACGAACCACGGCGAGTGGCGCTGCCGAACTGTCGTGCTGGCGTCGGGCGCGTGCAATATCGCACGCCTGCCCGATTTGGCCGTCCGCGTGCCGCCGTCGGTCGCCATGCTGACGGCACAGTCCTACCGCAATCCGGCTCAGGTCGCCGACGGCGGCGTGATGGTGGTGGGCGCCTCGTCGAGCGGCACCCAGATCGCACAGGAGCTGCAGCGTTCGGGGCGTCAAGTGACCCTGTCGGTAGGCGAGCACATCCGGGCGCCGCGCGTCTATCGCGGCAAGGACCTGGAGTGGTGGATGGACGCCGCCGGCGTGCTCGACGAGCGCTACGACGAGGTAGACGACATCAGGCGGGCGCGACGGGTTCCTTCGCTGCAGCTTGCCGGCACCCCCGATCGCACCACCCTCGACCTCAATGCGCTGGTCGACCTCGGCGTCAGGCTCGTTGGCCGTCTCGCTGGCATCACCGAAGACGGCAAGGCCCAGTTTGCGGGGTCGTTGCGCAACATGTGCGCGCTTTCCGATCTCAAGATGGCCCGGCTGCTCGACCTCATCGACGAATGGGCGCGCGCCAACGGCCTTGACGCTACGGTCGGGCCGCCGGATCGCCTGCCGCCGACCCGTGTCGAGGACAACCCGCCGCTCGGCCTCGACCTTACCGGAGGCGCGATCAGGACGATCATCTGGGCCACTGGCTACAGGCCGGACTACTCCTGGCTGGAGCTGCCGCTCCTCGACCGCAAGGGCCACCTCCGTCACGACGGCGGCGTTGCGGAACATCCGGGCATGTACCTGATAGGGATGCAGTTTCTGCGCCGCCGCAAGTCTGCGCTGATCGACGGCGCCGGCGACGACGCGCGTGATCTCAGCGACCATCTGGCATCTTACCTCAGGCAAAAATCAATCAACGTCTAAGGCCAAGGAAACAGGTCAGCTACCGCGACAACGCCGAAATTCCGTGACTGTGCAATCATATTCCCAAGTGCAACTTCGGCTTCCAGAAGGGGCGGAACAACTCAATCTTGGGACAGCGGTTCATCACAACTTTCAAGCCCGCTTCCTCCGCCAACAGGGCAGCAGTGTCGTCGCGCACCCCAATCTGACTCCACAGAACCTTGGCACCAATTGCGATGGCTTGCTGTGCAACTTCCAACAGATCCTCGGAGCGGCGAAAAACCTCGACCATATCCACAGGCCGGTCGATGGCCTCCAGTGACGCGTACACCTTGAGCCCTCGAATTTCATCCAGACCGGGAGTGGGATTGACCGGGATCATATCATAGCCGGTTTCGTGCAGAACCCTGAGTACGCCATAGGAAAACTTGGTCTTGTCGGGGCTGGCCCCCACCATCGCGATGGTTTTGACCGATTTCAGAATTGTTTGCAGATAAGCCTCCGAATAGGGCTCATCATGATTCATATGGGTCATTTCTTTGCTTCCAACGGGGTCGCAATATCGGCTTTCAATTCATGAGCGGCCAGCGGGTCAAGGAAGGGGTTGCGATAGAGCTTGTCGTGGCTCTCAACGCCGACCTCCAGCGTGCAGTCGCTCATAGGGCGGGCGACGCAGAGGATTATATAGCCATTGTTGATCTGGCGGTTGTTCAGCGCCCGCTGCGCTTTTTGATCGACTTTGCCGCTGATTATCTTGGCCGCACAGGTTATGCAGCCGCCATACTTGCACCCATACGGCAGATCCACGCCCTGCTCGCGCAAGCTTTGCAAGAGGGGCTTGCGGTGATCGACGTCAAAGGCCGCACCGCCTTGATTGGCGAGAATGATGGTGAAGCAGGTCATACCCAGATGTCACTCGTGCAATCACCCCCGGGATAACGGGTTTCGTGGCAGCGGCTTGGTCCATTTGGTTCCTTGCCAAAATCGACGACAAATCGCGGATCAATTTCCATGCCGCCGTTTTCCGTATCGCAATTGACCATCAGCATGCATCCGCCATTGGTGCGGATTTCCGGATAGAACTGATTGTCCCAGGTCGAGAAGAGCGAGGTCGTCACATAAAGGCGCTTGCCGTCGAGGCTGAGCTGTATCATCTGCGGCCCGCCGGTGACTTTCACGCCATTCACCTCGGGCGCACGTCCGAGAAGTCCGCCCATCCACACTTGTCCGGTAAGCTTGGCGTTGTGGGGGTCCGAGATATCATACTGACGAATGTCGCCATGCAACCAGTTGCACAGATAGAGGTATCGATCGTCCATGCTGAGCAGAATGACTGAGATAACGCCGGGTATTGGAATGGGCCATTCGGGATGCGGCTCATTTTCGACATCCACGATTTTTTCCCATTGCCAAGCACCCGCCGCATCCTTCCACCAGTGAATGATGTTTGCGGAAAGGGCCGCGCCAACAAAGCCGTGACTGCTGTCGGGATTATGATGGAATCGCACTTCCAGCGGGATCAAGCCATCTTCACCGAGATAGAATGTTTGCTTTGGTTCCTTCTTTTCAAAGTCCCAGAAGTGAATCTCCCGGCCATATTTCAGGTGGCCAACCTCTTCCAGGTCGAAACCAGGCATGAAAGTGTTAGGCGCGGCCCACTCCGAGCTGACCATTACGTTGTGTCGCGGCTGGTACCAGAAATCATAACCAAACTTGATCCTGCCCATGGAGTTTTCCCAACGGCCGACAATCTCGAACTCCTTACTGAGTTTCAAATAACCGCCTGGCGCGTTGCCTTGAGCGTCGCCAAGCATTGAAATGATGATCTCCGAACCAAGGCAATGCACTGTGTGCGGTGCCGACAGGTTGGTTCTGGCTTTGATTTCGGCGCCCTCTATCACCTTGAACAGTGTCGGATTGCGGGGATCGGTACCGCAATCAACAATATGGAGATTGGTCGAGCGCACACCGGGCACGATCATATAATTCCGCTCCATGCTCGCATCGCCATGGCACGACGAGCAGGCATTCCAGCCCATATGGTGAAGTTCATCGCCGATACCCGGCATCTGCAAACGTGAAATCACCTGGCTGTAGGTTGCACTCTGCGGGTCGGCATCAATGGTACACAGATAGTCCGGCTTCTGAATGCCTGTGCCGGTGTAAATAGCTATCGTGTAGAGCAACTTTTCGCGGGGTGCCCTCATGGCCTCGGCGGGAGAAGCATAGCCCGGTCCACAGCAATGTTCGGTCATGGGTACTTCCCTAATTTGAACAGATCACTGGCTAGCCCAGGGGGCTGAGACATTAGTGCATGCGTGGCGATGGCGCTACCGCCGGGGTAAGCGTCGCCGGGTTGGGTGGCGGGAGACAAGACTGCGAGGCGGCTGGACTATAGGAAGCGGCATAAGATCAATTTGCGGTCGTTCCGAGTGATGGACACAAAGGTCTGCAATGGATCATTCCTTCGCCTCCAGCAGGATTCGGTACTCGGACGGCGCCTTCAGCAAGGAGTCGATAGCGCCATAAATTGCCGCTTGCTGGCCCACGGCTGAACAGGCGAAGTCGGATCCAAACCGGACATTCGCCAAGGGCAAGCCGAATGACCAACCTTGGCACCCGGGCTTGCGACTGTCGGCATGCCCCTCAGGCGAACGCTCGCGATGTTCGCCGCCAATCGAGAAGACTCCATCAATCTGCATCACCTAACCAGGTGGATGGAAATTTCAGCGTCTTGCCCCAAAGTCTCCAGAAGTGTTCTGGCTGCCCGCAGGTCGGCTGTGTCGACGTCTTCCGCAAACCAGGAATGGACCGGTACGAGGACACCGAGCGCGTCAGAATGACGTCCTCGGTCAGCATACAGACGGGCAAGGCTTGTGGCGGCGCGAAGCTCCCACGACCTGGCCTTCTGGGCCTGCGCGATTTCGACCGCTCTGCGAAATTCATTCTCCGACTCTTCGATTTCCCCGCTTCGCAGGAGCAACTCGCCGCGCAGGCGATTAAGTTCAGCTTCGCAGAGTCTCTCGCCGCTTTCCCCCGCTGTGCGGAGTGCCCCTGACAGTACCTCCAACGCCTCTTTGAGCTCGCCGGCTGATGCGAGCGCTTCTGCGAAATGCCCGAAACGGGCCGTCTGAAGGATTCGCGGGTTGATCTTGTCCGTGCCGGCAATCCCGCTGCGCATGAGGTCGAGGCCGTCGCGTTGCCCCATACGTCGAAATAGAGCCAGACCGCGGTAGAAGCGTCCCCATGATATGTAAGACCGCAGGTCGTGCTCCACGCAGAAGTTGAGGGCCTCTTCCACGTCGGTGCCTCCCTCGGGTCGCCCTTCCGGGAAGAAGCTGTCAAACGGCTTGCAAAACTGACCCCCGATTGGAGTGCGCCCCTCGGACCGGACAGGGTCAAGCCGCAGTTTTGACCATCTGCCGGGGGTGTTGGTCCTCGAACTGTTGCGGGCTGAGATAGCCGAGCGCTGAGTGCAATCGGCGGGTGTTGTAAACCTCATCAATGAAGCGGGGAAGGTCCTCAGCGACGTCGGCGAAGGTTTCGTAGGCCATCGGATAGACGGCTTCGACCTTCATCGTCTTCATGAAGCTTTCCGCTTTCGCATTATCGTAGGGATTGCCGCGCCGGCCCATCGATCCAATAAGATCGTGCTCGGCGAGAACGTTGCGGTAGAGGAGTGCGGCATATTGGGCGGATTCAAGCGGTCGTCGCAACACCGATTGTGTTCACTCATGGCAGCAACTCGTCAAGCGCCTCTGCCGGTGTTTTCCAACCCAGGGTCTTTCTCGGCCGGGCATTGAGGGCCGCTGCCACGGCGGGGGTTTTCGTCGTTCGATTGCCGCCTTCAATGCTGCAACGGTCAAGCGCGCGTCGATCGACCGACCGATGGCGTAACCAACGACCTTGCGTGACCAGGCATCCAAAATGACCGCGACGTAGACGAAGCCCGCCGCAATCGTCACGTATGTTATGTCGCTCACCCAGAGCTGGTTCGGGCCGGCCGGTGTCACGTTCTTCGCCAGGTTCGGGAAGATCGGCAACTCGTGATCGCTGTCCGTAGTGGCGATGAAGCGCCGCCTGATCCTGGGCTGCAGATCGTGCTCGCGCATCAACCGTCTGACCTTCTTGTGGTTGACGATGATGCCGCGCTGCCGCAGCGCCGCCTGCATGCGGCGATAGCCGTAAGCTTCGAAGCTGTCGGAGATCTCACCCATCGTCTCGACGAGCGCTGTGTCATCCACGGCGGTTTCGGGCTGATCGTAGGAGGTTGATCGCGCGATCCCCATCAGCCGGCATCCTTCAGCGACGGAGACACCGCCGGGCCGGTGATCACGGATGTAGTCCCGCTTCTCGGACGTGGTGCGCTTTTCAGAGCCCCCTTTAGAAACTCAATTTCCAAGGCTTGCCGGCCTACCAGCCGCTCCAGCGCTGCGATCCGCGCCTCATAGGTCTGCATCGTGTCGGCCGCCGCCACGTCTTCGTCGAAGGAGCCGGCCTCGTACTTCTGAACCCAGATGCGGATCAGGTTACGCGGCAGTTCGTGCCGCTTGGCGAGACCATGCAGCGTCTCGCCGGACAGGAACTCCTGCACTACCTGACGTTTGAACTCGATGCTGTGCGTGCGATAAGTCACCATGGGCTTCCATCCTTCGAAAGCCCGGCTTCCAAGTCAATTCTGCTTGTTCATCCTGTCCGGTCCGAGGGGCGCACTCCAGATCGCCGTCCAATTTTGACCCCCGTTATGTAATGCGCGGCGGTCAGCGTTCGCCCGGGCGAAGCTGGTTTGGGTTGCGCAGCCCGGGCGAGTGCGGATAGCGCTTGGCAGCTTGATGGGGTGATCAGGCGCGGTTCTTGAAGCGCCAGGACTCGTTTCCGGTCTCGATGATCTCGCAATGATGAGTGAGACGGTCGAGCAGCGCTGTCGTCATCTTGGCGTCGCCGAAGACGGCGGGCCATTCGCCGACCGCCAGATTGGTGGTGACGATGATCGAGGTCCGTTCATAGAGCCTGCTGATCAGGTGGAAGAGCAATTGCCCGCCGGCCTGGGCAAAGGGCAGATAGCCGAGTTCATCGAGCACGACGAAGTCGAGCCGGGTGAGGTAGTCGGCGATACGGCCCTGCTTGCCGCCGCGGTGCTCGGTCTCGAGCCGGTTGACGAGATTGACGTCGTTGAAGAAGCGGCCACGTGAGCCGTTGCGGATCAGGGCGCGGGCAATGGCGATTGCCAGATGCGACTTGCCGGTTCCGGTGCCGCCGATGAGCACGGCGTTGCGCTGGTTGGCGACGAAGGTGCCGTTGGCAAGATCCCGGACCAGCACTTCGTTGACCGGCGTGCCGTCGAAGTCGAACTCATCGATGTCCTTGGCGATCGGCAGCTTGCCGACAGTGAGCTGGTATTTGATGGAGCGGGCCTGCTTCTCGGCGATCTCGGCCGACAGCAGATCGCCGACGATCCTCGGCGGCTCGTGCTGGCGCTTGATGCCTGTCGCCATGACCTCGTCATAGGCGCCGCGCATCCCGTAGAGCTTCAGCGTCCCCATCAGTTCCAGAACCTGCGTGCGTTCCATCAGCTTGCCCTCCTGAGACTGTCGTAGCGGGCGCAGTCGGCTTGCGGCTCGTGTTGCAGCGGAAGAGCGTTCGGGGTGAGAATGGTAACGGCCGGCGCCGGATCGCGCCGCCGCGCCAGGATGTTGATGATGACGGCGGATGAGCAGACATTCTGATCGAGCGCTTCCTGGCAGGCAACCTCCACGGCATCGATGCCGTCGATCAACACCGTGGCCAGGATCGATACCATCTGCCGATCGCCGTCATGCGCCGCCTTCAATCTGCGTCGGATATGCTCCATCGCCGAGGGCAGAACCCAGCAGATCACAGGTTCGAATCCTGTCGGGTGCGCCAAGGTTTTCAGTCACTTACGTCCTTTTCACGGGCTGCCTTTGGTCCGTCCCACACTGCCTTGCCACACAAGCGGCTTTTGGCAAGTTGGAAACGTCAGGGGCGTGGCTCTGGCGAGCGGAGATCGGCACCTGCGGGAACGGGAACCAAAGAGGTGACGGTTCGTTCACTTGTTTCGGTTATTTCGGATATTGCGATTGTTGATTCGCGGTGCTATATCCGTTGAACACAGGGAAGACGACCATGACAACGCTGCTCGAACGACCGATATTGCCTTCGGCCGACGACGCCGAATTGGCTGCGCAGGCCAGCCGCCACCTTTCTAGAGCCAAACACGAGGGCGCTGAATTGCGCGTTCAAGTGGACGGAGGAGAGATGCTGCGCCTTCCTAAGGCAGTGAATGATCTTCTCTATCATTTGCTGACCGAAATGGCGCAGGGTAACGCCGTTACCCTGTTCCCAATCCATGCCGAACTGACGACACAGGAAGCCGCTGACTATCTGAACGTGTCACGTCCTTATCTTGTTCGACTTCTCGAGGAGGGCAAGGTGAAGTTCCACATGGTAGGAACTCATCGTCGAGTTAAGTTCCGTGATTTAGATGCGTTCCGCAGGTCAACTGAGGAAGAGCGTCAGCGTGTAATGGACGAACTAGCTGCCCAAGCACAAGACTTGGGGATGGGCTATTAGGAAGTCCAGTTACACCGTCATTCTTGACGCCTGCGCACTGTACCCAGCCCCGCTGCGAGACTTCCTCATGGAGCTCGCAGGGAGGGCTGTTCCGTGCGAAATGGACCGAGCGCATTCATGACGAATGGATTCGTAACGTCCTTAAGGACCGCAAGGACCTTAAGCCAGAGCAGTTGTTGCGGACGAAGCAGCTGATGAATCAGGCTGTACCTGACTGCTCGGTCGAAGGCTACGAGGATCTGATCGAAGGCCTGAAGCTCCCAGACGGTGATGACAGACATGTTCTGCAGCCGCCATCCACGCGGCTTGCGACGCCATCATCACTTTCAATCTAAAAGACTTTCCGCGAGACTACCTAGCCAAGTTCCAGCTAGAGCTCCTGCATCCGGACGAATTTCTGTTCCATCAGTTCGAGCTGAATACAGCTGCGGTCGTTGTGGCGGCGCAACGCTGTCGCGCGCGCTTGAAAAACCCTCCTAGGACGGCAGAGGAATACCTCGACACCCTCGAACGGCAAGGGCTCACCAAAACCGTGGCCGAGCTCCGACACTACGCGGCCGTCATTTAGTCGCAGCCGTGCGCACTCGGCACATTAACACAGCGTCTCGCATGTCACGCCGTCGCCATCACGATCCAGCTTGCGGCCCCACGAGCAGTTGCTGAGATACCATTGGGCTTCGTCGCAGGAACTGATCTACGAACAGGTTCGCCGCGGCTCGCATGAAAAGCCGCTCTGCGCGATCAACTTGCAGCTGACGAGGCCAAGCGGCTGGCTGGGCGTCGCGCCATCGGCGTGCGCCGCACGCCATTCCCAGGGCGCCTGAAACGTTCCGACCCACAGACCGACCTGGCCGCCTCTGCCTTTGCTTGCTGCTCCGCGTACGCGCCGTGGCTGTAGCGCGGCCAATCCAGCGCCTGGCCGTGCTCGACCATCAATGAGGCGACACTGGAGCCGTCCGCCCGCCGGCAGTTGCCCACAAAGCGGCCGTAGCGATCCCAAGTTACGAAGGTGCATTGAATCGGCCTCGAGACCGCCAAGAAGCTGTCGAGCGCTTCGGCGGCAGGCGCCCGCACGGATACTCAGAACCCTTCCCGTCGTTGCAGTACTGCCGGCTTTCTGGTGCATCGATGCCGTTAAACCGGATGCGCTGGCCGTGGATCTCGATCGTATCGCCATCCATGACAGACGCGACGCCGGCGATCGGCGCCGGCTTTGATCCGGTCCGGTTTGATACCTTGAGCTCGGGCACAGGATCGCTATGTTGCATGACGAGCGGCGTCGCATAGGCCGCCATCGCGGCCAAGGTCACGAACACGAGCCGCTTCGGAACGCCAGCCAGTTGGCGCACGCGCCCCAGCTTACGACACTGGTCGGTTCGACCATTATAGCGAGACTTGCCCAACCCCTGTCTCCTCTTGAGGGGCAGAGTGCTTCTAATTGAGGGCCAAGTCCAGAGCCGACGGCGGTCGGGCCTCTTGGGCCGCGGCGCACCGCACTCACCCAGGAACGCGCCGGCCTCTCCGATCGTTAACTGCTTTTGATCGAGCCGCCGTCATGCCGTCCACCTCCATACGCAAAACGGAATACGACCCGGATAGCAAAACTCTCTCGGTATGGTTCGTCGCCAGTGGCAAACGGTACGAATTCGAGGACGTGCCACCGGACACTTACGCCGAATTCCGAGCCGCCTTCGCGAAGGGTCGCTACTTCAACGACCATATCCGCAACAACTTTCGCTTCCGTCTGGTTGGGAGCGATTAGCTGCCCGGGACGCCTGGTCTGTCGGCGGCCGAATTCCGTCCTTCGCCGCGCCAACCGGCGGTTGGTAGAGGCTTTGCCACTGTTGCTTCTAAAGTTGCCTTACGGTCCGCCCCGCACCGGGCAAGCCCGACCCCGCCCACCCCACCTGGTGCAAAGGCGCTTGATCGGTCCCGCCGCCCTGGCAAGTGCGGCGGGATTTTTTGCGGTCAGTTGGAACACCGGCGCGCGGGGAAGGTTCGGTGCACGCAGCAAATCCTTCCCCTCACACAATATTGCTGCACGATCGGTAATGGCATCCGATCTGCCCGCGTCTCCTCCCTCCAGAGACGCGGGCTTTGAGCTTCGCGGAACCGAACGTTCAAAGGTTATTGAATCGGGTTGGTGTGGCGTGGAGTTTGTATGAACGGGGCGAGGCTCGCGTTAATCCGTCCGATGGAGCCCAAGCTGGTCGCAAAGCCACCCGAGGGTGAACACTGGATTCACGAGATCAAGCTCGATGGCTACCGAACCCAGATCGTCATCAACAGCCCTGACGATATTCCCGCCTTCAGCAGCAGCGGAGCGGATTGGACGAGGAAATACACCGGCATCATCGAGGCGGCGCGGGATCTCGACGTCAAGAGCGATCTTTGAGGGCGAGGCGGTCGTCACGGGCGTGAATGGCCTGCCCGATTTCGACGTACTACAGAAAGCCGTCCACAGCGATCCCTACGCCACGATCCTCGGCGCCTTCGACATCATGCATCTTGACGGCCACGATCTGCGCGACGTTGGCTGCAAGGCGCGCCGGGAAATTCTATTTGGCATTATCAGGCCGAACAGCCGCGTCCAGTTCAGCGAGTCCATACCTGGCGATCCCAAGGCGCTGTTCTATCTCGCGGATCAGTCCGGCCTGGAGGGGATCGTCTCAAAGCGGGCCGACAGCAAATATCGCAGCGGCCCGACCAGCGACCGGCTGAAGACCAAGAGTTTCGTCGTCAACGAATATGAGCTGATGGGCGTCGAGCGTGAGCCGGGCAAGGCGGCATTCGCCTTGCTGGCGGCGAAGCCCGGTACCGGAAAATATGTCGGTTCGGCCTTCATCAGCTTGGGGCGCGACATGAAGGAACGGGTCTGGAAGCGGGTCCATGAACATGCCGGACCACCTCCGGAGGGCGTCAAAAAGCGACCGGCAACGCAGTGGGTTGGGCCAGGCGTGAAGCTGCGGATCAAGCACCTTCGTGGCAAGCACAAGTGTATACGGCACGCTTCGCTGCTTGGCTTCGGCGACGATCCGGAGCGTCCCGGAAAATAATGACGAGCCGCTTCGCTGCGGGTCAATCAAGTAACCGATTACAATCCGCTGATTGATTTAATTCGTTGTCACGACGAGGCCAAGCGTTGCCTTCAATATCGGCTCTCAGTCCAACACGGAAGCAAGCAAACCTCAAACGCAGTCTGTCTCACAACACTGAGCTGGCTACAGCCAAGTTCAATTCATCAGTCTCGTTGCAGAATTCGTTGTCAATAAGTCACTTGCGCCAGCAAGATAAATTGAGCCATTGCCGTTCATCTCGATCCGGTTGACCACAAAGATGCGAGGCTTACTGTCTGTCGACAATGCACCCCCACCTGTAAGAAAAAGCTTTTGTGACGGCAGATAGACTATACCGCCTAGATCTGTATCGCCACCGCCAATGAGCGTGGAGGTTCTCTCCACGCCTTGGGGTTTTTGAGCTAGCGCGATCCCCATCCACGGGCCGCTGGTCGGCGCCGTCAGGCGTAGCTTGGCGCCGGCCTGCATTGTGGTGGTGGCCTGATCGTCGAGTAGAACGATGGTGGTACCGTCAGCGGCATCGAGAACCGCGCCGGAGGAGAGCGAAAGCCCTCCCGTCCTGATAACATACGTTCCCGCGGCAAGATTGACCACCGCTCCGACCGATAAAATGAGCCCTCCACAAAAAGTGCCGGGAACGAGATTTGCGGTGGCGTTTTTGATCACCAGGTTATTGTAGGTGCAGACATTGTCTGTTGGCCAGACCAGTCGGGAGATAATGGGATCTGCCAGCTCTTTCTGATCGAAAAGCGGTTGAGGGTTGAAGCCGGCAGACGGCCCGGAGGGGCCGACGACTGACGTCACCAATGTCCTGATGGACGATGCGCCATTCGTGGCTAGCGCAGTCCCCGATCTTGAATTCACCTGCGCAACGCATTTCTGGCCATTTATCGACGAAGACCCCGAATTCGACCATGCGTTCGAGGCGGACCGATCTAACACGAGAAGACAGACTGGGTATCGCGGATAGGCAATCGCGGTTGCGCTTCGGCTAATATCAAGTTTATCGACGCCAAGGATTGCCGAGAAGGCCAATTCCTGCGGTTGGTGCAATACAACCGTCACGATTGTGGGATTGGTTGATCCAACCGTCTGGTGGGCGTCACCACTATAGGGACTTCGCGTGGCCACAAAGGTGGGGCTGGCGAAAGTATCAACGTTCTCCTGACGCTGTTCCGACGTCATATCGCTGCTGTTCGCGCTTGCCACCGCCAACTGAAGGGCCGTGGAGTCGGCTCCCTCCTGCAACTGTTGGGCAGTTCGGCTCACGCGCGCAAAGTCTATCGCCACTCCGACGCCCAAAAGCACGACCGGCAAGACCAACGCAAACACCACGGCGAGGTTGCCGCGTTCTGAACGCCAAAATCGTTCGGTCACCCCCATGAAACCCCCTTCATTTAGCTGGGACTAACCTAGAGGCAGCATATTGAGGGTCCGTTTCGCGAGCCGGTAAAGTTGTCTCGATCGCAAATCAGCTTGCGGGGAGCAGTTGAATCAGCGCTTCAGATTCACCACGATGACGCCGCCGAGCGCCAGCGCGCCGCCGTCTGGCGCCGGTTTGGCGATCGTCAAGGCCGGCCGGCACGCATCATCGCGCGCGCGATGGCGAGCTGCGCCTCGACCTTGGCGTTTTCCTTCTGCGTCCTGTTGTCGGCGGCGATCAGCCGGCGTAGCGAGCGCATCACCTCGCCGTGCCGCCAGCCGGCTTCCATGGATGCAGGTCAATTCACGATTTACTGAAACGCGCTGTTTCCGCCCGGGTGGAGCTAGCCTGTCAGTTTAGTGAAGTCGTGGCGCCGCGCGCGAACATGTGCCAGCAAATTCGTTTCGTTTACGACCCCTGATTGAAAGAGATTCAGCGTGGTCGAGGCCAGAATCTGACCGTCTATCGAAGTGCTGCACCATTTAGCGTCGGCGGTTATCTGGTCGACAACCCGCTGGCAAATCGCCCGATCTTTAGATCTAAGGAACTGACTTTTCAGCGCTCGTAGCATCTCGATGCCTTTAAAGGGGAGTCACTTGTCTCCCACGCGACACCCATGCGCGGGTCTCCGGAGAATGGATACTAAACGCATCCAGACAGAAAATTGCCATTCGTTTGAGCGGTACCGATGCGGGGCGTTGGCATCGGTGACGTGATTGCGATCACGGCCGCGGTACGGAGGGGGGTCACCGACGAGCGTATCAGCGATACACGCACTTCCTTAGCGGCAGCCCAGCAGCTTGGGTTAGGGGGGCCGCTGGGCCTAACCAGCGAGCGTTCGGGAATGCTCGACTGGCTGGTCAGTATATTAGATAAATCTAATGTGATCGAACCATGCGAACGAAGTACGCGGCGGTAAGAAAGTGGCTGGCACGATTCACTTACCGCGCGCTTTTGCCTTGGGTTCTGGCGAGCTTTCGGACGGGCTTGCAGCCAATTTTGCAGATCGCCGATCTGTTACCCACAGGGACTTTTTCCTCGCCACCAAATCGTCACAATCGCCCTCAGCGGTCGCTCGGCTATGCATGGCAGCTATGGCGTAGTCGGCTCTGTTGGTTCGATAGTCTTCTTTTTGGACAGTCATCGTTTGCTCCCAGTTTCATAGCCCCTCTTTTGCCCTGGCGGGGAGATTAACTGCCGGTGCAGTACGCGAGTCAATCGATTAACGACCACTCCGCAGTCGCGAGGGGCGGGAAGCAAGCCGACAATTTTAACGTTGAAACGGCTTACAGAGTGCCGGCAACACAGCCGCCCTTTCGTCGGGCTGCGTTGATCGCGTCCATGTTGCCCTTCAACCCTCTGTCCGCTGTTGGATCGACGGCTCAGCCGGTGCCGCGGATGGTGCAATATCGGCCGGCGACGCGAGTATTGCGTCAGATCGCGCTGATCGAAGCGCGCCTGCGAAATTGCTGAAGCCCCTTTGTTCTGTCCTTTTGACCGTCAGTTGATGTGCCTTCATGGCGACAGCCTTCGCAGGACGGCATCGCCCTGTGGTCCCGAGAGATGGAGGAATCATATGAGTATTCATCGGGGTACCGGTCTGCTGCAGCATCGACCTCTGAATTTCACGGACGATTTTGTCGCCGCCGATTTCTTCGAAAATGGCTCCGGCCTGCACGTCGAAAGCGCCATAGTCGTCTACCGTCGAGCACCTGGCTTATCCTCGATAATGCGATCAAGATTTCAATTGCGCCGTGGCGCTCGGCCATGCTGTCGAAGGCCACGATCGAACAGAGCGGCCGGATCGCTGTCCTGAAAGTTTGCAAGACAGTCGACCTGGGCGGCGTCATGTTCCGCGGCTGGGACTGGCTCGGCAGCCGAATCCGGTCTTTCCCGCGCCAGACCCCGCTCTTCATCTCACCGCAGGACACGGTCGCCGAAGTCGAACTCGACCCGCTGTTCTTTTCCGGTGAGGCCGCCGGCAATTGCAGCGCTTCGTGCTCAAACTGACCCTCCGGTGGGGCTGAAACCGACTGCTTCATTCACGACAACCATCCTTTGCTCGAGGTCCACACGCAGATATTCGGAACCGGCCGCATGCAGAAATTCCGGGAGAACGACCAGGCAACACTTTGTCAAGATTTCCTCATGGTGCCGGGCTTTACCCATGAGGCGTTTTGCCGGGTCAGCGGAACGAACCAGTGGAAATATCCATAGCATCGCTATTTCGCCGACACCGATGCGGTTTGGTTGGCCATCGAACTGCACCCAATCAGCTAAGTTGATCGTTGCGTGGTGGAGCGACTGTGGGCGGTTTTTGCCGTAGGCTCGAAGCGTCCAATCAATGGTAGAAAATGTCCAACCGCATCAGATCGTTTACTGACTCGGCAACGGCCCTCAGGATCGCCCCGCGCCTCCCCGACGCTCTGGCAGCGGCCCGTTTTGTAAGATCCGACGCACGGCTCGCCCCATGTTTGCGAACAAGGCGACGAGCGAAATCGTGAACCCTGGCCAAATATCGCCACCTTTGAGATATGCATTCGACTAGTGAGCCGGTGTCAAAATGCTGAAATGTCAAGCTGTGTAGCGCTTTGATTTGCATTTTCGATCTCCATCGATGGAATTTTTCAGAATTGACCTGAAGTCTGTTTGCTTGCGGTACTTCCCTGCTTTGGTGAGTTTTATCTCAACGGCTTTTTATCGCATCTTTTTTGGAATAGACGCCCTTCGAGCGCGGGCTCGATCTAGGAGCGCTTCTGCCGATTCCGGTAGATATCAATGGTCACGGCGGTGACGATGATCAGGCCCTTGACGATTTCCTGATAGTAGGCGTCGACCCGCAAAAACGTGAATCCTGACGACATCACGCCCAGGATCACCACGCCGATTACGGTGCCCGCTATCCGGCCCACCCCGCCGGCAAGCGACGTTCCGCCGATCACGGCTGCGGCAATCGCATCGAGCTCATACATGTATCCCATGCCGGATTGAGCCGTCTGCGCGCGCGCTGCGGTGACGATGCCGGCGAGCCCGACAAGCATTCCGGCGATCGCGTAGACCTTAACCAGATGCCTTTCGACATCTATGCCGGAGACCCGCGCTGCCTGGACGTTCGCGCCGATGGCATAGGTGTACTTGCCGTACCGGGTGTAGCGAAGCGCAACATGGAAGATCATTGCGACGACTATGAAGACAAACACCGGCCATGCAGCCGAGCCGATGGCGGTGAATTGATCGGTCAGCCCCGAAATGGGCTGGCCTTTTGTATACCATTTCGAAATACCCCGAGCCGAAACCATCATTCCGAGCGTTGCGATGAACGGCGGAATTCGGGCATAGGCAACAAAAACGCCGTTGGTTATGCCTGCAGTCAAACCGATCAAGACACCAACGGCGATCGGGACGATCGCCGGCAAACCGGTCAGTGATGGATAGAGAGCTTTCGACCATTCCGCGGATTGCGCAAACCCAGCCGCCATCATCGCACTTGCCGCCACGACGGACCCCGAAGAAAGGTCGATGCCGCCGGTGATGATGACCTGCGTCACGCCGATTGCGATGATCCCCACCACGGACACCTGGAGGATGGTGATCGTGAGGCGTTGCGGATTCCAGACGAAACTCTGCCCGATCAAAAGCCAGCCGCACACCTCGCAGAGAAGAACGATCCCCACCAGGACCAGGAAGATATTGAGCTCCTGAGGTTTTCGCCAACCGCCAAAGCTGCCACGGTACTCAGGAATGGCGGCGGCTGTTGTGTCTTTTCCCATCGTGCAGTTCCTCTATTCCTCGCTTATTTCGAAGCGAGTTCCATTATTTTGACCTGCGTCGCCTCATCTCGGTCCAGAACGCCGGTGATCTTTCCTTCATGCATCACCATGATCCGATCGCTCATTCCAAGGATCTCCGGCATCTCCGAGGAGATCAGAATGACGCCCGCGCCCGCGCTGGCGAGTGATGAGACAAGGGCGTGAATCTCGGCTTTGGCAGCAACGTCAATGCCGCGTGTCGGCTCGTCCAGGATGAGGATGCCCGGTTTGGTCAAAAGCCAGCGTCCGATCAGCACCTTCTGCTGATTGCCGCCCGATAGGTTTTCGACCGTGGTGTGGATTCCGGAGCTCTTGACGCGCAACGCCTTGCTCATCTCGTTGCATGCCGCGGCAATCACCTTGGCTTGGACGAAACCGCCTTTGACGAATTGGCTTTGAAGAGCCGCAATCTGCATGTTCTCGAGAATGTCGAGGACGAGAAAACAGCCACTTTGTTTTCTGTCTTCTGTCAGGAAGGCCATTCCATTGGCGATCGCATCGCGTGGCGATTTCAAATCGACGCGTTGCCCCCTTATCCGTGTCTCGCCGCTGGTGGCGGGCGTCACCCCGAAGATCGTCTCGGCAACGTTGGACCGCCCCGACCCGATCAAGCCGGCGAGGCCCAGTATCTCGCCCGCCCGCAGATCGAAAGAGACACCCGAGAAGACGCCGCGCAAAGTGAGGTCCCGAACCGAAAGTAAAACATCATCGGTCGGAACATTCTTCTTCGGAAACAGTGTTGAGATGTCTCTGCCAACCATCATGTGGATGATCTCATCCCGGCTTGTGGCCGCCGCCGCGTTGGTGCCGATATATTTGCCGTCACGAAAAACGGAGATGTCGTCTGATATTTCGAAGATCTCGTACATCTTGTGCGAAATATAGACGATGCCGATGCCCTGGTTTCTCAGGTCGCCTATTATCTCGAAGAGGTGGGCCGACTCGCGCTCTGTCAGTGCTGAGGTTGGCTCGTCCATAATCAGGACGCGCGAGCGATAGGAAACGGCTTTCGCGATTTCCACCATCTGCCTGTTGGCAATCGACAGATGGCGAACTTCCGCCTCTGGATTCAGGCTGATTTTCAACTCCGCGAGAAGATCATAAGACAGACGATTCATGCGCCGATGGTCGACGATCCCAAATCGGTTGCGCGGCTCTCGGCCGATCCAGATGTTCTCCGCGACCGTCATCGAGGGCATCAGGTTCAACTCCTGATGGATCATCCCGACACCCTGCGCCAGCGCATCGAGCGGCGTCTTGAACTGAGCGGAAACGCCGTCGAGGAAGATTTCTCCTGCATCGGGTTGATATATTCCCGCCAGGATTTTCATCAGCGTGGATTTGCCCGCGCCGTTCTCGCCCATCAGTGCATGGACGGTACCCCGCCTGAGTTGAAAGCTCACATCGTCAAGTGCCACCACGCCCGGAAACGACTTGCTGATCCCGCTCACGCTCAGCAGGCAAGACTGACGCTTGTCCTCAATACCAGGCGGGGTACGCGTAGCGGCGACTGTGGTCTGCATCGAAGTCGTCCCAAATCCAAATCGAACGGATCAGTCCGCACGCCGGTCGACGACTGGCGCGCGAAGTTGGTGGTCAGTTCCTTTTCAGGTACTTGTCCATGTTGTCTTTGGTGACGAGTTCGAGCGTGGTGAAGACCTTCCTGTCGGTCTTCTCGCCTCGGGCCAACTGCAGCACCGTGTCGAGCGCGCCTTTTCCCTGGCTGATCGCGTCCTGGAAAACGGTCACCCTGAGGTCGCCCGACTTCATGGCTGTCAAGGCGTCCTGCGTCGCGTCGATGCCGGCAACGACATAGTCGCCGGTTGATCCACCACTTGCCTTGATGGCCTGAAGCGCACCCAGTGCCATCTCGTCGTTGTTTGCGATAACAGCGTTGAAGTTCAGGCCTGCCGACAGCCAGTTTGTGGTCAGGTCGAGCGCCTGCGTGCGCGACCAGGTCGCCGTCTGCTCTTCGACGATCTTGATACCCTTGCATTCATCGGACTTGAACACCTCCTGCACTGCCTCGGTGCGGCCACGCGCAACCAGGGTTCCAAGCTCTCCCATCAGAATGACGGCGTTGCCCTTGCCGCCCAGCAGGCGACAGACCTCTCGCGCCTCCAGGCTGCCTGCCTGGATCTGGTCAGAGCCGACGAAAGCCTGCTTCTCCGGCAGCTGATCGACGTTGGAAGGCTGATTGTTGGCGAAGACCAGAGGAATTCCGGCTTTATCGGCAGTCTTGGACATTGCGACGCCGGCATCGGCCTCTACCGGGATCACGATCATGCCGTCGACCTTGGCGGCAATGAAGTTTTCGATCTGGCTTTGCTGCCGGGCGATGTCGCCCTGCGCATCCTCGATCAGCAACGTCACGTTCCCAAGGTCTTTGGCGTGTGCCTCCAGGCCACTGCGAAGAATCGCAAGAAAATTGTCGTCGAACCTCTGCATGCTGAAGCCAATTGTTTCGGCCTGAGCAGGGACGCCGAGCAGCGTTAGACATGCGGCGGCCAGCAAAATCTTTTTCATGTTCCGTCTCCGTCGGTTTTTTGATGATGGAAAGCTTTGTCTTTGCCGACTTCGCCCCGGTACCCGTCGGACTAGCGGCAGCATCGCAAGAAAACGATCGTGCAAGTTTCAGGCGTGGCGTTGCCCTGTGCGAAACATGTTCGGCGCCGTTAAGCCTGCTGCGAAGCTCTTCGGCTTGCTACAGTTGGTAAAACGATACACCTGTTTTTTTTCACCTGTCAACTCCCATTAACGCGTTTGCCTCTCATCAAAGTCGAGCTATGCCGCCAAACTTGCGATACCGGTGGCATGATCGGTGAACATCGTCAGATCGGCGAGCGATTGACAGGGAGGATTTTTAGTGTACCGTTTTACTTACTTGATTGTCCGCACAACGGCGGAGCCGGACTCGCGACCATCGAGGTTTTGTTCTCCTGCGGGAGTTGTAGAATGAGGGTCTCTGGGACCTTGGGAGATTGAACGACATGCCGCCGAAGAGTGGATCGCCCACAGATGCTGCGGACCGCGCCACCATTCAGGATGTCGCGAAAGCGGCGAGCGTATCCGTGAGCAGCGTCTCGAATTACATGAACAATCGATTCCACCGGCTCGGGACGGAGACCAGGACGCGCATTGCGATGGCAATTGCCGAGCTTGATTTCCGACCGAACCAGGCAGCGCGCCAGCTAAAGACCGGCAAGGCCCGGGTTATCGCGCTTGTCGTGCCCAGCATCGTCAATCCCTTCAACGGGCAGATGGTGTTTTCGATAGAACAGGCCGCGGTGAAGGCGGGCTACCGGGTCCACCTGTGCAACACCATGCGCGATCCGAAGCTTGAGAAGGAGTTTCTGGACAATCTGGCCGCCGTAGGCGTTGCCGATCTCATCACGATCGCGCCCCTGAACACCAGGCGGGGTTACTACTCGGCGTGGAGCGACCTTTCGATCGTTGCCGTGGACGCCAACAGGCTCGATTTGAAGCTTGCTCGACTCGATACGGTCAATCTCGATCATGAGGCGGCAATCGGGATGGCTGTGGAGCATCTGTTTGCTCTTGGTCATCGGCGGATAGCCTATGTGACCGATCCCCTCATCACCCACAGCCGGGTGATGCGGTTGTCCGGTTTCAAGAAAGCAATGAAGGACCACGAACTCGACGACAGTCAGGCTGTGGTGCTCGAGCGTCACCAGAGCGCACTTGATGTCGCAGACGCCCAGATGGTCGAGGTCGGTCGTGATGCCGCTTCCGATGTGGCGGCACTGTCGCCCAGGCCCACGGCCATTATCGCATTCAACGACATGATCGCGCTGGGGTTACTGGCGACTTTCCGTTCCGCCGGCATTGCCGTTCCAAAGGACATGTCGATTATTGGCGTGGACGATGCCTGGATCAGCCAGCTGTCATTTCCTGCACTGACGACCATACGTCAGCCTATCGAGGCGATGGCCAGCGCTGCCGTCGAGCGTGTTCTCAAACCGAATGCGGCGCCGGCCAACGCCGGCTCCGACACGATTTTTCTGCCCGAACTCGTCATTCGAGACACATGTGCGAAGCCACAGGAAGATGCTGCCACGCATCTCCGCAAACGACACCTAGAATAGTAGCGCCAAACAGCGCCCTTCTTCCGACAACCCCAGAATATCCGGCCGGATACATCCGCGCTGGCACGAAAGAGGCTTGCCTTATGAATACCCACGCCACCCAGATCAAACCAAGCGCAAATCATATCAGGATGGCGTGCGACACCGGTGGTACTTTCACCGACCTTGTCGTTGAAGATGGCAACGAGATCAGGCTGTTCAAAGCGTCGACGACGCCTGATGACCCGGTGCGCGGCGTGCTCGATGCCTTGGATTTCGCTGCCAGGCACTATCGACTAGAACTCGGAGATTTCCTGAGCCGCGGCGCCATGTTCGTGCACGGCACCACCCGGGCCATCAACGCGATCATCACCGGGAAGACGGCGAAAACAGCCTTTATCACGACCAAAGGTCATCGTGATATCCTGGTCATGCGCGAGGGCGGGCGCATTGAGCCGTTCAACTTCACGGTCGCCTACCCCGAACCCTACGTGCCTCGGCGGTATACGTTCGAAGCGGATGAGCGCGTCGATGCCCGCGGCAATATCGTCGAGGAACTGGACGAAACCGACTTCATCGCGACAATCAAAAAACTGCAGTCGCTGAAAATAGAAGCCGTTGGCGTTTGCCTTCTGTGGTCCGTCGTCAACTCGGCCCACGAGCGACATATCGGAGAACTTCTGAACGAGCATCTGCCGAATGTTCCATACACGCTCTCGCACCAGCTCAATCCAACCCTGCGCGAATACCGTCGAGCTTCCGCGACCGTCATCGACGCCTCGCTGAAACCGCTGATGTTCAAGTATCTTGATGGCTTGACCAACAGGCTGCAGGACGCTGGTTTCAACGGCCGCACACTGATGGTTACTTCAAGTGGCGGCATCATGGATGCGTCGGCAGTTGCACGCGCTCCGATCCACTCGATCAATTCGGGACCGGCGATGGCGCCCGTCGCCGGCCGCTACTACGCAGAGCGCGATTTTGGCAACGCCATCGCGATTGTCGCGGACACTGGTGGAACCACCTTTGATGTCAGCCTGGTGCGTGACGGGCGCATCCCCTGGAGCCGCGAAACATGGATTGGCCAGCGCACGCGCGGCCATATGACCGGCTTTCCATCTGTCGATATCAAGAGCATCGGCGCCGGAGGCGGCTCGATCGCATGGGTCGACAATGGCGGAATTCTGCAGGTCGGTCCGCAGAGCGCGGGCTCGACGCCGGGGCCGGTCGCTTACGGCCGCGGAGGAATCGAGCCCACTGTCACGGACTGCGCCTTAATCCTCGGCTATATCGATCCGGACTTCTTCTTGGGCGGCGCCATGATCCTCGACCGGGAGGGCGCGACCCTGCAATTGCGCCTGAAAGTCGCCGAACCGCTCGGCATCAAGGTTGAGGAAGCCGCTGCCGCTGTGTTGAGGCTTTCAACCGAAAAGATGGTCGGAGCGATCGAGGAGATCACGGTCAACCAGGGCATTGATCCCACCTCGGCCGTGATGATCGGCGGCGGCGGCGCCGCCGGACTTAATGCAGTCGCAGTTGCCAGGCGCCTTCAATGCGCTGGAGTGCTGATCCCCGAAGCAGGTGCCGTGATGAGCGCGGCCGGGGCCCTAATGTCGGAGCTTTCGTCGGACTATGCGCAACTGCAGTTTACAACCAGCGACAGATTTGCGGGCGACAAGATCAACGAGGTTCTGGCAGAGCTGAGGAAGCGATGCCTTGAGTTCGCGGAAGGGCCCGGCGCCGGAGCTCTCGACTGCCACATCGAGTATTCCGTAGAGGCGCGGTATCCGCATCAGATCTGGGAAATCGACGTTCCTCTCCCGCTTGATCAGGTGACGAGCGAAGGCGATTTGAAGCAGGTCACGGATGCCTTCCATGACATCCACCAGCGTATTTTCGAGATCAGCGACCGCAATTCCAATGTCGAATTCGTGACGTGGCGCGCCAAGGTCAGATGCAGACTGACCGATCGGGCCACCGGCACGCTCCCTCCTGAAGGCGATTTTGCCGGCGGTCGCGCAAGACGACCGGTCTACTTCTCTGAACTCGGCTGGAGCGACGTCTCGGTTCATCGCTACGAAGCCATGCAGCCGGGCGAACCAGTTGCCGGGCCCGCCATCATCGAATCATCATTCACGACCGTTGTGGTCGATCCGGGCACAGTCACAGAACGCACGGCCAGCGGTGGCCTGCGTGTGACGTTCTAAGGAGGCGCGTACCCATGTCTGAGCAGATTTTAAAGAAGGCGCCGGACGGCGTTCAGACGGCGATGATTTCCAGCCGTATGGAGACCATTGCCCGCAAGATGCAGAATACTCTTTTCCGAACCGCCCGCTCCGGAATCCTCAACACGGCCCATGATTTCTCATGTGTTGTTCTGACTGCTGACTGCAAGCTGCTGGCGGCGGCTGAAAGTCTGCCGAACCACACGCTCATCGGCCCTGACTTGATGTGCCAGGCGGTGCTCAAACACCATCCGGTGCTCAAGCGTGGCGACTGCTTCCTCCACAACAGCCCCTATGAGGGAAACTCCCACGCGGCCGACCACTGCATGATCGTCCCGGTTATCGATGATGAAGGCATCCTGCGCTTCTTCGTCCTGGCCAAGGCACATCAGGCGGACTGCGGCAATTCCCGTCCTTCCAGCTATCTCGCCGATGTGAAGGATTTGTACGAAGAGGGCGCCCTGATCTTTTCGGCGACGAAGATTCAGGAACACTACGAGACCAACCACGACATCGTGCGCATGTGCCAGGCCCGTATCCGGGTTCCGGACCAATGGTGGGGTGATTTTCTCGCAAGCCTGGGATCTGTCCGCATCGGCGAACGCGAACTGCTCAACCTCGGCCGAGAGATCGGCTGGCACATGCTTGAAGGCTACGCCGACCGCTGGTTCGACTATTCCGAACAAAAGATGATTGAGGCAATCAGGAGGTTGTCTTCAGGACGTATCGTTCTGGAGTCCGCTCACGACCCGTTCCCCGGCATCCCGGACGGCATTCCGGTCAAGGTTGACGTTGAAGTCGATGCGGCCCAGGCCAGGATCATCGTCGATCTGCGCGACAACCCCGATTGCCAGCCCTGTGGCCTCAATCTTACGGAGGCAACCGCCAAAAGCGCGGCGATGATCGGGATTTTCAACGGCATCCTCGATCACCATGTTACTGCCAATGCGGGCAGCTTTCGGCGCATTGAGATTCGGCTTCGCGAAAACTGCTGCGTCGGCATTCCGAGGCACCCGGCCTCGTGCTCGGTGGCGACGACCAATCTCGCCGACCACGTCACCAATCCGGTGCAGCGCGCGATAGCGGAGCTTTCGCCCGGCTTTGGGCAAGCAGCGACCGGGCCGATCCAGCCTCCAGGAATGGGTGTCATCTCCGGACGCGATCCCTACAACAATGACGAGCCCTTCATCAATCAGGTCCACATCGGCATCAGTGGTGGCGCCGGCACGCCGGTCACCGACGGCTTCCTCACCATGATCCATGCCGGCAATGCGGGGATGTGCCATATCGACAGCGTTGAAGTCGACGAGCTCCATCATCCAATCATCGTCCACGATCGCCATATCCTCGACGATACCGAGGGGGCAGGCACGTTTCGCGGCGCGCCGTCGGTCTATAGCGAGTACGGGCCGTGGGGCGGAAACTCCCTGACCGTCCTCTACACCGCCGATGGTACCATCACGCCTGCCGCAGGCGCTCGCGGCGGTGGCGCCGGCGGTGTGTCCAGGGCGGCAATGCGTAAGGCCGATGGCTCGGTCGTCGATCTTCCCCCCTGCTACGGGGCCACTCTGCAGCCAGGCGAGCACATGATCTCTCACTCGGCAGGCGGCGGTGGATATGGTTCACCCGGCGAACGCGATCCGGCACGGGTGCTGCACGACCTTGCCGAAGGGTGGATCAGCGTGCAGCGCGCAAGAGACGTCTACGGAGTTGTGGTCAAGGGGTCTCCTGCAGACGACAATCTTGAATTGGACATCGTCCAAACACGCATCCTGCGCGCCGGCCGGAGCGAACTGGCGGCGGCCGTTTAGCCCGGCCAATACGCGGATGTTTTGTCAGGTTGCCCGACAGCGGGCACGATTCAGATCAAGGAGAAGTACGATGACAGACGTCGATTGGTCCGCTGGCGCGGCCTACATTGATGGTGAATTCATGCCTCTCAAGGATGCCAAGCTCGGTATCACCGAATGGGGCTACCGCCGGTCCGACGTTACCTACGATGTCGCGGGCGTCTACTACGGCGCATTCTTCCGGCTTGACGACCATGTCAAACGCTTTCGCAGCTCGATGACGAAATTGCGGATGAACCCGAAGGAAAGCGACGAAGAGATCAAAAATATTCTCGGCGAACTGGTGCGGCGCACCGGCTTGCGCGAAGCCTATGTGGCGATGGACTGTGTCCGCTCCCGCCCACCGCGCGGCGTGCCGCTTCATCCCATAAACGGCCGCAGTTATTTGATTTGCCATGTCATGCCTTGGGTGTGGGTGTTCACCCCCGAGCAGCAGGAGCGCGGCGTGCACGCAATGATCGCGTCCCCTCAACGGATTGCGCCGGAATCACTCGACCCGACGATCAAGAATTTCCACTGGGGCGACCTGACGCGCGGGAATTTCGAGGCGCACGATCAAGGCGCCGAAACCTGCATTTTGCTGGATCGCGATGGAAACGTGACGGAAGGACCGGGCTTCAATGTCTTCGCCGTCATCGATGGCAAGGTCATCACGCCGAAACGCGGTGCGCTCGAAGGTATGACCCGAAGAACAGTCCTGGAACTCTGCGACGAGTTTGGAATTCGCTGTGAGGTCCGGGATATCTCCCGCGACGAATTCGAAGCGGCCGACGAAATCTTTTTCTCGACTACGGCTGGCGGCATTATGCCGGTAAGCCGTCTTGGAAAAAGGATCTTGGGGAACGACCGACCGGGTCCGATTTCCGCGCGGCTGAGAACAGCCTTTTGGGAGAAGCGGAAGGACGGCTGGCATGCGACGCCAGTGTCTTACGCTTCCTAATCAAAATGTAGATGCGATGGCTTTTCGACCTCAACGGTAAGGTTGCGCTGGTTACGGGCTCGGGCCAGGGCATTGGCCTGGCGCTTGCCCGTGGTCTGGCCGAGTGTGGTGCCCTGGTTGTCCTGAACGGTCGCCGTGAACAGCTGTTGAAGGAAGCCGCCACCGATCTGGTCAAAAAAGGTCTGTCGGTAAAGGTCGCAGCCTTCGACGTCACAGACGCCCTGTCGGCGCAACGAGGGGTCGAGTGGGTTGAGACCTCGATCGGTCCGATCGACATTCTTATCAACAATGCCGGTATGCAGCATCGATCAGCATTGGAGAATTTTCCGGAACACAAGTGGGACGATCTTCTTCGAACCAATCTCTCCAGCATTTTCTATATGAGCAAAGCCGTGGCCAAAGGCATGATTAGCCGCGGCCGCGGGAAGATCATCAACATCGGCTCTGTTCAGAGCGAATTGGCTCGTCCGGGCATCGCGCCCTACACGGCGACAAAAGGGGCGGTTAGAAACCTGACCAGAGGCATGTGTGCGGATTGGGCAAAGCATGGTTTGCAGGTCAATGCCATCGCGCCAGGCTATTTCAAGACGCCGCTCAACGAGGCACTCGTTTGGGACCGCGAGTTCTCCACGTGGCTGGAACGGCGCACGCCGGCCGGTCGATGGGGCAATGTTGAAGAACTCATCGGGGCTGCAGTGTTTCTTGCCAGTGACGCCTCTTCATTCGTCAACGGCCACACGCTCTACGTGGACGGCGGCATCACAGTGACGGTGTGAACGCCTGGCGCTGCCCCAGCGCGAGCATGTTTTTTCCTTCGCTTCTCCATCATCCATGTGGACGCGGATTCTCATGCAGGAAACACTCTCGACGGAACTCAGTGTGCTATCCGAGCGGCCGAGATCATCGTCGATGACCTCGATCTTCGCCCAGCCGAGCTGGCGAGCGTGATCGGCGAGTCCGTATTGCCGGCGCTGGCTCTCCTGATTGTGCATAAGCTGATCGGCCGTCGACTGACGGATATAGACGAAGGCACTGCGCGCAAGATGCTCAGCTGTGATCTTGGTCATCTGCGATCCCCCCGTTTGCCAGAGCCATCGCGATCTCGCGCAGCAGCGTCTCCACCAGCATCGCCAACTCGGTCTCCTGTGCCCGTGTCAGCACAACGCTTGGCTCGCCTTCTTCGAACAGGCTTGGCTGGGGACTTTCGAATTGGCGCTTCATTGCGATCTTTCTCCATCGTTGAGTCGGACTGGAGAAATCCTAGAAGCGCATCGATCTCAGCGCGCAGAGATTGCAAGGCCCCAAGGGAAAACTGCGGCTCCGCCGACAGCTTGAAGTGCGTCGCCGTCTCGCGCGTCATCCAAGCCGGTATGCAGGCAAAGGAGCCGTCAGGCTGCGCAATGACCACCAAATCGGTACCACGGTACGCATAGCGCTTCAGAATGAGCACCGTCTCACCGCAGCGCGGATGAAATGGATAGTAAATCCGCCCTTCTTCGGGATGTTGGCGGGCAGTATGTCGTTGTTTTGAGAAGGACCTGGATGACCCGCACCTCGGTGTTCGCTTCCAGCAGATGCGTGGCGAAGCTGTGCCGCAAGGTGTGCAGCGTTGCGGGCCTGGTGATCCCGGCCATGTGCTTGGCCGCCATGAACGCGCGGTTGAGCTGCCGCGGCGAGATCGGGTTGATCCTGGGTTTACCGGGAAACAGCCAACCTTGTGGCCGCGCTTCGCGCCAATAGTCGCGCAGGAGATCCAGCAGGTCGGGCGACAGCATCACCTTGCGGTCCTTATGCCCCTTGCCTTGTTCGACATGGATCAGCATCCGGTCGCTGTCGATGTCGCCGATCTTGAGATTGCAGACCTCTGACGTCCTTAGCCCGGCCCCATAAGAGATGCTGAGTGCCGCGCGATACTTCAGGCCCGGGCCCGGGGCCGCCATCAGCAGGTTGGAAACCTCCTCGATGCTCAAGACCACCGGCAACTTCTGCGGTTGCCGACGGAACTGCATATGCCGCTTCATGTCCTCGCGGCCGCAGGTCGTGCCAAAGAAAAAGCGAAGCGCGATGATGCGGGCGTTGAAAGTTGGCGGCGTGATGCCCGCGTTGGTCATGTGCAACTGGTAGGCGCGCAGGTCCTCGGGGGTGGCGGTATCCGGAGATCGCTTCAGAAAACCGGCGAAATCCTTGACGGCCCGGATGTGGGCTTGCCGGGCTTTGTCGCCTATTCCACGGATGCGCATATCTTCGTTCATGCGCTCGCGCAGCGGGGTGGTCCTCTCCTCCTTCATGGGAACCTCCTGTCTGATGATGAGAAGATCCCAATCGTCAGGCAGAACGGCCCGTCCTCACATGCACGGAGTCCAGATTAAGTGCAGGACGCTCATCACAGGCGCCATTGCCGCGCGAGCGGCTTAGTCCTCGGGTCATGAGCGTTGGTTCTGTGGACGCCGCCTTTCGGGAAAGCGATCCGGCGTCAGGAAAGTCCGGAATGGGTCCAGATCACCAGCAACAGGTGCAAATTTGCCAGACTACAATCTGGACATTTCGGACAATCCGTACTATCTAGGGCGAGAAATATGGTGCCAATGGTGGTCGTTATGAACGCTCGCAACTCGGCAGTTCGCGCAGATGCAAAGGTCGATCGTGAGACGGTCGCTGACATTCTCGATGTGTTGTCGCGACGCCATCCAGGAATATCCAAGTCCGCTCTGAAAGCCGCCGGCAAGGCGGTCGCCGCCCTGACGGCGGTAACGTCTCGTCTGTCCCCTGCCGAGCAGCGCCAGATCGCTGCGCACGAACAGGCACTGGCGAGAGCAGTGGAGAATGTGGTTACGGAGCTCGCCCGACCCAGTAAGATACTTGCTCCAGTAGAGGTCGAAAAGCCCGTGGAGGTCAGCCAGGGCGCAGGCCGCGGGAAGGTCTTTGATCTTGAAGAGGGCCGGCTGCGCCTCGCTGAATATGCAACGCCGACACGCCTTGAGGATTGGGCTGGTCCTGTCGCCGGTCCCGGCGAGATCGAAAAGATGTTCGGGACGAAGCGTTCGACCCTGCACGATTGGCAAAGGCGCGGAGCCGTGATCGGACTGCTCAAGGGCGAGCGGAAGCACGTATTTCCGCTCGCCCAATTCGTCGACGGTCGTCCTGTTGAGGACATGGCCCGGATCACGAAGATCATCGGGAATCCTCGTGCGACGTGGCTGTGGCTGACCCAGCAGCATGTGAGCGACACCGGCGAAACTCCGCTCGACCGACTCAAGGCTGGGCGCATCGATGAGGTCGTCGCTGACGCCGAGTTCGATTTCGGCTGATCGTGGAGCTTGACGCCGAAGTCGTCGCGGACCTGGCAATCAGGTTCCAGCCGCAACACTACCTGCGGGCAATGCGACAGGAGTACGCAGCTACTCCATTGGGCATGGGGTTCGGACAATCGCGCTTCGCAAGCCCCGACCGGTCCTTCATGGTCCTCTACATTGCTCGCGACCTGGCGACGGCGATCGCCGAGACGATTATTCGCGACCGGTTCGAGGGAAAATCTTACCGCATGCTGCATCTCTCGGAAATCGCTGGCTGGGCCGTGTCCGAAGTCTCTGCTACGTCGCCCCTGACGGTGATCGACGTCCGGACCACCGGCCTGCTGCGGCTTGGGATCAGCACCGACGCTGCACGTGCCAAACAACAGGAGGAAGGCCGGAAGCTGAGCCAGGCTCTCTTTAACGGGTTCGCAGTTGACGGGATCCTCTACTATTCGCGGCTGACCGGAGCGGAATGCGTGGCGGTCTACGACCGCGCCGTTGAGGGCAGGCTCAAGGCCCGACGGGCCACGGCGCTCGAACGGCATGCCGAACTCGTGCCGGCGTTGAGGCAGCTGAACGTTCGGGTTATCCGCGGCGACCTTTCGTAAGGAGCCGTCGGGCTATTTCTAACCTAGATCACTCGTGCTGCGCAACGCGAGCGCTGGCGCGTGACGCAGGATGGCATGAAAACATCACATCTGGAGCAATGACTGAGAGGGTTTAAGGCAGAAGTCTCGAAAACTTCCGCACCTGGAACGGTACACGCCTACATTGCTAGACGGCACGCCTCTGTTCCGGCAAAGCTGCGAATCGCGGGGCCACTGGCAATCCGCAGGTCGGTGGGTTCAGGCAATGCTCATTGAAAGATGGGCCGCCGACTTTCCTTTGGCCGTAAAGCTCGGCGGGTTGTCGGTCTCAATTGCCGTCTCAAATTGATCGGCGGGACGCGGATGGCTAGCACGCTGCCGTTCGAACGCACCAGCGTCGTCGGCGCCTTGCTTTTGTGTCGGAACAGAAGACTTGCCTTTGGGTGATCACCCGTCATGACTAGGGATGAAGCAGAACAGGGTGTTCGCTACTTTTGCACAAAATGGGCTGAAGAGCGCGGGCTTCCTCATCAGCCAGAGAATCCAAGATTTTCCGATTTCTTTTCTTGGCTTGAGCAGAAGTCGCCGGGCCAATTGAAATTCCGAAGCAGCACTTCGGTGCGGGACGACGTCGAGCGATGGTTCATCGACGAATTCAAGCAAGGTTGGCGCTACTAGCAAGCGATTTCCGGAGAGGCCGGTGCCGTGCTCCGGGCCACCTTCCGCGATCACGCCATACCCACTTCACTTGCCTCTGTTAGATTCTTCCTGCGGCGAGAGACCCCAATCCCGCCTGGCCGGCGCCTAACAGGCAAATCTACCCCAACGCCCCCCAAACGGCGCCGGCCACCTTCCCGCGAGCGACTGTCAGCCGCTCTAGTGGATCCCGCCAGGAGGTTGTAGATCGAGCGTTCCTTGACGTTTATATGCTGCCCAAGCCTCGGCAGGCACTGCCGAATCCGCCCGGGCCAGCCAGTCCGCGCGCTCAGTCTCGGTAAGTGAATTCCACCACTGCATGCCGGCTATTTCATCAGCAGTCGGATTCCGGTTCGGTTCGTCTGCCATTTTCTTATCCTTGCATAAGGCTTGAGTGGCGCAGGCCCGCAACTATCAGAACGGCCAAAAGCCGGCCAAAAAAGCCGGCATTTTGGAGTGCGTCCCTGAGGGTGGACAGATCGGGATGTCTGGATTGACCAGCCTTCCGGGTTTTCGGAGAGAGAACCCATGGCAAAGCACCGCAGTCACAGCATCGAGTTCAAACGCCAGGTCGCGCAGGAGTTCATCGCCGGCGAGACGCTGCACGGCTTGGCTAAGCATCACGATGTCTCGCGCAACCTGATCCGCATCTGGGTGCGCAAATATGAGCAAGGAGCGTTCGACGATGATGCGGAGGCCGCTGACCTGATCCAGGAAGCCCGGATCGCAGCGCTCGAACGGTTGGTCGGTAAGCAGGCTCTGGAACTGAGTTTCTAAAGGGGGCTCTGAGAAACGCACCGCGGCCGAGAAGCGGGACTACATCCGTCATCACCGGCCCTGCGGCATCAGCGTTGCCGAAGGATGCCGGTTGATGGGAATCGCGCGCTCCACCTACTACGATCCCCCTGGAGAACGCGGCCGACGACACCGCGATCGTCGAGGCAATGTTCTCGATCAGCGACGAGTTCGAGTTCTACGGTTATAGCCGTGTCGGCGCTGCGCTGCGTCAGCAAGGCCTCGTCGTGAACCACAAGAAGATCCGGCGCCTGATGCACGAGCATGATCTGCAGCCCAGGATCAGGCGGCGCTTCGTGGCCAGCACCGACAGCGATCATGATGGCCCGATCTTCCCCAACCTGGCCAGGGACATCGTTGCAACCGGCCCGAACCAGCTCTGGGTCTCCGACATAACCTATGTCGCGCTGCCGACCCGCTTCGTCTACGTCGCAGTCATTCTCGACGCCTGGTCGCGCATGATCGCCGGCTACGCCATTGGCCGATCGATCGATGCGCGGCTGACGATGGCAGCCTTGAAGGCGGCCATTGAACGGCGCCAGCCGCCGTCCGGCTGCATTCATCATTCCGATCGGGGCTCCCAAGGCGGATTCAAGCGGTCGTCGCAACAGCGATTGTGTTCACTCATGGCAGCAACTCGTCAAGCGCCTCTGCCGGCGTTCTCCAACCGAGGGTCTTTCTCGGCCGGGCATTGAGGGCCGCTGCCACGGCGGCGATCTCGTCGGCGCTGTGGATGCTCAGGTCGGTGCCTTTCGGGAAGTACTGACGCAGCAGCCCATTGGTGTTCTCGTTGGTGCCGCGCTGCCATGGGCTTTGCGGATCGCAGAAGAAGACCTGGACGCCCGCATCGATCGTGAGACGATCGTGCTGGGCCATTTCGGCTCCCTGATCCCAGGTCAGCGAACGGCGTAGTTCTTCGGGCAAGGTGATGATGGTGCGCGTAATTGCGTCGCGGACAGCTTCAGCTCCATGTCCCGCGAGCGCAGGCCCGTTCTTCGCGCGCGGAGCTTCGCCATGCCCCGCCAGCCGGGGAAGATGCAGCAGCATCGTGAAGCGTGTCGTACGTTCAACCAGCGTGCCGATCGCCGAGCTGCCAAGACCGAGGATGAGGTCTCCCTCCCAGTGACCCGGCACCGCGCGATCGGCCGCTTCGGCGGGGCGTTGACTGATCATGATCTCCGGCGAGACAAAGCTCTTACCTCGCCTGCGTACGCGCCCTGGGGACCCGCAGCACACGCCCCGTTCGCAAGCAGGCCGTCAGCTCGCGGCGCAGCACTCCGCGGCCCTGAACGAAGAGGGCCTGATAGATGGCTTCGTGGCTGATGCGCATCGTCTTGTCGTCCGGGAAGTCGATCGGCAAGCGTCGGGCAATCTGCTCAGGGCTCCAGGCCCTGGCCCATCGCCGATCCTTTCGCGGGCCATGCCGGCGGCCCTTCCACGGAACGGTGGGACCATGAACGGGAGCGCCGCTCGGGGCCACGACAACGCCAGCAAGTCTCTCCTCTACATAAGTGCGCAAGGTTGCGTTGAACGCAAGCTTGGTCGGCCTGGGCCGACGGGCCGATCGATCCGCATGCCACTGGGCAGTCGTCGCCCGATACTCCAACCCGCCGCTGCGGGTGGCCGCGTTGCGCCGCAGTTCACGGGAGATTGTCGAGGCGGACCGACCGAGCCGGCGCCAATCTCCTGCATGGAATGGCCCTGTACCCTGAGAAGTGCGATCTCTTCGCGCTCCACCAATGACAGGTACCGCCCGGAGAGCGGCTTCGCCGAGGATCTGAACATCGCTGGTGGCATACCGCCCGCCTTTCGGAACCATCTGGTTCCTACAGGCTGCGACACTCCGGCTTCGA
The DNA here is from genome assembly GCF_040323505.1 of Mesorhizobium sp. M0040. Taxonomy (NCBI): domain Bacteria; kingdom Pseudomonadati; phylum Pseudomonadota; class Alphaproteobacteria; order Hyphomicrobiales; family Phyllobacteriaceae; genus Mesorhizobium; species Mesorhizobium sp. M0040. The sequence continues at coordinate 139,624 of NZ_JAMYVA010000013.1, forward strand.
GCGCAGCATCTTCGCTGCTCAGCCCCGCGGCGATCGCCCGCCAGAATCTAATCTGTTCATCGCGCCCCGCCAAAGGTGGCCGTCCTGGTGAAGGTAATGGCGCTCGTCCAGACCGTGCCGATCGCCGCTTTCGAATGCTCATCGCAACCTCCAACTTCAGAGTGTTGCGACGACCGCTTGAATCCGGCCAATACGCTGCGCAGATTTACCGCGAAGCGCTGGAAACAAACGGCCTGACGGGCTCGATGGGCCGCAGAGGCAATCCTTACGACAACGCCAAGGCGGAGAGCTTCATGAAGACGCTGAAGGTCGAGGCGGTCTCCCGATGGCCTTCGAAACCTTCGACGACGTCATTGATCACCTTCCCCGCTTCATCGAGGAGGTCTACAACAAACGCAGGCTCCATTCGGCGCTCGGATATCTGAGCCCGCAGCAGTTCGAGGATCAACACATCCGGCAGACTGGCAAATCAGCAGCCTGATATCTGTCCACCTTCAGGGGCGCACTCCATTTCGCTGCTCCACTGCATGAAATTTTGGTACCAGCCAGACACCGTTTCCTAAGCAACCTGCAGTGCGCCCAGGAAGAAAACGAAACAGATAGCTTGCCAAACCCCTCGTCACCTTTCGGGTCGTTGCTCTGGTAAACGTAAACCTGTCGATTGAACGTGGTCCTCTAACGGACCCGGTCGTCGCGGTCGCGTTCCCTTCTTTATAGTTCGTCGTGCTCCAACTCCTCGAGGAGAGGGATATGCTGTTGCGCCGGATCGGTCCGCGTCGTTTCGCTGCCGCGTTGTGCGGCCTCCTTGTCGCTGTCTAACTTACCCTGCAGCCGATTTGTAGCATCTACGGTCGACCCAGTTCGTGAGCCTGCTCGGACGGTTCGTCCGGCCGGCGCTCGGCCTCCTCGGGGCGACGATCTCGCTGCTGTTCGGTCACGGCATCGACATTTGCAGGGGTTTTGCCCTGCACTTCTGCCGGCCCCTCTCGGGTCTGCTCTGCCGCCTCGATAGCGCGCTTAAGCTCCGGATCGTTCTCGGCTATCTCGCATATAGGTGTTGCCCTGGACGGCAAGCTCCGCCGCGCGAGCCAGTCCGCGCTCAAAGTCAGCTCGGAATAGCCTTGGAGCAAATTATCGATGCCATCAGAGACATGAACGCGTCGCTAGACGACCAGCGATCAAAAACCGAGGCCCGCCTTCCAAAGCTGACGTAAGAGACACATAGCCGGTGAGCCCAAAAGAAAAAGGCGGCTGGAGAAGGGCGTCGTTTTGCGGGTATCCCCGATCGCCTAGACTCAATCAGGCGACCTTGAGATCCTTCATCGCCTTTTCAAAGACATCCTTGATTGGCTTGGATATATCTTCGGCAGCCTTGGTCGTCACGGCCTGAAATTCCTTGGCCTGCTCTACGGTCAGTTCGACCTGCTTGCGCAAGAAGGCAGCCTGCAGCTCGAGGAACTCGGAGGGCGCCCTCACGGCAACCAGGGCTTCGAGGTGCGAGAAGCCGGCTTCGGCATTGGCGCGCAGAGCAGCAATTGTCTTCAGCGACAGCTCGTTGCCGACGGTCTTGGAGGTTTCGAGGCTCGACTGCAGCGCCTTCTGGGTCGTCTCGGTGCCTGAGGCAAATTTCGCATAGGCTTCTTTCGACTGCTCGAGGCCCTTTTCGGCGACAGCGCGGATCTGGTCGGTAGCCATCGACGGGTCGAAGGTCGGGAATTCGGAATTTTCAACGGTGTCAGCGGTCTTGGCCATAGTTTCCATCCTTTTCAGCGGGCGGCCCTTCACAAAAGCCGTCTCATTCATCTACGAAACTGACGTTACGGCATTTGTAGTGCATTGCAATATTTTTGTGCGACGCACCATCCTCTTTATCCCAGCGTTAACCCGCTGAATTTTTCGCCTGCCGAGGCATGATCCATGACGACAATGTCGCCGGGCTTGAGGGTGGGACGAGAACTTTGTCGTCATAGATTTTTGAACCTCTCGCCGTTGATCGGTCCGTCGATGAGCGATGGTGCATCGACACGGTCGTGGCGCAGCGCCGCCAGGAAGGCACGATTCCAATGGTCGTTCGGCGCCTTGGCTTTTATCCTCTCGCCTCGCGGTGCCCATGCGGGATCTGGTGTGCGCCTGCTCAGCGGCGGTCGATACACTGGTCATGCATCGTCAGCAGGTTGGCGGATTCATGCTCAAACATGGTCGTCGATTCCCAGGAAACCTGGACGATTCGCTATCTGCGCTGAGTTCAGGAGCAACGGTTTTGAATATCCAGCGCAGCAGCTTGCCCAGATCGAGCATAACCGCAAGACGGGCCACCTCGCGCCGCCCAGCGTAATCAGCCAGTGCGTTCATCACGTCAGGATCAAGATGCGATCACCGAGCGAAAGGTGCAAACGTCGCTCCGCTGACGCTTCAAAGCCAAGCCCGCGCGCCTCACCGATAAGAGCTTTAGCTATCGCGTTGGCGGCATCGTCGCGGTGCCTTCGGAACGTCGAATAGGCCCACCCGCGGCGCTCGCACTTGATCTCGGCGCGGGTTCTCCCTTGTCTCATCGCCCTGTCAACGCCTTGCAAATGAGCGAAACCAAGCTGTCGCGCGCTCGCTTGTGGAGTGCGCCTTTCGGCCGCCATGCAAGGAAATCATCAACACTCATCCAATCAACGGGTTTGTGTCGGCGTCTGGCTGGCTGAATTCCACATATAGATGCAGTTCGTCCGGCACGAAGACGACCCTCCACAATCCTTTGATGTCATTGGCAAGGTTGTAGGCGAGGACGGTCAGGGCGGGGCACTCCTTTCGCCGTGGCGCGTGCCTATCTCACGGGAAAATTCCAACACCAGAAGTTAGTATTGACGCTCGCGCTTTCTCAGAAATCCAACGTCCGCGTGATGCCGAAAGGTGCAGCTAGCTTTTTGTCTATCTCGATTGGGAACACGGGACCGCCGCGAAAGTTCGGTGCACGCAGCGAATCCTCCCCCTCCAGGTATTGCTGCAGATCGGTATCCCGATCGGCCCGCGCTCCCCGCAAGGGCCCGGGCCTCGGCCTGTGGTGCTCATGCCATCTACTTCGATCCGCAAGATGGAATATGATCTGGATAGAAGGACCCTCTCGGTGTGGTTCGTCGCCAGCGGTAAACGGTACGAGTTTGAGGGGGTACCGCCGGAAACCTTGCCGCGTTCCGGGCCGCGTTCGCCAAGGGCCGCTATTTCAACGACCACATCCGCAACAATTTCCGCTACCGTCTGGTTGCGAGCGATAGCGACCCGGGATGACCTGACCTGCCGGCGGCTCAATCGTCCTGTCGCTCCAACCGGCGGTTGGTGGACGCGTTGCCGCTGTTGCGCTTAGGGTTGGTTACGGTCCGCGCTCACTTGGCAAGCCCAATCCCCCGCATCCCCCCGCCTGGTGCAAAGCGTTTGATCGGTCCCGCCGTTCTGGCAGTGCGGCGGGACTTTTTTGCGGTCCAGGGAGCATCGGCGCGCGGGGAAGGCGCGGTGCACGCAGCACCCTTTTCTCATCCAACGTACGTCGGTGGCGCGCTGAAGGGTCTCAAACGTCGGTCTGCCGCCGGAGCTCAACTAGCTGAACTATTGCTCGACCGGAAGCGGCTGGTGCTGCGGCTCAGCGTGGTGGAAGACCTGTCCAAGATCGCGCGCGTCGAACGTTTGGCCGCAGACTGGGCGGTAGACCAAGTGCTTCGACTCGTCCTCTACCGGCCCGTCATGCGGCCTGCCCTCATAGCCTGTCGCGATGTTGTCGGTTCTAATCCGGGGCAACGACAAGTGCCTTTCGTCGTTTTGGCGGCCGATATTTCTCCATTAGCCGGACCTTGTCACGGTCGACCGTGACCAGCGGCCCGAGGTCGATCGTCACGGTGTCCTCGTCGATGCGCGTGACCTCACCTTTCAGGTCGATTTGCTGGCCTCGGTTCACCTTGGTGTGGTCGATGATGGAATGTGGGAAGTCGTAACCTGGGATAGAGACGCTTACGCGGTCCTCTGTTATCCGCCTTCGAACCGTGGCAGTAATCGCCACCTGGTCACCAATGCCTATTCCCCGAGCCATGCCATGGATTCTGGTGCGGGCAGTGTCTTCTTCAAGAGGCTTCTAATATACGCCGGCCATCCTAAGGCTGACCTACGACCAGAGTTACAAAAGTTGAACTTCATCGGGGAACACTCCTTCTGTCTGCCTGTTCAATTTGCCAGGCGCATCCCGCGCATTCAGACAGGAGAAAGAAGATGAAACGCATCCTTTTGGCTTCGGCCGTGCTGGCGGTGTCGGCCGGGCTTTCCTTTGCCCAGACGACCAGCGGAACTTCGAGCGGAACCTCGACGAGCGGAACCTCGACCACGACAACCATGCCCAGTACGACGGATCAGGGCACCGGCACGACGAGCAGCGGGACCAACATGTCCGGCGATCAGGGCACCGACACGACCACCACCAGCGGCACCACAAATCCGAACTCGGCCAGAGACTGCGCGCCCGGCCAGCAGACTGGCAGCGCTCAGCAGGCGGCGCCAGGTCAGCAGGACACGACAGCCAACACCGCCGCGCCAGGCCAGGTGAAAAAGACCGACGAAGGTTGCTGATTGGCACATCGGCACAGGTTGGAATCACCAGCGTGTGGCTGGCCAGTCTCCCCCGACCACCGCCTGAACTCAACTCGGCTGGCGAGCAAGTTGCCGCCAGCCGAGCATCAGTCCAGGAACCTTTGCGCTTGCTTGTGCTTTCAGTGGGGCACGCCTGGCTACTGTTTGCTTTCTGTCAGATAGATATCCGTCTGCTCGCGCATCTTGCCTGAAGGGAGCTGCGGCCGCGCTCAGAGGAGAGGCTAACAGGTGATTTCGATCGACGCGCTGTATTGCCGATAGTGCTAGAGCGATTCGAACCCTACATCGGACAACGTCTTCGGGGTTGATCGTTGCGGCCGGCTTTGCAGTGGTTCCGGAGGAACGGAGCTTCCGCCGCGTTGCCCGGCGGGCTCAACCCACTACTGACTTCTGCGAGCCAAAGCCGGCGATCTCAACTCGTAGAAGTGAGCGGACCGTCTCGCCAGCTCGCAAAATTCCGTTGGTGTCAGACCTGTAAAACGGCGGAACTCATGAACGGCCTGCGATTGATCAAAGTAGGCCTCATCGACAAGCTGCGTAAATTTCTCGTTCGGATCTTGCAATATCGCTTTGATAGTTCGTCTCAACCGCGCAAGTTGGCGAAAGCGGACCGGCGAATTTGCCGTTGCTCTCCTGAAACGGTTCTCAAGCTGTCTCTCGCTCAGTCCCACAAGATCGCAGATTTTGGAGATCGATGATGTTCCCGTCTCGAGAAGTCGGAAGGCGGCATCGAGGGTGCGCCGCTCTGCTCGGGGATTGAGACGTTGCTGTAGAAAATGGTTCAGCAGGTGGACCCGCGTGCTGTCAAGCGCCGTGGTTACGATTTGCTCCGTCAGACGCGTTGCCTCTTGTCCCCAGATCACCTCGAGTGGAACAATTCTGTCTGCAAGTTCGGAAACAGGTACTCCCAGCAGATGTTCTGCCATGCCCGCCCGAATACGGACAGCAAGAAAGCGAAATCCCGGCACGGCCTTTGGGTGAATGGGCTGGCTACGGCAGCACAAAACATGGGCCCGCGGCGGCTGTTTCCCGTTAAGCAGAAAGCCTCGTGCAACGTGAAAGAATATCTCAGCTCCGCCTGGGCTTGGCCAGAACGGCATAAATTCGATGTTTTCGCCAGGATTGGTCTCACGTGACCAGTAGCGATCAACCACGTGACCTATCGATTCGATCGGTCGATAGGATATACTCAGCATCCAAGCCTCTCAAAATCCATGACTTATCTGTTACGCCACTTCTGCAGTCGCCCATCGCATACATAGATTATCTTGGCTCAGTGTACAGGCGCACGATGCTGGTTATGTTGTCATCGCCCATGCCGCGATCAATCCCATGCTGGAAGACCTCGCGGGCCGCAATAGTCAGAGGCATATGCTGTGAGCAGTCCGCGCCCGCCATAGCGATTGCATATGCAAGGTCTTTGTCCATGAGTTCTACTGGAAACAAGGGTGCGAACGTGCCCGCGCGCATGGAGGCTGCCATCGTTTTCGCCGCTGGGCTGCTGGCGGGCGTCGTGCCAATAATCTCGACGGCTCGATCGACATCGGCGCCCAGCCGCTGCAGCAGGCCAATGAGTTCGGCCATTGCGCCAACCTGGATAGCGAGAAGAGAGTTGACGGAGAGCTTCACCATGGCGCCTGCCCCGACCGGCCCAGCGTGATGTACTGCCGTCCCCATGGCTTTGAGCAGCGGTTCTGTTCGCGCAAGGACGTCCTTCTCGCCGCCGACGATATAGATCAGCTGGGCCGCCTCCGCTTGTGGGCGCCCGCCTGCCACCGGTGCCTCAAGGAAGGCGACGCCCCGAGCCGATGCGGCTTTGGCGAGCTCGCCGATCCAAACCGGCGTCAGTGTCGAGCTCTCGATCGCCACCGCGCCCGCCTTGAGCCCAGCAAGTGCCCCCGTGTCCTCGTCGAGCCATATTTTCCGTGATGCAATGCCGTCTCGAACCATGGCGATCACGAAATCTGCTTCTGCCGCGGCCTCTCGCGGCGTGCCGGCGAGACGTGCTCCTGTGGAAATGAGCGAATGCGCCGCCTCCTTTGACCGGTTCCACACCGTCAAGCGGTGCCCTGCCTTGAGCAGATTGGCTGCCATGCGCGACCCCATCGCTCCAAGTCCTAGAACTGCCACTTCAGCCATCGGAAATCCTTTCCGTCCGTCGTAGGTTGTATGAAGAGCCAATCCAGTTGTGTGGTCGACAGCTAAATGGCGAACACGCTTAGATCGCGTGGCTGTCGGCTGGCACAGCTATGTATTCGGCAAAAACCACGAACGCGGCTGCCGCAGGCGGCTCTCTAAGTAGATCATTGAACACGGATAGCGCATTGCGCACATGGGGAGAGGCCATATGAGACTCCCAAGCCGCATGATCGCGGTATTGTTCCACGACATAAAAATGCGTGGTGTCGGACGTGCTCTGAGCGGCGTGATACGACACCGCGCCCGACTCAGCGGATGTCTGCCGCGTGAGATCGATGAGGATGTCACGGACTTGATCGACGGTCTCGGCCCGAGCGAGAAGATTTGCGATGAACATCATTAGCAGACCCTTGTTGATGCTGGAATGCTAGCTCGGCGAAGCTGCGTCGCATTGTAGAAATGCGAAATGGCAGCGAAATCACGCGTGGCTCCGGACGCGTCAGCAACATTGTAGATCCACCGGCCTGCTGCGGCTCGGGATCAGCACCGACGCTGCACGTGCCAAACAACAGGAGGAAGGCCGGAAGCTGAGCCAGACTCTCTTTAACGGGTTCGCCGTTGACGGGATCCTGTAGAATTCGCGGCTGACCGGAGCGGAATGCGTGGCGGTCTACGACCGCGCCGTTGACGGCAGGCTCAGGGCCCGACGGGCCACGGCGCTCATGCGGAACTCGTGCCGGCGCTAAGGCAGCTGAACGTCCGGGTTATCCGTGGCGACATTGCGTAAGGGGCCGTCGGGCTATCTCTAGGTTGCCCCCTGCCCGACGCTAGGTCCCACCCATCGCACAGTACCGATGGTCATGTAGACCGCGGCCCCACGACTTGTCCCAGTTACTTGAAGGTAGTCCGCGAGTTGGCTGGGTGCTGCCACGGCTTGGATGGAAGAGGTCGGAGCCCGCAACGGGGAGGGGTTCGTTACCTACAGCAGGGCAGCGGATACGGGCCTCTTCAATCAGGGCTGGAAGGACAGTGCCGATGCGATCTTTTCATACCGACGGCACTGTTCCCAAGGGACCGATCGCCTTAGTCGAGGTGCAAGGTTACGTCTTCGCAGCATACCAACCGCGCTGAACGCTCGCACCTGCCAAGCCGGACAGCGCTACTGGTCGCTGCATGTTGCACCGGAGCGGAAGAAGCTCGAACGCCGAGGCTTTACCCCAAGCCAGATCGACGCCGAGATCAGCCGCTATGCGACGGCGATCAGCCGCATCCTTCGCTCTCAAAAGCAATATGGCTCAACACCGGATAGTGCCGCATGAGCGAGGGAGCGAGCATATCCGTCCGCGAAGCGGAACGGAGTGGGGGTGTGGGGCCTCAGGCCCCGCGTCTTCCTTCTGTTGGCGCTAACGCCGCCCGCGCGATGGCATTTCGTTCCGCCGTCGCTTGGATCGACCAGTCGCTCGCGCATGTCGCCGAGGCAGTGGAGCGCATGCCCGATGACAGGTTCCTCGCCGAGCACCAGGCCGCGCACGATGAGCCGCGCTCGCCGTCTGTCGACCTGGTTGCCGCCGTGCCTGAGCGCGAGTGGTGGCGCCGGGTGGCCTGAAGGTCGCGACGAATGAAACGCCGGCCCAGTTCAATCCGCGCGACGTCCTTCAAAGCTGGGGGGATCGATCTTCACCAAGCGGTCTGCGGCCTCGACCGCAGTTCGTATCCTGCTGCACAGCGCGAGATTTTCGGCCAGCATTTCTTCAGTGCGTTGAAGCGCGAGCTCGGTCCGGTGGATGCGCTGCCTGGCATTAGCAACTTCCGATGCCAAAAGATCGGCCGCCATCCCGTGGCCGTGGGGTTCCATATTGTCCATGGGTTTCTAATACATGGGGGGCGATATCGTTCCCTGATGTCGGGCGAAACGGCGGGCCGCAGAAAAGCGCGATGGGCACCGGCCTGCTACTCACGGAGCACCCCCTCCTCCTTGGCAGCAGCCTCGAAAGCCTGACGGACCTCTTCCGGAGTCACACGGTCCTGAAGGGCGTCGGCGCACAGTTGCACAGCCTTCCTCCACTTAGGTCCCATCTTGGTCCACTTCATGAGTTCCTCGGCGGCACCCTCGACGTTGTTGCACCCGTAGGTGACCCCAGGTCGGTCGGTCTTAACGTACACCGGAGGGGAGAACCAATGGGTTACCACGACACCTCCTACTCAGGGGAGAGATACACGTTGGCCTCCTTAGCGGCAGCCTCAAAGGCCTTTCGTATTATGTGGGGGTCAATCGAATCGCCCTCCAAGGCTGACAGGCAGAGGGTCACCGCCTTATGCCAGCGAGGCCCTCGGCGGGTCCACATTTTGAGGTGCTCAAGGGCTTCCTTCGCATTGTTGCAGCCATGCCTGACACCGCTTTCAGTCTTCACGAACACCGGAGGGACGAACCAATGGGTTGCCATGATACCTCCTACTCAGGGGAGAGATACACGTTGGCCTCCTTGGCAGCCGCCTCAAAGGCTTCACGGACCTCTTGGGGGGAGGCTTTGCCCTCGAACGCATCGACGCAGGATTGGACCGCCTTGGTCCACTTCGGGCCGTTTGTGTCCCACCCCATGAGTTCCTCGGCGGCTCCCTCGACGTGGCTGAC
>NZ_JAMYVA010000014.1:0-146825 GCF_040323505.1 Mesorhizobium sp. M0040
AATTCCACCGATCCGACCCTCGCCGCTGAGGGGGGGCGGCTACCCTCTCTCAGCGTTCCTTTCTGACCCATTCGGCAGCGAAAGTCATAAGACAAGCAATTCCAGGAAAAAGTGTGAAACGGTTTTCCGTCCGGAATCGCGCAAAACAAAGAAGTAGAGCAGTTCGGCGTTTCCGTGAAACGATGAACCGCTCTACGCTGCCGCGGTGTTCTCCCGTAGCAGCCGCTCGGCCGCCGCGCGCGCCTCGTCGGTGATGGTGGCGCCGGCGAGCATGCGTGCGATCTCTTCCTGCCGCGCCGCCCGGTCCATCTCGGCGATGCCGGTCGAGACCCGGTCGGCGCCGCCCGATTTGGAGATCAGGAAATGCGTCGCCGCGCGCGCCGCCACTTGCGGTGCATGCGTGACCGACAGCACCTGCACGCGTTTTGCCAGCCGCGCCAGCCGCTGGCCGATGGCGTCGGCAACCGCGCCGCCGACGCCGGTGTCGATTTCATCAAAGACCAAGGTCGGCGCCGAGCCCCGGTCAGCGAGTGCTACCTTCAACGCCAGCAGGAAGCGCGAAAGCTCGCCGCCGGAAGCGACTTTCATCATCGGGCCGGGCCTGGTGCCGGGGTTGGTGCGCACCCAGAACTCGACCTGGTCGATGCCTTCTTCCATGCGGCTCTCGGCATCGCTTGCGATCTCGACGATGAACTCGGCCCGTTCGAGCTTCAGCGCCGGCAGTTCGGTCATCACCGCCTTGGTCAGCCCGACGGCCGCCGCATGGCGAAGCGACGACAGCTGGGCCGCCGTAATGTCATAGGCCTGGCGCGCCGCCGCAGCCTGTTTCTCCAGCGCATGCAAGCGCTCTTCGCCGGCGTCGAGATCGGCAAGGTCGGCAGCCATGGTGTCACGCAATTGTGCCAGGTCGTCGACGGCGACGCTGTGCTTGCGCGAGGCGGCACGCAGCGAAAACAGCCGCTCCTCGGCTTTCTCCAGCCGCTGCGGATCATATTCGGTGGCGCGCAGTGCGGCTTCGACGCCCGACTGCGCCGCGTCGAGCGACAGCATCGCCTCGTCGAGCGACTTGACGACATCCTCGAGCAGCCCGGGCGCTTCGGTGACCTTGCGCTGCAGCCGCCTGAGCAGGCTGGCCAGTTGCGGCAAGGGCGAGGACGGACCCGAGAGCACATCCTGAGCATCGTGGATTTCCGAGGCGATCTTTTCCGCTCGCATCATCGCGGCGCGCAGTTCGGCCAGCTCCGTCTCTTCGCCAGGTTGCGGATCGAGCCTGGTCAATTCGGCGACCGCTGCACGCAGATAATCGGCCTCACGGGAAGCTGCCTCGACTTTGGCCCGGTGCCGTGAAAATTCCTGCTCGCAGGTACGCCAATGCCGCCACGCCTCGCCGGTTGCCCGAGCAGCGCCGAGATGGCCACCGAAACTGTCGAGCAACTCGCGATGGGCGCCGGGATCGACCAAAGCGCGCTCGTCATGCTGGCCGTGGATCTCGACCAGCGCACGGCCGATGTCGCGCATCAGCGTCACGCTGGACGGCTGGTCGTTGACGAAAACGCGCGTGCGGCCGTCAGCCGTCTGGACGCGGCGCAGGATGATGTCGCCGTCGTCCTCGATGGCATTCTCGGCAAGCAGCATGCGAGCCGCGTGGTTGCGCGGCACGTCGAACACGGCGATGATCTGGCCTTGTGCCGCGCCATGCCGCACCAGCGAAGCGTCGCCGCGGGCGCCAAGCGCCAGTGACAAAGCGTCGAGCAGGATAGATTTTCCGGCGCCGGTTTCGCCGGTAAGGACCGAAAGGCCGGACGAGAAGTCGATGTCCAGCTTCTCGATCAGAACGATATCGCGGATCGACAGTCTGGAGAGCATGGTGACGCGCCGCTCAGGCGCCGGTGATCAGCTTCCCGGCCTTGGAGATCCACGATCCGGCATTCTCGCGCGGCTCGAGCCCACCACTCTGCAGGAGCTTGTAGGAGTCCTTGTACCACTGGCTGTCGGGATAGTTGGTGCCGAGCACGGCCGCAGCGGTCTGCGCTTCCGACGTCAACCCCATCGCATAGTAGCTCTCGGTAAGACGCGCCAGCGCCTCTTCGACATGGCGTGTGTTGGAATAGTTCTCCACCACGTTGCGGAACCGTTTGACGGCCGCGATGTATTCGCGGCGCTCGAGATAATAGCGGCCGATCTGCATCTCTTTGCCGGCGAGCTGATCGTTGGCGAAGCGGATCTTCTCCTTGGCGTCGTCGGCATATTCGGACGTGGGCCAGCGCGTCACGAGGTCCTGCATCGTCTGCACGGTAAGACGCGCTTCCTTCTGGTCCTGGGTGACGTCCTTGATCTGACGGTAGTAGCTCAGCCCGATAATGTACTGGGCATAGGCTGCATCGTCGGTCGACGGATAAAGGGTCAGGTAGCGCTTGGCCGAACCGATCGCCTCGTCGTAATTGCCTTGACGGTAGTCGGCAAAGGCGCCCATCACCATCGATTTGCGGGCGAATTCCGAATACGGATGCTGGCGGTCGACCGCATCGAATTTGCGGCTTGCTTCCTGCAGGCGCCCGGCATTCAGATTGGCGAGACCCTGATTATAGAGCACGTCGGCCGGCTCGGTCTGATCGACATAGGTCGACAGATCGACGTCCTTCTCGGACGACATGCAGGCCGACAGAAACAGCGATGGAACGACCACCGAAAGCGCCAGGAAAACAGCCCGCCGCGGCGCCTTCGATTGACCAACTCGCTTGAAAAACATGATTGGATTCCGCCCTTTCGGCGTCATTTCAGTCGACGGCAGCAGCCATAAACCATAACCGCCTTGCCCGGCAACGCTATCCCCGGCCAATCGCACATTTTTGTGGCGGTTTGGCGCCACCTGGAAAGCTGTGCGATTTGGCCGGCCAGTGATGCATCCATGCAACACCGCTTGACCGCAACGGGAGCCGCAAGATCTTAAGAATCAGATCATCCAGGGCGCATAGAGGGGTGCGTTGACGGCGCTCATCTCGGCGGTACGCCCGCGCTCGCGGCGCGTCGTCTCAACGATCTCGAAAGCCGAACGGTCGGACAAGAGACGGCGCAGCGCAGCTGCGTTCAGCCTGTGGCCGCCACGATAGGAGCGGAAGCAGCCGATGAACCGGGCACCGGCGAGCGCCAGGTCGCCCATCGCATCCATCGTCTTGTGGCGCGCGAACTCGTTGGGATAGCGCAGGCCTCCCATGTTGATCACGCGGTTGTCGTCGCCGATCACCAGGGAGTTTTCCAAAGACGAGCCGAGCGCATAGCCGGCCGCCCACAGCCGCTCGACGTCCTTCATGAAACCGAAAGTGCGGGCCCGCGCGACGTCGCGGCGGAAAATGTCGGCGTTCATGTCGGATGCAAAAAGCTGGCGCCCGATCGCCGGGCTTTCGAAATCGATCTCGATCTCGAAGCGCGTGCCGTCATAGGGCCTGAACTCCGCCCAGCAGGCGCCGTTCTCGATGCGAACCGGCTTGACCACCCTGATGTAGCGACGCTTGACCGGCAGCGTTTCGATGCCTGCCTGGTCAATGGCCTCGACGAACATCACTGCGCTGCCGTCGAGGATAGGCACCTCATGGCCGTCGATTTCGATGACGAGATTGTCGATTCCAAGCCCGAAAAGCGTCGCCATCAGATGCTCGACCGTGGCAATGTGCTCGCCTTGCGGATCGCCAAGCATGGTGCAGAGATCGGTGGCGCCGACCTCGGAGACGAGCGCGCGAAATTCGTGGCTTCCGCTTGCATTCGAAAGCTGGAAGACGACACCCGTATCGGCGTCCGCCGGCAGGAAATGGACGGTGACCGGATTGCCACTGTGAACGCCGATGCCGGTCAGCGTCGCACGCGATTTAAGTGTCGTCTGATAGTCGTGCAAAACAATCCCCATAGCCCATGCTGCCTAGGTCCGCTTCATCTGCCCTGAGGGCGCGGCTCTTGATTGATCGGCAGGCAGGGCCACTTCCCCGAGACTCCCAGCAAACCGACTTTGGTCGGTGGCGAAGATAATGGTCCCGCAGGGAGACTCCAAATCACGGTTTCTTACTCGTTGTAACCGCGCTCCAGCGCGGGATTGCCCCATAAGTCCTTGTTTTAAAATTGCTTTTAATATTAACAGGCGAACAGTTTCCTGCTCGCCTGTTAACAACTGTTACGAACCGTTAACAGATCAATTGGCCTGTCGGCGCAGGAAGGCGGGAATCTCCAACTGATCGTCTTCCTGGACAGCCCGGCTCTGCGGCGTCAGGCGGCCCTGCTCGTCCAGCTGGCCGCGGCGCGGTGCGTAAAGCTGCGGATCCTGGCTGGCTAGGCGGCGCACTTCCGCCGGCGCCTGGCGCAGTTTCGGTTCGCGAGGCTGCGCCGGCTGCAGTCTTGCAGGCTCCTCTTCGCGGCGGGTCAAGCCGTTGGTCAGGCGCTTGAGCAAGCCCATCGGGCCGCTGTTCTCTTGGTCGGCGGGGCGGGCCTTGGCTTCCACTTCGGCCTTCACCTGCGGCGGGAAATCCTCGACCCGCGGCATGCGCTGGGGTGCCGCGGCAACCGGCTGCGGCATTTCACGATGCGGAGCGGGCTGCATCGCTTGCTGAACCGCTGGCTGCATCATTGGCTGCGGCTGAGCGGGAGGCGCCTGGAAAATCTTGCTCTGCGGACGGAAGTCTTCCGCATGGGCGACCGGTGCCGGGCGGGCCTGCGCCATCGCTGCCGCATTCGCCTCGGCGAGCTGAATGGCCTCGGCGACCGGGTCGGCAGCACGTGGTTCATAGATCGGTTGCTGGACAGGCGCCGGGCGCATTTCCGTGACCTGGGGCGCCGGGCGGCTGACCGGCTTCGGCGGAGCCGTGCGGATGGCGATCGGCGCGGCAGCGATTTCGGCCGCCGATTTGTCGATGCCGGTGGCGACCACCGACACGCGGATAACGCCTTCGAGTTCCTCGTCGAAAGTGGCGCCTAGAATGATGTTGGCATCCTGGTCGACCTCTTCGCGAATGCGGGTTGCGGCCTCATCGACTTCGAACAGGGTCAGGTCGCGGCCGCCGGTGATCGAGATCAGCAGGCCCTTGGCGCCCTTCATCGAGGTCTCGTCGAGCAGCGGGTTGGCGATGGCGGCTTCAGCCGCGGCCATTGCGCGGCCCTCGCCCGAAGCCTCGCCGGTTCCCATCATCGCCTTGCCCATTTCGCGCATGACCGAGCGGACGTCGGCGAAGTCGAGATTGATCAGGCCTTCCTTGACCATCAGGTCGGTAATGCAGGCAACGCCCGAATAGAGCACCTGGTCGGCCATGGCGAAGGCATCGGCGAAGGTGGTCTTGTCATTGGCCAGCCGGAACAGGTTCTGGTTGGGAATAACGATCAGGGTATCGACGCATTTCTGCAGTTCCTCGATACCCATGTCGGCCGTCTTCATGCGGCGCTGGCCTTCGAAGTGGAATGGCTTGGTGACGACGCCGACGGTGAGGATACCCTTTTCGCGGGCAGCGCGGGCAACGACGGGAGCTGCCCCGGTGCCGGTGCCGCCGCCCATGCCGGCAGTGACGAAGCACATATGCGTGTTGGAGAGATGATCGATGATCTCGTCGATGCATTCCTCCGCCGCCGCGCGCCCGACTTCAGGCTGCGATCCGGCGCCGAGACCCTCGGTGACATGCGCGCCGAGCTGGATCAGCCGCTCGGCCTTCGACATCGTCAGTGCCTGCGCGTCGGTGTTGGCCACCACGAACTCGACGCCGCGCAAGCCGGCGGTGATCATGTTGTTGACGGCATTGCCGCCGCCGCCGCCGACACCGAACACGGTGATGCGCGGCTTGAGCTCGGTGATGTCCGGCTTCTGCAGATTGATGGTCATTGTCTTCGTCCTTTGCCTTTCCCGCCGCTTCGCCGCCGCGGCCGCCTATGGGGCTGTCCCCGTCAAAATTAAAAACTGTCTCTCAACCACTGACTCATTCGATGCAGTTTTCCGCCTGTTCCGGTCATCCGAAGACCGGAAATTCCCTTCGCCGGCCGGCTCTCGAAGCTCGCCATCTGTGGATAGATCAGAAGTCCGACCGGGGTCGAGAAAGCCGGCCCCTTGGCCGCCTCGGGCAAGCCTGCCACGCCAAGCGGGCGTCCGATGCGCACATTGCGGCCGAGAATGCGGCGTGCTGCTTCTGGCAGGCCGGCAAGCTGGCTGGCACCGCCGGTCAGCACCACACGCTTGCCGACGGCGTTGCCGTAGCCGGATTTGTTCAGCCGGTCGCGCAACAATTCCAGCGTCTCGTCGATGCGGGCGCGGATGATGCGCGTCATCACCGAGCGCGGGATCTGCAACGGCACCTCGCCGTCCTCGCCGATCGGATGGATGGAAACCAGGTCGCGGTCGTCGGCACTGCCAGGCAGCGCCGAGCCATGCATCACTTTCAGCCTTTCGGCGGCATCGAGCGAGGTCGACAGGCCCTTGGCCATATCCAGCGTGACGTGGTTGCCGCCGATCGCGATGGCATCGCCATGGACGAACTTGCCTTCCGAAAACACCGAGATCGTCGTCGTGCCGCCGCCCATGTCGATGCAGGCCGCGCCCATTTCGAGCTCGTCGTCGACCAGCGCAGCAAGCCCACTGGCATAGGGCGTCGCCACCATGCGTTCAACCGACAGATGCGAGCGGTTGATGCAGAGCTCCAGATTGCGCAAGGGCGCTGCGTCGCCTGTCAGCACGTGCATGTCGACGCCAAGCTGGTCGCCAACCATGCCGCGCGGATCGCGCACACCGCGCTCGGCATCCAGCGAAAAGGCTACGGGAAGCGAATGGATCACCTCGCGCTCGGCCCGCAACGCCTGCTTGGCGCCGGCGGCAAGCACGCGCTTGACGTCGGCCTCGTCGGCCTCATGGCCGCCGAGATTGATGGTGGCCGAAAAAGCCTCGCTCTTCAGCCGGCCGGCAGTCATGTTGACGATCAGCGAATCGACCGTCAGTCCCGCCATGCGTTCGGCGGCGTCGACGGCAAGACGGATGGCGTGCTCGGCACGGTCGAGATCGATGACGACGCCCGATTTCACGCCTTGCGATTTCTGGTGGCCGATGCCGATCACCTGGACGCGATGCGAGCGTCCGCGCAGCAGCTTGCCATCGTCGCGCGGCTTGAGTTTGGCCACCACGCAGCAGACCTTGCTGGAGCCGACATCCAGCACCGTCAGGATGCCGGACCGGCGCGACGAGGCATCGCTATTGCCGCCAAGCCAGCTCATATCTTCGTCTCCGGCTTGCGCTTCAGCATCTTGGGCTTTTCGTCGAGCGCGGCTTGGCGCTGTGTCGCCGCTTCCGGCGTCAACTGGACGACCAGACGATCGGAAAGGCGCATGTCGACGGCGGCGATGTCGCGCGTCAAAAGCCCGTTCTCGTGATCCATCCTGACCAGGTCGGCAATCGCCTGATCCTCACCGTCTTCGGGTAGCTTGATCGTGATGCCGTTTTCAAGCTTGAGATCCCAGCGCCGTTCGCCGATGCGGATATAGCCCTTGATCCGCGCGGCGAGCTCCGGATAATTCTTGATCTTGGCCAGGAAATCCGGCGCTTTGGCCGGCGCGCCGGTGCCGATGATCAGCGGCAGCAATATCTGCTTGCCGCCGGAGAACGGCGCAATGACGGTGCCGGATTTCTCGATGACCGAAAGCGCGCTGCCTTGCTGCCACAGCGCGAACGGCTCGCGCTCCTCGACGCGCACTTCCAGCGTATGCGGGTAGACCTTGCGCACTGCCGCGGCTTCGACCCAGGGTAGCGTGGTGATGCGTTCGCGCGCGGCTTCGGCATCGAAGCCGATCAGCGAGGTCCAGCCGTCGAGTTCCAGCCTGTCGAGAATATCGATCTCGGACGTTTCGCGGTTGCCGACGACCTTGACCTGGTCGACGGCAAAGCCGGTGCGGGCGGTGACACTCTGGACGATGGCGTCGGAATATCCGCCGAGATAGGCGCCATAGGCACTGCTCGAAACAAGCAGTGCCGCCGACAGCATGGCAGCGCAATAGGGCGGCGCTTCGAAGTCGCCTTCGCCGAGGCGCGCCAGCACGCGCACCGGCCGGCGGAGCAGGCGCGGCAGCACGAAATGGTCGAATGACAACGGCATGCCGAACAGCGCCGGCCCGGCCGCGCCCTTCCCCTTGCCCTGTCCCCACTTCAACGCAGACACGAAGCGTCCTCCACCATCCAACTCAACAAATCGCCGAACGAGTGTCCCGCTTGCGCGGCGATTTCCGGCACCAAAGACGTCGGCGTCATACCCGGCTGGGTGTTGACCTCGAGCCAGACAATTTCGCCGTTTTCGGAGTGACGATCGTCATAACGGAAGTCCGACCGGGAAACGCCCCGACAGCCGATAGCTTGGTGAGCCTTGAGCGCCAGTGTCTGTATTTTTTGGTAAATATTCGGTGAAAGTTTTGCCGGGCATTCGTGTTTTGATCCGCCCGCGACGTATTTTGAATCATAGTCGTAGAAGGAATGGCCGGTCGGGATGATCTCGCAGACACCGAGCGCCACATCGCCCATCACCGCGCACGTCAATTCCCGCCCGTGCACATAACGCTCGACCATCACCGCGTCGCCATATCTCCACTCGGACGAGCCGATGATCTGCGGCGGATGCGACTGGCCTTCATGGACGATGACGACACCGAAGCTCGATCCTTCGTTGACCGGCTTGACTACATAGGGCGGCTTCATCGGGTGCCTGTTCTGGATGGCGAAGCGATTGGCCACCTTCGATTCCGCCACCGGAACGCCGGCCGCCTTCGCGACCTTCTTGGCCTGTTCCTTGTTCATCGCAAGCGCCGAGGCAAGCACGCCGGAATGGGTGTACGGAATGGCGAGGTACTCGAGGATGCCCTGGATGGTGCCGTCCTCGCCGAAGGGGCCGTGCAGCGCATTGAAGACGACGTCAGGCTTGAGCTCGGCGAGCACCGAGCCGATGTCACGCGAGACGTCGATGCGGGTGACCTGGTAGCCCTCCCCCTCCAGCGTATCGGCGCAGGCTTTGCCCGACGACAGGGATACGGGCCGCTCGGACGAGAATCCCCCCAGAAGGACGGCCACGTGCTTGCTTGTCATTCCCCGTCATTTCCTCTCACAGCAGGCCTGCACCATCATGCATGGCCCGAAAAGCATCGCGCGCACTCAAATACGCCGAGCAGCTTTGCTCCCGTGTTTCCGCAACATTGAGTCCGAGTCTCCCGGCAGGTTGCCCCCCCAGACGGAAACGCGAGTAACGCGTCGAAACGACTCAAATCAGGAAACGCTTCAGGGCAGAGAATCAGAGAGTTGATTCGCTGGCAAGTGCTTACGATTCCGATGGATTCACTTTCCGCAAAAACGGCAGCAAAATGTGAATTCATGACTCCGAAAGGCAACGGCGGTCAGCTTGCCTAAAGCAACTGCCCGAGAAATTCCTGGACGGCATGGCCCGGCCGAAAATTACCGATGCGCTTGATCTCCCACTGCAGCCGGATACCTGATCTTTCGAGCACGCGCGCACGCACCGTCTCACCGAGATATTCAAGCTCGTAGCCCGTGGCGGTTCCGGTGTTGATCATGAAGTTGCAATGCATCGGCGACATCTGCGCCCCACCAACCATCAGGCCGCGGCAGCCGGCCTTGTCGATCTCCTTCCAGGCCGAGGTGCCCTCAGGATTCTTGAAGGTAGAGCCACCGGTCTTTTCGCGGATCGGCTGCACGGTCTCGCGATGGTTCTGGACAGCATCCATCGCGGCCTTGATCGCCGCCTTGTCCTCAGGAATGCCTTCGAGCAGCGCCGACGTGAAGATCAGCCCGGACGGCGCCGCTGAATGGCGATAGGCATAGCCCATATCGGCATTGCTCAGCGTATGAACATTGCCCTTGCGGTCGAGTGCCCGCACCTCGACCACGCGCTCGCGCGTCTCGACGCCATTGGCGCCGGCGTTCATCCTCAGCGCTCCGCCAATGGCGCCGGGAATGCCGTGGTAGAAATGAAAGCCACCGATGCCTGCCTCGTAGGCAACGGCCGCAAGGCGCTTGTCGGGTGTCGCGGCGCCCGCCTTGATCGTGGTCGGCGCAATCACTTCGGTCTCGCCAAAGCCTTTGGCCGAAAGCCGGATGACAAAGCCCGCAATGCCGCCGTCACGGACAAGCAGGTTCGAGCCGACGCCGACGATGGTCAGCGGAATTTCCTCCGGCACCGCCTTCAGGAACGAGGCAAGATCGTCCTCGTCGGCCGGCTGGAACAATGCGTCCGCGAGCCCGCCGGCTCGAAACCAGGTGATCTTGTCCATCTCGGCATTGGGCGTGATGCGGCCGCGCAGTCCGGCAAGCCGGTCGCCAAGCTTCTCGATCAACGCCTGGCCGCGCATCATGAGATGGTCCCGCCGAGTTCCTTGGGCAGCGCATAGGCCCATTGGGTGATGTTGCCGGCGCCGAGGAAGACGACGAAATCGCCCGGCTTCGCCACCTCGCGCACGATCGGCGCAATCGCCGCTGGACCTTCGATGTAGCGTGCGTCGCGATGGCCGCCGGAGCGGATGCGCGACACCAGTGCGTCGGACGTGACGCCGTCGATCGGTTCCTCACCGGCCGCATAGACGGGCGCCACCATTACCGTATCGGCGTCGTTGAAGCAGACGGAAAACTCGTCGAACAGATCGCGCAGCCGGGTGAAGCGATGCGGTTGGGTAACGGCGATGATGCGACCCTTGGTAGCGCTGCGCGCAGCCTTCAGTACCGCCGTGATCTCGACCGGATGATGACCGTAATCGTCGAACACATCGACACCGTTCCACGAACCGGTATGGGTGAAGCGCCGCTTGACGCCCGCGAAAGACGACAGGCCCTTCTTGATTGCCTCAGCCGAAAGGCCGAGCTCATGCGCGACGGCAATCGCCGCCGTCGCATTGGAGACATTGTGGCGCCCGGGCATGGGCAGCCGCAGGCCTGATATCGTTATCTGGCCGTGCGTCTTGCGGTCGCGGATCACCACGTCGAATTCCGAGGTCGGGCCGTCCATGCGGTGATTGGTGAAGCGCACGTCGGCCTGCGCATTTTCGCCATAGGTGATGACGCGCCGGTCCTCGATGCGGGCGACCAGCGCCTGCACCTCGGGATGGTCGGTGCACATCACACCAAAGCCGTAGAACGGCACATTCTCGACGAACTGACGAAACGCTTCGCGCACTTTGTCGAAGGAGCCGTAATGGTCGAGGTGCTCGGGGTCGATATTGGTGACGACGGCAATCTCGGCCGGCAGCTTGAGGAAGGTGCCGTCGCTCTCGTCGGCCTCGACCACCATCCATTCGCCGTCTCCCATGCGGGCATTGGTGCCATAGGCATTGATGATGCCGCCATTGATTACCGTCGGGTCGAGCCCGCCGGCTTCGAGTAGCGTCGCCACCATCGAAGTCGTCGTCGTCTTGCCATGCGTGCCGCCGATCGCGACCGCCTGCCGGAAGCGCATCAGCTCGGCCAGCATTTCGGCGCGCCGCACGATCGGCAGCAACTTCTCTCTCGCCGCCTTCAGCTCCGGGTTGGATTTCTTGATTGCGGTGGAGACGACGACCACTTCGGCCTCGCCGAGGTTTTCGGCCTGATGGCCGACGAAGCATTCGATGCCCTTGTCGCGCAGCCGCTGCACATTGGCGCTGTCAGCCTGATCGGATCCCTGCACCTTGTAGCCGAGATTGTGCAGCA
Source organism: Mesorhizobium sp. M0040 (assembly GCF_040323505.1). Taxonomy (NCBI): domain Bacteria; kingdom Pseudomonadati; phylum Pseudomonadota; class Alphaproteobacteria; order Hyphomicrobiales; family Phyllobacteriaceae; genus Mesorhizobium; species Mesorhizobium sp. M0040. Next base: position 11,687 of record NZ_JAMYVA010000014.1, read on the forward strand.
CCTCGGCGATGCCGCTCATGCCGATGCCGCCAATGCCGATGAAATGCACGAGGCCGATCGTCTGTGGCATCTTCATGCGTGCGTCTCCTTCCTGAATTCCGAAACGGATTTCCTGGACGCAATAGCCTCTGTCAGATCGGCGAGCAACCGCGCCGCGTCGGGTCTGCGCACCGAGCGGGCCGCCGAGGCCATGGCGGCGAGCCTGTCGCCGTCGCCCAGCAACTCCACGATCTCGCCTGCGAGCGCCGCCGCGTCGAGGCCGGGCTGGCGCCGCATCACCGCGCCCCCCGCATTGACGAGGATCTGTGCATTGTGGCCCTGATCGTCGTCGAGGGCATGCGGAAGAGGCACGAGGATGGCCGGCCGGCCGATCACCGAAAGCTCGAGCACCGTCGACGCGCCCGAGCGTGAGACGACGAGATGCGCGGCGGCCATGCGCGCCGGCAGATCGGAGAAGAACGACGCGACCTCGGCCTCGATGCCGAGAGCGCGGTAGTGCTCTCTCACCCGCGCCTCGTCCTCGCCGCGCGCCTGCTGCACGATGCTCAGCCGCGAGCGCATTGCGCTGGGCATCGCCGCCACCGCCTCAGGCACAGTGTCGGAAAAATAGCGCGCGCCCTGGCTGCCGCCGAAGACGAGCAGCCGCAGCGGCCCGCCGGGCTCGGGCACGGCATAGGGCCTGCCGGCCACGTCGAGCACCGCCTGCCGGACCGGATTGCCCGTCTCCACGATCTTGGCCGAGAAGGGACCGGAGGCCTTGAGGAAGCCCCCCGCAATCGCCGTCACCCGCGGCGCGAGCGCCTTGTTGGCGCGGCCCATTACCGCGTTCTGCTCATGGATCAGCGTTGGCGCACCGCGTCGCGTCGCCGCGAACAGCGGCGGCAGCGTCGGATAGCCGCCGAAGCCCACCACCGCATTCGGCCTCAGCCGGGCGATCAGGGCGGACGACTGGCGGAATCCACGCCACAGGGTCCAGAAGGTCCGCGCGACAGTCAGCGGATTTCTCGACCCGAAGGTAGCGGAGGCGATAGCGTGGACGCCGTCGCCGGGGAACCTGCCGGCATAGCGCTCGGCGCGGTCGTCGGTGGCCAGATGTACCGCCCAGCCGCGCGTCTTGAGCTCATGTGCCAACGCCTCGGCCGGGAACAGATGTCCGCCGGTTCCGCCTGCCGCCAGAAGGATGACCCCCTTCGCCATCTCACTCCGCCGGCATCGCACGCGGCGACGGCATGAAGCCCAGCTGCTTGCGCTTTTCCGGGCGCTTGCGCGTCAGCGCCAGCACCATGCCCATCGAGATGGCGATCGCGATCTGCGAAGAGCCGCCGTAGGAGATGAACGGCAGCGTCATGCCCTTGGCCGGCATCAGCTGCAGATTGACGGCCATGTTGATGACCGACTGCAGGCCGAAGACCGTGACCAGGCCGCCAACCGCGTAGCGGGTGAAATCGTCCTGCTCCCTGAGCGCCGTGTTGAGACCGCGCAGCACGATGAAGCCGAAGATGGACATGATGAAGAAACACATGATCAGCCCGAATTCCTCGCCGGCGACAGAGAAGACGAAGTCGGCGTGGCTGTCGGGGATGACCCGCTTGACGGTACCCTCGCCCGGCCCGACGCCGAACCAGCCGCCATTGATCAGCGCCTCGCGGCCCATGTCGACCTGGAACGTGTCGCCCTCGCCGGTCATGAAGCGGTCGATACGGCCGGCAACGTGCGGGAACACTGCATAGGCGGCGAACACGCCGCCGACGCCTGCAGCACCCAGCGCGACGATCCACAGCCACGGCAATCCGGCCATGAAGAACATCACCCCCCAGGTGCCGAGCACCAGCATGGTCTGCCCGAGGTCAGGCTGCGCCACCAGCAGCGAGATGACCAGTGCAAGCAGCAACATGGCGAACAAATTGCCCGGAATGTCGGGCTGGCGCTTGTGCTCGGCGAACAACCAGGCGCAGATGATGACGAAGGCCGGTTTCAGGAACTCGGACGGCTGGATCGACAGGCCGGCTAGCGACACCCAGCGCCGCGCGCCCTTCACCTCGACGCCGATATAGAGCACCGCCACCATCAGAAACAGCATGATGCACAACATGACCAGCGCCATGCGCCGGATCTGCCTGGATTCAAGGAACGAGACGGCCAGCATTACCCCAAGCGCCGGAATGGTGAAGATAATCTGGCGTGTCGCGAAGTGGAAACTGTCTAGCCCGATGCGCTCGGCCACCGCCGGGCTTGCGGCGAAGGACAAAACGATGCCGAGCCCCATCAGCGACAGGAACGCCGCCAGGAACCAACGATCGATCGTCCACCACCAGGTCGCCACAGGGCTTTTGTCGAGACGGCTTTGCATTATCGTGTCCCTCCGATGGGCTTCACGCCATCAATGGCGGTTGCGGCTTGCCTGAACGCCTCGCCGCGGACTTCGAAATTCTTGAACTGGTCGAAACTGGCGCAGGCCGGCGACAGCAGCACCACTGCCTCGCCGCTACTATCCCTGGCCGCATCGCGGGCGGCGTGTTCGACTGCCGCCGCCAACGTGCCTGATATCTCGTAGGGCACCGCTTCGCCCAGCGTCGCCGAAAAGGCCGGTGCGGCTTCGCCGATCAGATAGGCCTTGGCGATGCGCGGGAAGAAGCCGCGTAACGGCTCGATGCCGCCCTCTTTCGGCAGGCCGCCGGCAATCCAGTAGATACGCGCAAAGCTCGACAGCGCCGGTGCAGCGGCATCGGCATTGGTCGCCTTGGAATCGTTGACGAACAGCACATGCCCTTTGCGGCCAACCTGCTCCATGCGGTGCGCCAGCCCAGGGAAACTCTCCAGTCCGGATTGGATCTCGCCGAGCTCGAGCCCGACCTTGAGGCAGGCGGCGGCGGCGGCCAGCGCGTTCTGCGCATTGTGCTGGCCGCGCAACGAGCCGATGCCTTCGAGGAAGGCGACACGGCCGTAGCGGCCGTGCACGGCTTCCATTAAGTTGGTGCCGTCAGCGAAATAACCGTCGGTCAGCGGCAGGCGCTTGGAGATGCGGATGACCTGCCGGCCGGCCCGCTCCAGCCGATCGGCGATCTGGGCGCACCAGGAATCGTCGACACCGATGATTGCCGTCTCGCTGCCGGCCACCAGCCGCTCCTTGATCGAGGCGTAGTGTTGCATCGTGCCATGGCGGTCGAGATGGTCCGGCGTCAGGTTGAGCAGCACACCGGCCGTCGGATTGATCGAAGGGGCAAGATCGATCTGGTAGGAAGAGCACTCAACCACATAGTGCCGTTCAGGCTGCGGCGGATCGAGCGTCATCACCGCGCGGCCGATATTGCCGCCCATCTGCGTGTCGCGCCCAGCCGATTTTAGGATGTGCGCCGTCAGTGCCGTGGTCGTCGACTTGCCGTTGGTGCCGGTAATGGCAATGAAAGGTGCTGCCGGTGTCAGCAGCATCCGCTCGCGGCAGAAAAGCTCGATGTCGCCGATGATCTCCACGCCTGAGCCCCGCGCCAACTCGACGGTCCAGTGCGGCTTGGGATGCGTCAGCGGCACGCCGGGCGACAGCACGAAGGCGGAAAACCTCGCCCAGTCCGCACCGCGCAGGTTCGCTGTCGTGATGCCGACCGCGCCGGCCTTGGCGACGCTGTCGGGATTGTCGTCCCAGGCCAGCACATCCGCGCCGCCCTCGATCAGCGCGCGCGCCGTGGCAATCCCCGAGCCACCGAGCCCGAAGAGCGAAACGCGCTTGCCTGAAAAGGATGAGGCGGGGATCAAGCGGCCTCCTATCTGAGCTTCAGGGTCGACAGGCCGACCAGCGCCAGGATGACGGCGATGATCCAGAAGCGGATCACCACCTGGCTTTCGGTCCAGCCGAGCTTTTCGAAATGATGGTGGATCGGCGCCATCAGGAAGACGCGCTTGCCGGTCATCTTGAAGTAGCCGACCTGGATGATGACCGAGAATATCTCGACGACGAACAGGCCGCCGACGATGACCAGCACGATCTCGTGCTTGGTCGCCACCGCGACCGTGCCGATCAGCCCACCCAGCGCCAGCGAGCCGGTGTCGCCCATGAAGATCGCCGCCGGCGGCGCATTGAACCAGAGGAAACCGAGACCGGCGCCGATCACCGCTCCAAGGACCACCGCAAGTTCACCGGTGCCGGGCACGAAATGGATCTGCAGATATTCGGCGAACACCGCGTTGCCGGAGAGATAGGCGATGACGCCGAAGGATGCGGCGGCGATCATGATCGGCACGATCGCCAGCCCGTCGAGACCGTCGGTCAGGTTCACCGCATTGCCGGCGCCGACGATGACGAAGCACGAGAACGGGATGAAGAACCAGCCGAGATTGACGAGAAACTCCTTGGCGAAAGGGAATGTCAACGATGACGAGAACGGCGCCTGGCCGTTATGCATGATCACCCAGGCGGCGATGCCGGCGATGACGAATTCGAGCCCCAGCCGCGCCTTGCCGGAAAAGCCGAGATGCGATTGCTTGGTTACTTTGAGATAATCGTCGTAAAAGCCGATCGAGCCGAATCCCAGCGTCACCAGCAGGACCACCCAGACGTAGATGCTCGACAGGTTCGCCCACAGCAGCGACGAACCGACGATGCCGGACAGGATCATCAGTCCGCCCATTGTCGGCGTTCCCGCCTTCTTGAAATGCGTCTGCGGCCCGTCGGCACGGATCGGCTGGCCTTTGCCTTGCCGCAGCCGCAGCGAATTGATGATGGTCGGTCCGAAAATGAACACGATCAGTGCCGCTGTGATCAGCGCTCCGCCGGTGCGGAAGGTTATGTAGCGGAAGACGTTGAAGACCGAGATCTTGTCCGCAAATTCGACGAGCAGTGTTAGCATGCGCTTGCGTCCCCCGGACCGATCCTAGGTCTGTCTGCTGGTTGTGGCTTCCGCCGGAAACTTGCCGAGCAACGCCTCGACCAGCTTTGAAAAGCCTATGCCCTTCGACGATTTGATCATGACCACGTCGCCGGGCTTCAATGCCGCTAGAAGAACCGGTTTCAGATCTTCCGCACCGGCGCGGTACTCCGTCCTGATCTCGCCGGGCAAAACGTCGGCCAGCGCCCGCATCTCCGGGCCGCCGAGAAAGACCGTGCGCGTGTCGGTGCCGACGATCAGACCGGCAAGCGCGGCATGCAATTTCGCCGAATGGCTGCCGAGCTCGAGCATATCACCAAGCACGGCAATGCGCCTGCCCTCGCCCGACACCGGCGTCGTATTGAGCAGTGCCATTGCAGCGCTCATCGACGCCGGATTGGCGTTGTAGCTCTCGTCGATCAGCGTGATCGGCCCGTTGGGGTGACGCAACACATAGCGCTTGCCGCGTCCGCGTTCGGGCGAAAGATCGGCCAGCGCCTGCGCAACTCTGGTGACGTCGGCGCCGACCAGATGCGCGGCACCAAGCACCGCGAGCACGTTCTGCACCATATGGCGGCCCGGCGCGCCGATCCTGGCGACAATCTCGTGCCCGCCAATCTTGGCGGTGATGACCGAGTGATCGGCATTGAGCTCGCATTTGATCAGTTTGAAGGTCGCCCGGGCATTCTCGCCGAACCCGTAGACATGCTCGACGCCGGCCTCTTTGGCCATCTTCTCCAGCAGCTTCCAGCGCGCATCGTCGCGGTTGAGAAGGGCGGCGCCACCGGGCTCCAGTCCCTCGAAAACCTCTGCCTTGGCCTTGGCGATCTCGTCCAGGTTGCGGAAGAAGCCGAGGTGAGCCGCCGCGATCAGCGTGACGATGGCGACATGCGGCCGGACCATCTTGACCAGAGGCCGGATCTCGTCGGGATGGTTCATGCCGATCTCGAAGACAGCATAGTCGCAATCCTGCGGCATGCGCGCCAGCGTCAGCGGCACGCCCCAGTGATTGTTGAACGACTGGGCCGATGCATGCACCGTACCGACCGCGGAGAGAGCGTGGCGTAGCGCTTCCTTGGTGGTGGTCTTGCCCGCCGACCCGGTCACGGCAATCACCCTGGCCTTCGAGCGTGCGCGCGCCGCAACGCCGAGCTTTTCCAGAGCGACAAGCACGTCCTCCACGACGATCATCGGTGCCGTCAGCCGCCCCAGCGACGGCAGCTTGCCCTCGGCGACGACCAGCACGCCGGCGCCCGCCTTGATGGCGGCGGTGACGAAATCATGGCCGTCCATGGCCTCGCCCTTGATGGCGAAGAAAGCGTCTCCCGGCTGCAGGCTGCGGCTGTCGATGGAAATGCCGGCGATGCCTTCAGGCATCGGACCGAGCGGCCGGCCATCCATGGCGGCAACCAGCGCCTCGGAGGTCCACAGATAGCTCACGCCGCTTGCTCCCGCAGCGCCGAGCGAACTTCCTCATGATCGGAAAAATGCAGCGTCTCGGTGCCGATGGTCTGGCCTTCCTCATGGCCCTTGCCGGCCACGATCAGCGTGTCGCCAGCGTGAAGCATCCCGACCGCCTCGTGAATGGCCTTGCGCCGGTCGCCGATCTCGATCGCGCCAGGTGCCGCCGCGAGGATTGCGGCGCGGATCGTCTCGGGGACTTCCGAGCGGGGATTGTCGTCGGTGACGATGACGATGTCGGCCAGCCTTGTGGCGATTTCGCCCATGATCGGCCGTTTGCCCCGGTCGCGGTCGCCGCCGCAGCCGAATACGACGATGACGCGGCCGGTGGTAAAGGGGCGCACCGAAGCCAGCACGTTTTCCAGCGCATCCGGCTTGTGCGCGTAGTCGACATAGACCGGTGCGCCGTTAGCGGCCGTCCCGACAAGGTCGAGCCGTCCCGGCGCGCCCTTCAATTTCTCCAGCGCCATCAACGCCTTGGCAACAGATGTTCCAGTCGAAATGGCGAGGCCGGCCGACACCAGCGCATTTGCAATCTGGAAGTCGCCGGCCAGCGGCAAGTCGACTTCATGGAGAACGCCGTCCGCTTCGACTTCGGCGCGCTGGCGGTGGCGCTCGTGCTCGACCCGCTTCAGCCGCAGGAAATCGCCGTGGCGGCCGACGGTCAGCACATTCAGTCCCCCTGCCCGCGCCGCCTTGATCGTCGGCTCCGACCACGGGTCGTCGGCAAAGATGACCGCCGGCGCGCCCTTCGGCAGCAGCGCGTCGAACAGACGCAATTTGGCGCGATGATAGTCCTCGACCGTCGGATGATAGTCCATATGGTCGCGGCCGAGATTGGTGAAGCCGCCGGCCGCAAGCTTGACGCCGTCGAGCCGGCGCTGGTCGAGGCCATGGCTGGACGCTTCCATCGAGGCGTGGGTGACGCCGGCCTCCGCCAGCTCCTTGAGCAGCCTGTGCAGTGCCACCGGATCCGGCGTGGTCAGCGAGCCATATTCGTTGCGGCCCGGCGCCACCACGCCGGTCGTGCCGATCGAGGCGGCGGCGAAACCCGCCTGCTCCCATATCTGCCGGGTGAATGCGGCGACCGAGGTCTTGCCGCTGGTTCCGGTCACCGCGACCATGGTTTGCGGTTGCATGCCGAAAAAACGTGCAGCACTCAGCGCCAGCGCAAGGCGCGGATCGTCTACGACAAGAACCGGGACTGGCAGCCCGGCGACGGCACTGCCCTTGCCGACCACGATCGCTGCAGCGCCTCGGCTCGCGGCATCGGCGGCGTAGGCTGCGCCATCCGCCTTGGAGCCGGTGAGCGCGAAAAAGACGACGCCCCGTGTTACCTGGCGGGAATCCGACGAAATCCCTGTAACCTCCATGTCGAAGGAAGCTGTCCCCTCGACAGGCAGGATACCGGCTAGATTTTTCAGCTTCATCGAACCCCGTTCATCGCAACAAAATAGCGCGCAGTTGCCGGCGCGCCCCAAGAATCACTGATAGGAAACCAGCGTTGCACCATTTTCATGGCTGAAATCTGGCTTCACGCCAAGCATGGAAGCCGCACGTCGGATGATGTTTGCAGCCATGATGCCCGCGTTCGAGGCGGCCGTAGCACCCATGCCGGGCTTTTCCGGCTTCGGTTCGTCGGCGATCGTAAGCACTATGTATTGCGGATCGTCCATCGGGAAAGCCGCAACGAAGGCGTTGAAATTCTTTTCCTTCGAGTAACGGCCGTTGACAACCTTCTCCGCCGTTCCCGTCTTGCCGCCCACCCGGTATCCTGGCACCCGTGCATTGCGGCCGGATCCCTTTTCGGCATTGAGTGCATAGAGATAGCGCATGCCCTCGACCGTCTTGTCGCTGACCACTTTCTTGGCCACCGCCATCGCCTGCTCCTGCGTGCGCGGCAGGAAGGTCGGATCCATCAGATAGCCGCCATTCATCAGCGCGGCGCAGCCGACCGCTGTCTGCAGCGGCGTCGTCGACACACCGTGGCCGAAGGCGATGGTGATCGAATTGACCTGCTTCCAGACCTTGGGCTCGGTCGGCCGAGCGACTTCCGGCAGTTCGGTCTGCATCTTCTCGAGGATTCCCAGGCGATGCAGGAATTCGCGGTGTCCGTCGATGCCAACCGCTTCGGCTTCCTTGGCAGAGCCGATATTGGAGGAGTAGATGAACACTTCCGGCACCGACAATACCCGGCCCTTGCCATGGAAATCATGGATGGTTTGATGGCCGATCCTGATCGGGCGCGACGCGTCGAAACGGCTTTGCAGCGTTATCTTGCCGGAATCGAGCGCCATGGCGGTGGTGAAGCTCTTGAAGGTCGACCCCATTTCATAGAGGCCGGCCGACATACGGTTGAGCCGGTCCTTGTCCTGCGCGTTATAGGGGTTGTTCGGATCGAAATCCGGAACCGACGCCATCGCCAGCACCTCGCCGGTCTTGACGTTGAGCACAACGGCGCCCGCCGCGATGGCGTGGTACTTTTCCATGCCGGTGGCGACCTCGTCGCGCACGATATGCTGGACGCGCAGGTCGATCGAGAGCTGCACCGGCTTCAAATCCTTGGCCACCGCCAGACCCGACGCCTGAAGGTCGCTCAAGCCTTGTTCGTCGATGTATTTCTCTATGCCGGAGATGCCCTGATTGTCGATGTTGGTGAGGCCGACAATGTAGGACGAGGTTTCGCCGGCCGGATAGAACCGGCGCTTTTCGGTGCGAAAGCCGAATCCGGGGATGCCGAGTTGCATGATGTCGGCCTGCTGCTTCGGCGTCAGTTGCCGCTGCAGCCAGACGAAGCCGGCGCCGCTCTTCAGCTTGTTATATGTCTGCTCGTAGTCGATCTCGGGAAGCACCGTCGACAGCTTTTCGATCGCCTCGTCGGCATCGACGATGCGGCGCGGTTCGGCAAACAGCGACGCGGTCTTGATGTCGGTCGCCAGCACTTCGCCGTTACGGTCGACGATGTCGGGTCGCGATGCCGTCACCCGGCTCTGCGGCCCGCCCGACAGGTCGGGATTCTGGAAACCAAGATAGACCAGCCGCCCGGCAATGGTAGAATAGATGCCGAAGAACACCGCCATCGTCATGACGATGCGGGTCCTGCCCTTGCCACCGGTCGCCTTGCGGCCACCTTCTACCACGATCGATCCGCCCGCGCCGGGCTTCGAACCGCGCTTCAGCAGCCTGCCAATCTTTGGAAATCTGGCGGCGATTGGAAATCCGGTGATCATTGGACGATGCCTCCGGTCACCACGGGATCCTTGCCGCCGATATCGGCCATGCCGCCCAGCCGCTGCGATGAAAGGTCCTCGATGTTGACGGGTTTCGCCGGCAGATCGTCCAGCCCGACGATCTGGCGCGCATTGACCGGCTCGAGTCCGAGTTGCGATTTGTAGATTTCGGTGAGCTTCTGCAGGCGCGACGGCTGGGTAAGCAGGCTCCAGTCCGCCTTGAGCAGGTCGATCGTGTCCTCCTCATAACGGATCTGCGCCTGGATCTTGTGCACTGCCGCCAGTTGCTCCTCGGCCTCGCGCTTGGTCTTGTAGGTCAGGGCAGCCGCCGAAACCATGACGGCGATCAGGACTATGTCGCTGGTACGAAACACGTGCTCACCTCTCTCCCGGTCGATCGGCGCCGGGAAGCTTTGGGCCAGGCAGTTTTGGCAGGCCGAAAATCGAAAAATCGCCGGCACGCGCCGGCGCCTCTGTACGGATTGCAGTGCGCAGCCTTGCCGAGCGCGCCCGCGGATTTGCCGATATCTCGGCATCGCCAGGCGTCACGCCGCCGCCCTTCTTGGTGAAGGTGGCGGTGCGCGCCTGCGCCTCGGGCAGGTGCCGCGATCCGGTCGCTGAATCGGCTCTGTCGGCGATGAAGCGCTTGACGATGCGGTCCTCGAGGGAATGGAAGGTCACCACGACAAGCCGCCCGCCCGGTTTCAGCGCGCGCTCGGCGGCAAACAGTGCCTTGGCCAGTTCTCCGAGTTCGTCATTGACGAAGATGCGCAGCGCCTGGAAAACGCGGGTGGCCGGATGCATCTTGTTTTTCGGCGCGCGACCGATATGCGTCTCGATGGCATCGGCAAGGTCGAGCGTGCGCTCGAAGGGGCGTTTTTCGCGACGGCTCTCGATCATGCGGGCGATGCGCCCGGCATGGCGTTCCTCGCCGAGAAAACCGAAGATGCGGGCAAGATCGCCCACCTTGAAGGTGTTGACGACGTCGGCGGCGCTCAGGCCCGCCTGCGCCATGCGCATGTCGAGCGGTCCATCGGCCCGGAATGAAAAGCCGCGCTCCGGCTGGTCGATCTGCATGGAGGAGATGCCGATGTCGAGCACGACGCCATCGGCACTTTCAACCTGCTCGTCGAGCGTCGAGAACGGTGCCTGGACAAGCCTGAGCTTGCCGCCGGACTGCTGTTCAAGGGCCCGCCCCGCCGCGATCGCATCCGGATCGCGGTCGATGGCGACGACCGAGGCTCCGCTTGCCAGAATGGCCTTGGTGTAGCCGCCGGCACCGAACGTGCCGTCGACGATCACCTCGCCCTTTGTCGGCGCCAGCGCCTCCAGAACTTCGGCAAGGAGGACCGGAATGTGACGGGCTGGTCCGCCAACGGCATGAACTTCATCGCCGTCGCCCGCCATCATTCCGGCCGCTCCTCGGGCTTCGTCCCCTGTCGAAGCTGCAAAAGCCGGGCGCGTGCTTCCGTCCCATAGGCGCTGAGCCGTCCCGGCTCCCAGATCTGAAAGAAATTGCCGCGGCCAACGAAGGCCACTTCCGCTGAAATGCCGGTATGCTCGCGAATGAAATCGCTCATCGTGATACGGCCGTCCTGGTCGAGCTTCAGAAACGTTCCATCGCCATGGCAGAAGAACGACATGTCGTCCGCCGTCTGCAGGAACGGGTCTTCCTGGGCGATACGCTGCTCGTAGCGATCGAGCAGGTCGAGCCCACCGACATCCATCGCCGGGCGATCCAGGCAGCGTAGCGCATAAAGTTCCGAATAGCCGCGTTTCTGCACAACGGCACGGAAATGCGCCGGCACGGACACCCGTCCCTTCGCATCGATCCTGTTCACCGCGTTCGACAGAAACCGGTCCATTACGCGTTACGGCCGCTTGCGCCGCCGCACCCCTCTGCATCTTCCTGTCCGCGCCGCCCCGGCCCGGTCGACGTCCAAAACCCGCTTCGTTGTGACGGGCGAACGCAGGCAAACGCGCTGCCGCCGCGGCTGCCCGATTGGCGTACGCTTCACCCTGACACGGAACGAAGGCTTGAGTATCGGAATGGGATATCATGGGGTGTTATGGGCGTCAACGGGAACAGTCTTCAAAACGCGCCTGCCACGACTGGGGAGAGCAGCTTTGACGGCACTCCCGTCTTTATCGTCTATTAAGCCTAACGAAGCGTTTAGAGCCGTGTGGCCCAACCGGAGCCGGCTTGCTGCGGATCGCTGCCGCGCATAGCCTCGGCATCTCCTTTTCCGGTCAGTAACGAGGTTGAAACCATGTCCGAAACAGCCAAGTCGCGCGCCGCGGCACTTCCCCATCTGTATCGCGGCAGGCTTGCCAAGGGCGACCCGATCCCCTTGCCCCTGACCATGGCCGCCATCTTTCATGCGCCCGGCGACGCCACCGGCTACGATCAATATGGCCGCTTCAGCAATCCGACCTGGGATGCGGTCGAGCACATGCTGGCGCATCTGGAAGACGCCCCATGCGTCGCCTTCCCCTCGGGGATGGCTGCCATCTCGGCGGTATTTTTCGGCCTGCTCAAAGCTGGCGACCGTATCCTGCTGCCGTCCGACGGCTATCACACGACGAGAGCGCTGGCAGAGCGCTTCCTGAAGTCCTTCGGCGTCGCTTATGATGTCCGGCCAACATCGAGCTTCCTCGACGGCGGCTTCGATAGGTATCGGCTTGCCTTCGTCGAAACGCCCGCCAACCCAGGACTGGACATATGCGACATCGCAGCCGTCGCCGAGGCCGTGCATAGAGCGGGTGCGGTGCTTGTGGTCGACAACACGACGATGACGCCTTTCGGCCAGCGCCCGCTCGATCTCGGTGCAGATATCGTCATTGCCGCCGACACCAAGGCACCAAACGGCCATTCCGATGTGCTGTTCGGCCATATCGCCAGCCGCGACGCGGACATTATATCGAGGGTGACCGACTGGCGCGAGACGTCGGGCGCTATCCCCGGGCCGTTCGAGGCATGGCTGGTGCATCGCGGCCTCGAAACGCTGGACGTGCGCTTCGACCGCATGTGCGCTTCCGCCGAAATGATAGCGCGACGGCTGAAAAACCATCGCGCGATCAGCGGCTTGCGCTTTCCGGGACTGGAGAGCGATCCATCGCACAATCTTGCCCGCGCCCAGATGGAGCGCTTCGGCTTTCTCATCTCGTTCGTGCTCGCCTCGGAGGACAAGGCCGAGGATTTCATCAACAATTGCGCCTTGATGCAGGCAGCGACGTCGTTCGGCGGCGTGCACACTTCGGCCGAACGGCGATCAAAAAGGGGAGATGCCGTTCCGCCCGGCTTCGTTCGCCTGTCGATCGGCTGCGAGCCGGTGGAAGAGCTTTGGCAGGCGATCGAGGCGTCGCTGGACGCAATCGGTGGCTGAATCGGCAATCACGAATTCAGATCGTCGGCATCAATCTTGCGCCGGCCGTGCAGCACGCGAATGATTTCGATCGCCTCTTCGCGGACACGATACAAGGTGAGGTATTCGCCGACGATCAGGTGACGGATTCCGGTTGCGATGTCTTCGCGCGGCGCACCTGAGAAGGGGTGCAGGGTCAGCAAATCCCACCGCCTTTGCAAGAGATCCACGAGCCGAACCGCCGCATTTGGATTCTGTTCGGCAATGTAGTCGCCGATGGCTTCGAGGTCGATCAATGCCTGAGGAAGCAGGCGGTATTTCACTCCTCAAGGCCTTTGGTTCCGGCCATTTTCAGATATTTGGCGCGCAGCCGTTCCATGATTGGCGGCCCGTCCAGCCCCGGACCGCTGTCGATCCCCTCCTGCACCAGCTTGCGCAATTCCTCGACCGTGTAGCCGAGCAGGTCGCGCCGGTCCTTCCATTGCCTCAGCGCGTCGCGGATCACCTCGCTCGCCGAGGCATATTCGCCGGCGGCGACCACGTCGTCGACTGCCGCGGCCAGTTCCGGCGACAGCGTGATGCTGCGTTTATCGACCTGTCCCATGACGCGCTCCTGAATACCGTCATCCAAATGGTACGATTTAATCGCACCATTTTCAAGGAATGTCGCGCTCGATTGCGGGTCGAAAACTGAATCAACTGCTGCGCCCGAAGACGCAACCTGCTGATATCAGGAGATTTCCTTTATAGGGAAAACTGCCAGCTGGCCTGTAAGCCGGGTTCTGTATGGCCCTCGCCCCTTACGGGGCGAGAACGTGGCGGCCATTCATCTTGGGCGCATGTTGCCATGCGCCTCACGCAACCTACCCGGACGGTGAGCCGGAAACAGCCCTCGAGGGTTTCCCCTCGCACCGCCCCTATTCGGTCTTGCTCCCGGTGGGGTTTACCGTGCCGCTCCTGTTGCCAGTCGCGCGGTGGGCTCTTACCCCACCCTTTCACCCTTGCCACGATTAGATCGTGGCGGTTTGCTTTCTGTGGCACTTTCCCTGGGGTCGCCCCCGCCGGCCATTAACCGGCACCGTGTCTCCATGGAGCCCGGACTTTCCTCACCCGCAGCCTTTCGGCTTCGCAGGTGCGGCCGCCCGGCCAGCTGGCAAGGCGTATAAAGGGGTTCAGGCCCGAAAACGCAAACGAAAAAGCAAGTTGTCGCTTGTCAGGCGGGCGCTCCAAGTGCTGCCAGCTGCACCTTGACCTTGCCGCAATAGGCTGCGGACACCGGGTTCATCCGTGTGGCGGCGTGGCCGGCATTGTATTTCAGGATCGTGCCGCAGGTCGTGCCGCCGCCGAGATCCCGCGCCATGGCAAGGTACTTCATGCCGTATTTGATGTTGGTATCGGGATCGTAGAGACCCTGAGCCGAACCGCTATAACCCATCATCCGCGCCGTCGCCGGTTTGATCTGCATCAGGCCGATCTCGCCGGCGCTGCCGACCTGGTTCGGCTGGTAGTTGCTCTCGATCTTGATGACGGCATTGGCGAGCGACACCGGGACGCCATAGCTGGCGGCATAACGCGCAATGATCGCCGAATACTGTCCGCTGCCGCCGACAACCACCGCCTGAGGCGCTGGCCTGCTCTTCGGAGCGACTGACGCCGTTGCCATGCGGTCGATGCGTTTGCGGTTACGCTTCACATGCTGTTTGGCGATTGTCTTTCTCGCAGCGGTTGGCCTTTTCGCGGAGACTGGCTTTTTCGTCCTTACCGCGGCCGCTTTTTCCACTTTTGCGGTGGCGGTCTTCTCTACTTTTGCACCACCCTTCGGCATGGCGGTTTTGCCGGCTGCGGCACTGAAGCCCTGATCGGCCCGCTGGCTCAGCGGTGCGCTGTTCGCCGCACTGAAGGCAAAAGTCATTACGCCGGCAGCAATGGCTGCCGTTAAAACGGTCAATTTCTGCATGTGATCCTGTTCTGTTTGATCTGCACAAAGAACTTCGCGCAGATACCCTCAATCAACATCGGAACATGTGGGGGATAGACGTCCGACAATCTGTACGGATCGCCTTTGACGACGGAATTGGCGCCAAAGAAGGCGACGCAAGTCACTTTGAGTAACAGATTGTAACTTTTAAGCTGGCAAAAGATTATTTGAGAGAGGCTATCCTTACGTAAGCGAGCAGCCTTTCCAGCGTGCGGATCGTCGATCCGTCAGCCATGCCATCGACCAGGCGCAGCCGGAAATGCCGCTGAAATGCCTCGACCACGATTTCGGTCTGCCGGTCGAAAGTGCCGGTGATCTCGACGCCATAACCATAGAGCGCCAGCATCGACTGCAGCGCCTCTACCTCGGCGCCGGTATCGCCTGGCTTCAGCACGGCGCCGCGCCGGATCGGTGCTGCCGGCACAACATGGCCGATACCGGCAGCAAACAAGGCCTTCCATGGAAATTTCTCGCCTGGATCGACCTTTCGCCCCGGTGCCACGTCGGAATGGGCAAGCACCCGCTGCGCCGGAATGGAATGGCGCTCGATGATCCCAGCGCACAGGCCGATCACCGCGTCGATCTGCGGTTTTGGAAAGTTGCGATAGCCGAGCGTATGCCCCGGATTGACGATCTCGATGCCGATCGAACAGGAGTTGATGTCACTCTGTCCGAACCACGAGCTCTTGCCGGCATGCCAGGCGCGGTCGCTTTCCCTTACCATCTGAACAATTCGGCCGTCCTCATGGACCAGGTAGTGCGACGAGACCTCGCTTGCCGGATCGCACAACCATGCCTCGGCACCGGCGCCGGTAGCCATGCCGGTGTAGTGCAGCACGATCATATCGGGTCCGAGCGTCCCGCGCCGTGGTCCGAAATTCGGCGATACCCTGACCTCGGCGCTCGGCTCATCGGGCGGAAAGCCGCTCATGCGTGCCGCAGGCCTCGCTCGATCATTTCATAGGCCGCGTTGATCGCCGCCAGCCTGGTCGTCGCGATCTTGATGAATTCCTGCGGCAGGCCGCGTGCGATCAGCCGGTCCGGATGATTGTCGGAGACCAGCTTGCGGTAACGCCTGCGGACCTCCTCGAACGGCTTCCCACGCTCGATGCCGAGCACAACATAGGGATCGGCGGCACCCAGATCGACATGCCGGGCCAGGATGCTCTGGTAATGCGCCTCATTGATGCGGAATATCTCGGCGATGCGATGCAGGAATTGGCCCTCGCGCTCATGCACCAGCCCGTCGGCCTTGGCGATGTGGAACAGCCCGTCGAGTATGTCCTCGAGCATCAGGCAGTTCGAATGGCCCGAACCGCAAAGCTGCGCCATCCGCTCGGCATAGGTCTCGAAACCGGCAATGTCGCGTTTGGCCAAATCGTAGAGCCGCGCCACATTGCGCCTCTGTTCCTTCGGCACCTCGAATATTTCCTGGAAGGCGCGCACCTCGTCTTGCGTGACGATGCCGTCTGCCTTGGCCATCTTGGCCGACAGGGCGATCATCGCCACCGAGAAGGCGACGCGCCGGCGCAGATCGGCATCGCCGGAGAAAACCGTGCGCACGGCCTCGACCACTTCGGCGACGCCTGACGACGCTGAAGATGAAACGCGTGTGACGAAGTCGCCAAGGCGGTCCCAAATCGACATGGGGGCTTCATAGGGCCAACCACCCATCGCTATCAAGCCAAGACAGTGCCGCAGGGGCTGGCCCAATCGATTTGGCGCAATGCCTGAGGCGGCTGGCGCCAGCGCTCACGTCGTCGCACTCGGCCGCCAGGCGCTGGTATCGTAAGCAGCAGAAAGGCCGGCCTGTGAGGCCAGCCTTTCCTTGGTTGTCACATTGACTACTGAGCCGGAGCAGCCGGCGCAGGCGCCGGAGCCGGAGCCGGAGCCGGCTCGGCAGGCTTGTTGGCGTCAGGAGCAGCCGGCTTCATCGTCTGGTCGGATGCCGGCGGGTTGGTGCTCTGCGTCGTGGTGTTGTCGGTGCCGCTGTTGCTGCAGGCGGCAAGGCCAAGCAACGCAAGCGCCGACACCGACGCAAGAATGAGTTTCTTCATGATATCTCTCCTCTAATCACGCCTCCGTTACCGGCGGCGGTCGAGGACACAATGCGTAAGCTGCGCATGAGTTTCGTAACGTTGCATTTCTGCCTGTAACATATTCCAATCACTTGACGATTGCCGGTCAGGGCCTCGCGAGCTAACAGATCGAACAGGGAAAAATCCAGGGAGCCGCCGCAGTGACTGCAAAATGGGATTTCTGGATCGACCGCGGCGGTACCTTCACCGACGTCATCGGCCGTGACCCGGAAGGCGCACTGCACCCGCGCAAGCTGCTGTCCGAGAATCCCGAAGCCTATGCCGATGCTGCCATCCATGGCATTCGCGAGCTGCTCGGCGTCCAACCCGGCGCTCCAATCCCCTCCGCTCTGATCGGCGATGTCAAGATGGGCACAACGGTTGCCACCAATGCGCTTCTCGAGCGCAAGGGCGACCGTGTGCTGCTGCTCATCACCAAAGGCTTCCGCGATGCCCTGAGGATTGCCTATCAGGCCAGGCCCGATATCTTTGCCAAGCAGATTATCCTTCCCGAACAGCTCTATGAGCATGTCGTCGAAATCGACGAAAGGGTTCGCGCCGACGGCAGTGTCGAGCGCCTGCTCGACATTGCTTCGGTACGCCCGGCTATTGAGCAAGCCAAGGCGGATGGCATCGATGCGGTCGCGATCGTCTTCATGCATGCCTGGAAACATCCCGAGCACGAAAAGGCGGTCGCCAAAGTCTGTCGAAAGCTCGGATTCTCCCAGGTCTCGGTCAGTCACGAGGTCTCGCCGCTGATCAAGCTGGTCGGCCGTGGCGACACCACGGTGGTCGACGCCTATCTGTCGCCGATCCTGGCTAGGTATGTGCAGAAGGTGGCGGAGGAACTGGGTGCCCTCTCCCCGCTCGAGTGGGAGGTGGCTGCGCAGCAGCCAGAGGGGGTCATCTCAGAAGGCACCGCCAGAGTGTCGAACCCAGTCGAGCCGACCCCACCCGGCGGCTTCGCCGCCACCCTCCCCTCAAGGGGGAGGGAAAGCCCTCGCCTCATGTTCATGATGTCGTCGGGCGGCCTCACCGCCGCCGACATGTTCCAGGGCAAGGATGCGCTGTTGTCCGGCCCGGCCGGCGGTGTCGTCGGCATGGTCGAGACGGCAAAACTCGCCGGTTTCGGCAAAGTCATAGGCTTCGACATGGGCGGCACCTCCACCGATGTCGCCCATTACGATGGTGACTACGAGCGCGCCTTCGACACCGAGGTCGCCGGCGTGCGCATCCGCGCGCCGATGATGCGCATCCACACCGTCGCTGCAGGCGGCGGCTCGATCCTGCATTACGAGGCCGGCCGCTTTCGCGCCGGGCCGGATTCGGCCGGCGCCAATCCCGGCCCGGCCGCCTATAGGCGCGGCGGCCCATTGGCCGTCACTGACGCCAATGTTATGCTGGGCAAGCTGCAGCCCGAGTTCTTCCCGGCTATTTTTGGACCGGGCCAGGACGAACCGCTCGACGTCCAGACGGTTCGCGAAAAATTCACCGCACTTGCCGCCGAGATCGGCGACGGCCGCTCGCCGGAAACCGTCGCCGAAGGGTTCATCACCATCGCCGTCGAAAACATGGCCAACGCCATCAAGAAGATTTCGGTGCAGCGCGGCTACGATGTCACCGAATACCTCCTGAACTGCTTCGGCGGTGCCGGCGGCCAGCACGCTTGCCTGGTCGCCGATGCGCTCGGCATGGAGGCGGTGCTGATCCATCCCTTCTCAGGCCTGCTCTCGGCATACGGCATCGGCCTATCCTCTGTATTTGCGTCACGCCAGCAGGCGCTGCTGAAGCCGCTGGCGGACAATTCCGGGCCAGCGATCGATGAACTCATCGCGACGCTGCGCAAAGCCGTCATCGACGAACTCGCCGCGCAAGGCATCAGCGAAGACGCGGTCGCCTCGAGACCGGTGCTGCAGATCCGCTACGACGGCACCGATACCGCGCTGCCTGTGAACTTCGGGCACGGCTCGATTGCGCAGGCCAAGGCGGACTTCGAACTGGCGCACAAGGCGCAGTTCGGTTTCGTCTACGACGACAAGCCGATGATCGTCGAATCGGTTGGCGTCGAGGGTACCGATACCGGCGGCACCGGCCGCGACGAAAGCGATTCAGTTGTTGAAGACATGGCCGCAAGTCCTTCCGGGAACCGGAAAATCTTTGTCGACGGCGTCTGGCGCGACGCCGGCATCTTCCCTCGCGAAACGCTGAAGCCTGGTAACAAGATCGCCGGCCCTGCTTTGATCATCGAGCCGAACCAGACCATTATCGTCGAGCCGGGCTGGCAGGCCGAGATCACCGCCAAGGACCACGTATTGATGCGGCGCGTCGAGAAGAAGCGCCGACAGGCCGCACTCGGCACCGAAGCCGATCCGGTGATGCTGGAGGTCTTCAACAACCTGTTCATGTCGATCGCCGAGCAGATGGGCGTGACACTGCAAAACACCGCCTACTCGGTCAACATCAAGGAACGGCTCGATTTCTCCTGCGCCGTCTTCGACCGGAATGGCGCGCTGGTCGCCAACGCACCGCATATGCCGGTGCATCTCGGCTCGATGGACCGCTCGGTGGAGACCATCATCCGGCTCAATTCCGGCGACATTCACCCCGGCGACGTCTTTGCGCTGAATGCGCCTTACAATGGCGGCACCCATCTGCCTGATATCACAGTGGTGACACCGGTGTTTTCCCTCCCCCTTGAGGGGAGGGTGGCCGCGAAGCGGCCGGGTGGGGTCCTCGCAGAAGGCACCACAAGTGCGTCGAGCACTGCCGCAACGACCCCCTCCGGCGGCTTCGCCACCACCTCCCCCTCGAGGGGGGAGGAGATCCTCTTCTACGTCGCCTCGCGTGGCCATCATGCCGACATCGGCGGCACCGCGCCCGGCTCGATGACGCCGCTTGCCACAACCGTCGACGAGGAAGGCGTGCTGTTCGATAATTTCCGCATCGTCGATCGCGGCCGGTTCCGCGAGAAGGACCTGGAGACGCTACTCACCAACCACCCCTACCCGGCGCGCAATCCGCACCAGAACATCTCCGACCTCAAGGCGCAGATCGCCGCGAACGAAAAGGGCGTCGCCGAGCTGCGCAAGATGGTCGCGCATTTCGGCCTCGATGTGGTCGAAGCCTATATGGGCCATGTCCAGGACAATGCCGCCGAAAGCGTGCGCCGCGTTCTGGAGCGGCTGCCCGACAGTTCCGAATACGAATATCCGACCGACACCGGGCAAAAGATCAAAGTGAAGATCACTATCGACCGGCGGAAGCGCGAAGCGACCGTCGACTTCACCGGAACGTCGCCGGTGATGAAGAACAATTTCAATGCGCCAGAGCCGGTCGCCCGTGCCGCGGTGCTTTATGCCTTCCGCGTCATGGTCGAAGACAACATCCCGATGAATGCCGGATGTCTGCGGCCGATCAACATCATCATTCCCGACGGCTCGATGCTGAAACCCGCCTATCCCGCGGCGGTCGTCGCCGGTAATGTCGAGACCTCGCAACACGTCACCAACGCGCTGTTCGGCGCCATGGGCGCGATGGCCAATGCGCAAGGCACGATGAACAATCTCACCTTCGGCAACAAGCAGTACCAATATTACGAGACGATCTGCTCGGGCTCGCCGGCCGGCCGGATGAACGACGGCCGCGGTTTTGCCGGCACCTCCGGCGTCCACACCCATATGACCAATTCGCGCCTGACCGATCCGGAAGTGCTGGAACTGCGTTTCCCGGTATTGCTCGAGGATTTCCATATCCGCGAAGGCTCCGGCGGCAAAGGCAAATGGAGCGCCGGCGACGGCACCAGGCGCACCATCCGCTTCCTCGAAAAGATGGAAGGCGCGATCCTGTCCTCGCATCGCAGCCGCCCGCCGCGGGGACTGGACGGAGGCGGCGATGGCGAGGCCGGTTCGACCAAGGTCCGCCGCAAGACCGGCGCGATCGAGACGCTGAAAGCCTGCGATCAGACCATCCTCGACGCTGGCGAGGCGGTCATCGTGACGACGCCGACCCCAGGTGGATTTGGCAAGGCCTGAACTCGCGTCAACAGGCTGTCACTGGCCTGTCATCACCCTGCGCTACCCGCTTGCGGCAAAGCAAACGGGGAATCGCCTTGCCATGACGGACATTTCTGGGGACCTGGTTTTTCGCCGCGGCAAGGAAGTCGGCAAGGCCGTCTACCAGAACCGCCCGCTGTCGAAAGCCGGCATCTCCGAGCGCCTGTTTGCCTTCCTGTTCTCCGGCCTCGTCTATCCGCAGATCTGGGAAGACCCCGAAATCGACATGGACGCGATGCAGCTCGGGACGGGCCACCGCATCGTCACCATTGCCTCCGGCGGCTGTAACATCCTTGCCTATCTCACCCGCTCGCCGGAAAGGATCGATGCCGTCGACCTCAACGCTGCCCATATCGCGCTGAACCGCATGAAGCTCGAAGCCGTCCGTCACCTGCCGTCGCAGGGCGACCTGTTCCGTTTCTTCGGCGCGGCTGAGACCGGGCACAATTCACAGGCCTACGATCGCTTCATCGCACCGCATCTCGACCCGGTCAGCCGCCATTATTGGGAGCGCCGCAACTGGCGCGGCCGTCGCCGCATCGCCGTCTTCGACCGCAATTTCTACCAGACCGGCCTGCTTGGCCTGTTCATTGCGATCGGCCATCGCACCGCAAAATTCTTCGGCGTCGACCCAGCCGGCATCATGGACGCTAAGAGCATCGCCGATCAGCGCCGCTTCTTCGACGAAGAGCTGGCGCCGGTCTTCGAAAAACCGCTGCTGAAATGGGCGACATCGCGAAAGGCTTCGCTGTTCGGCCTCGGCATTCCGCCGGCCCAGTACGATTCGCTGATCACCTCGGGTGACGGCACCATGGCCAGCGTGCTGAAGGCACGACTGGAAAAGCTCGCCTGCGATTTTCCGCTGAAGACCAATTATTTCGCCTGGCAGGCTTTCGCCCGCCGCTACCCTAATCCGGGCGAGGCCGCCCTGCCCGCCTATCTCGAAAAGCGCAACTACAAGACGATCCGCAACAATGTCGATCGCGTTGCCATCCACCACGCCAATCTGATCGAGTTCCTTGCCCGCAAGGATGCCGGCTCGGTGGATCGCTTCGTGCTGCTCGATGCACAGGACTGGATGACCGACCACCAGCTCAACGGGTTGTGGGCCGAGATCACCCGAACCGCCTCCACCGGCGCCCGCGTCATCTTCCGCACGGCAGCGGAACCCAGCCTGCTGCCCGGCCGCGTCTCGAATTCGCTGCTCGATCAGTGGCGCTACGAGAACGACGCCTCGCGCGAGTTTTCGGCGCGCGACCGCTCGGCCATCTATGGCGGCTTCCATCTCTATGTGAAGCGGTCCGCATGAGCACGACCGACTTGCCGGCCAGCGATGCCGAGCTGATGGACGGCGTCTACCGCTGGCAGCGTCATATTTACGACCTGACCCGCAAATACTATCTGCTCGGCCGCGACCGGCTTATCGCCGGACTGGATGTGCCGGCCGGCGGCACCGTGCTCGAGCTCGGCTGCGGCACCGGCCGCAACATCATCCTCGCCGCCCGCCGCTATCCCGGCGCGCGCTTCTTCGGCCTCGATATTTCGGCCGAGATGCTGGAGACGGCCACTGCCGCCCTCGCGCGCGAAGGCCTCTCCGGCCGCGTCACGCTGGCGCGCGGCGATGCCACGAATTTCGACGCGAAAGCGCTGTTCGGCGTCGAAAGTTTCGACCGCGTCTTTGTCTCATATTCGCTGTCGATGATCCCCGGCTGGGAAAAGACGGTATCCGCGGCGCTTGCTGCTCTGTCACCGGGTGGCTCGCTGCATGTCGTCGATTTTGGCCAGCAGGAAGCCTTGCCCAGCTGGTTCCGCAAGCTGTTGCGCGGCTGGCTGAAAAAATTCCACGTCGAGCCGCGTCAATCGTTGCGCGCGATTCTGGATTCGGAATCTGCAAGAGTTGGTGCAAGCCTTCGATTCAGAACACTTTATCGCGGCTACAGCTGGCTCGCCGTGATCAAGATCGCCATCTAATATCAATTTTGGCGTGGAAGGTTTTGGGGCTCCAATCCTAAATGGGGGCCGTGGCTGAAATCAGTTAATTGGCTAAATCACACATTGCCATGTGACCCAAGGAGTGGTACATCATCTCCTCGCCGGAAGCATGGGATGATCATCGGATTTAGAGATGGATGGCTGCGGGCTTTCTTCGTGGACGACACCCATTCCCGCAATATTCCGTCCGATCTCGAAAGCCGCTTGTTCCGCAAGCTCCAGATGATTGACGACGCGGCGATCGATCAGGATTTGCGTGTGCCGCCCAGCAACCATTTCGAGAAGTTGCGCGGCAATCTCGAAGGCTTCCATTCGATCCGTGTCAACAAACAATGGCGGCTGGTCTTCCGCTGGGACGGGGGCCGGGGCGAGGCGTCCGACATCTATCTCGACGACCACAGTTATATATAAGTGAGGTGAGACATGTTGATGACCGCACGCAAGCCAGCAACGGTTGGCGAAATTCTTACGGAAGAATTCATGCAACCACTCGGCCTGACACAGGCGGCTTTGGCCGAAGCTATGAGCGTCCAGCGCAAGCATGTGAACGAATTGTGCAACGGCCGCCGCAACGTGACGGCGGCTACCGCGCTCATTCTGGCGCGGGTGTTTGGCAACAGCCCGGATTTCTGGTTGAACGTCCAGCGCCGTAACGATCTTTGGACGGTTATGAATTCACCCGACGAGCGGGCGCGTGTTGATCGCGCCAAGCCTTTGGCGACAGCCGCATAGACAAGACTGCGACCGCCGCATTCCTCAGTGTAGCGCCTTCGTCAGCGCCGCTACCATCGCCTGCGGCCGATAGCCGAGCCTGGCCGGCGTCAGCCCGAGCCGCACCACAACCAGCTGCTCCGAGGGGATGATGGCAACCGTTTGCCCATCATGCCCCTCCATCCAATAGGTGTCCTTGGGCAGGCCGGCGGCAGTGCCGGCGCCGGGGTTTTCTTCGTCGCCCGGTCCTTCTATCCATAATTGCCCCTTGCCGTAGACCTTCGAGGCAGTTGCCGGTTCCCGCATCCAGTCGACGAAGCCGGCGGACAGGATCTCCTGGCCGTTCCAGACGCCGCCCTGCAGCAGGAACTGGCCGAAGCGCGCCCAGTCGCGTGCCGTGGCATAGAGATAGGACGAGCCGACGAAGGTGCCGTGCTCGTCGGCCTCAAGCACAGCGCTCTGCATGCCGAGCGGATCGAACAGCGCGGTCCTCGGCCACGCCAGTGCCTTGTCCTTGTCGCCGATTGCGTCCTGCCACAGCCTGGACAGCATCATCGCCGTGCCGCTCGAATAGGAAAACACCTTGCCGATCTCGTCGGTCAGCGGCTTGGATCCGGCAAAGCCCGCCATGTCCGGTTCGAGATAGAGCATGCGCGTTACGTCGGCGACGTCGCCATAATCCTCGTTGAATTCCAGCCCACTCGACATCGCCATCATGTCGGCGAGGCTGATCACGGCGCGGCCATCTCCCTTCCAGG
The DNA here is from genome assembly GCF_040323505.1 of Mesorhizobium sp. M0040. Lineage (NCBI taxonomy): Bacteria > Pseudomonadati > Pseudomonadota > Alphaproteobacteria > Hyphomicrobiales > Phyllobacteriaceae > Mesorhizobium > Mesorhizobium sp. M0040. The sequence continues at coordinate 36,171 of NZ_JAMYVA010000014.1, forward strand.
GACCGAACAGACCCTGGTTGGTCATCGCCAGCTTGCCCTCCTTCACCAGCGTGCCGACGATCGCCGCATTTACGGTCTTGGTCATTGACCAGCCCAATAGCGGCGTCTTTCGGAAAAGCCGTCGCCATAACGCTCAGCGACGATGCGGCCGTTCTTGACCACCACGACCGCCCGCATGCCGACGCCGGTCATTGCTGGATCGTCGAGGACTTTCGCGACCTCGGGATCCTGCGAGGCATCGGCCTTGTCGCCCTCCGGCCAGATCAGATCGGGCAGCGGCGCCGGCGTCGGTGCAGCTCCGGCGACAGCCTTGGCGGCGGCAATATCGCCGTCGGGAACCGAGGCGCAGCCGAGCCCGTCGCGCGCAACCGCGACACTTTTGCCGAGCACACCGAAAAGGCCGGCCGAAACCGTTCCCTTCTCCTTGTCGACCGACACTCTCATCAGCTTCAGCAGCGGATGACCCGGCGCCTGCACATCGACGGCAAGCACATCGTCGGCGTCTCGCCCGGCGATGAAGACGTTCGAACAGACGATCTTGGCCGCATAGCCGGAACCGACGCGGATCAGTTCCGGCGGCGCAAAATACAGCCAGCCGGCGAGTACCGCGGCGGCCAGCACAGCCAAGCCGAGCAGCCATTTGACGAACTTCAAAAGGATCTGCATTTTGAGTTCCCCCGGGCGCGCTCGATCTATGTCATCGATTTGCCGCCATTGTTTCGGCAAAATCGCGGCTCTTGTCGAGCGCCGTCAACCGAATATCAACCATGATCGGCGATCACAGGTGCATGTCGCCCAGAAGTGCGCAGCGGTTTTGGGACAACGACATGCATAGACGAAAGAGCTAAGCGCGTCGAAGCGACGCGCTTAGGACAGACCGGGCGATCCTGTGGGGTGACCGTCCGGCGGGGCTTGAATGCATGCGTCCCAAAACTGCGTAATGGTTTGGGAATGCATGAAACGAAGATCCAGGCGCGTCGCGTAAGTCGATTTCAAACGCGCTGCGCCCGGTCGAGGGGGCACCCGCGGAAAGACCCATCAGCGGCCGGCTGAAACCGGCTCGGGAAGTAGCGATGCGCCGTTTCGCGGTTCTCATCACGCTGACGCTGCTTGGTGCCTGCTCGACGGTCGAGGATCTGACGCCATCGCTGTCGTCGTCCAGCGCCTCGATGGTTGCGGTACGCGCGCCGCGTTTTGCCGATTCCGACCCGCATGAATGGGACAGCGGCGCACCGTGGAGCTATGCCGTCCACGGCACCGACGTCTCCAAATACCAGACCTCGATCGACTGGCCGGCGGCCAGGGCCAGCGGCATCTCCTTCGCCTTTATCAAGGCAACCGAAGGCGGAGACCGTTTCGATGAAGCTTTCAACGAGCATTGGAGCCGCACGAAGGCCTCGGGCGTCCCCCGTGCCGCCTATCATTTCTTCTACTTTTGCACGCCGGCCGCTACCCAGGCGCGCTGGTTCATCCAGAACGTGCCCAAAGACGGTTCGGCGATGCCGCCGGTTCTCGACATGGAATGGAACCCGAAATCGCCGACCTGCAAGCTGCGGCCCGATCCCGCCACGGTACGCAGCGAGATGAGCACGTTCCTCGAAATCGTCGAAAAATACTACGGCAAGAAGCCGATCATCTACACGTCTGTCGATTTCTTCGAAGATAACGGTTTATCGGGCTTCCGCAATTACCCCTACTGGCTGCGCTCCGTCGCCGGGCACCCGCGCCAGAAATACGGCAGCCATCCCTTCACCTTCTGGCAGTATACCGGAACGGGCGTCGTGCCGGGCATGACCGGAAACGCCGACATCAGCGTCTTCAACGGCTCCGAAGCCGCGTGGAAGAAGTGGTTGCGGCAGAACACCCGTTGACACCAGGCCTGCCGCCTGCTTTTCGACACAGCCAATGACGGATGCCCGCAACCGCTGGTAATCTTCTCGGAAGGATGGCGATGCGATCGCGCTTTGGATTTCTCGCGGCGCTGCTCCTGAGCGCCGTGCCGGCCGCGGCACAGCAATGCGGCGGCGATTTCGAGGCATGGAAGCAGGGCGTGGCGGCGGAAGCCAGGGTGGCCGGCGTCGGCGCTGCCGGCCTTTCTGCGCTGGAAAACGCCACCCTCGATGAAAAGGCGCTGGCACGCGACCGTGCCCAGGGCGTCTTCACCCAGACCTTCATCGAATTCTCGAACCGTATGATCTCGTCCCATCGGCTGAAGCAAGGTGCGGCCAATCTGCAAAAATATGCCGAGGTCTTTGTCCGCGCCGATCGCGAATACGGCGTGCAGGCGCCGGTCATCGCCGCTTTCTGGGCCCTGGAGACCGATTTTGGCGCCGTGCAGGGCGATTTTCATACGCTGAACGCGCTGGTGAGCCTCTCGCATGACTGCCGCCGCCCGCAGCTGTTCCGGCCGCAGATCGTCCCGCTGCTGATGTTGATCGATCGCGGCGTGGTGCCGGCCGACGTCACCGGTGCCTGGGCCGGCGAGATCGGCCAGACGCAGATGTTGCCTTCCGACTATCTCGGCCACGGCGTCGACGGCGACGGCGACGGCCTGGTCGACCTGCGCGGCAGCGCGCCCGATGTGATCATGAGCACGGCCAGCAAGATCCAGTCGCGCGGCTGGAAGCGCGATCAGCCCTGGATCGAGGAAGTCCGTGTGGCCGACGATTTGCCGTGGGAGCAGACGGGGCGCACCAACAAGCTGCCGTTGACGCAGTGGGCGCAGTGGGGCGTTACCAGGCCCGACGGTACGCCGCTTCTCGACAACGGCCTGAAGGCCGGCCTGGCGCTGCCCATGGGTCGCAAGGGGCCAGCCTTCCTGACCTACGACAATTTCGACGTCTATCTCGAGTGGAACCAGTCCTTCACCTATGCCCTGACCGCGGCAAATCTTGCCGCCCGGCTGGGGGGCGCGCCGCGATTCGATCCGCGCAACCCCGAACCCGGCCTCAACGGCGACCAGATGAAGGCGCTGCAGACCAAGCTCGAGGCGAAAGGCTATGACGTCGGCACCGTCGACGGCATACTGGGCACCAACACCCGCGAAGCGATCCGCAGGGAGCAGAAGCGGCTGGGCCTGCCGGTCGACGGCTGGCCGACGCCGGAGCTGCTGGCCAGGCTGTGAAGGTGGTGAATGGTGAATGGTGAATGGTGAAAAGAATGGCACCGGAGCCGCATTGAGCACCAGAGCTACCACTATTCACTATTCACTATTCACTATTCACATCACCGCCTCGCAAGCAGGAAATCGATGAACGCTCGCAGCGGCGCCGGAACCTGGCGGGAACTCGCGTGATAGAGATAAAAACCCGGAAATCTCGGCGACCAAGCTTCGAGAAAACGGATGAGCTTTCCCGCTTCGATCCACGGCCGGACCTGATATTCCAGCATGTACGCCACCCCGACCCCATCCAGAACCGCCCCGATCATCAGTTCCGTATCGTTGACCGTCAGGCCGCCGCTGACGGCCACTTCCAAAGCACGCTGGCCTCGGGCGAACTCCCAGCGGTAGAGATTGCCGCCGCTCGGCCACTGGAAATTGATGCACTGATGCTGATGCAGGTCCGCGGGATGGCGGGGTATCGGGCGATGTTCCAGGTAGCTCGGCGCGGCCACTGCGGCCATCTCGAGTTCCTCGCTGAGTTTTACCGCCACCATGTCCTTGTGCAGCCGCTCACCCAATCTGATTCCGGCATCGAAGCGGCCCTCGACGATGTCGGTGAGCATGTCGTCGACAATGATGGTGAGGGCGATATCGGGATAGGCGCGGCGGAAATCGCCGAGGATCGGCGCGATGAAACGCGTGGCGGCGATGCGCGGAACATTGATGCGCAGCGAGCCGGCCGGCCGGCCGCGTGATGCATGCGCGTCGGCGACGGCCCCTTCCAGTTCGCTGAACGCCGGTGCGATGCGGGCAAACAGCTTCTCGCCCTCAGCCGTCGGCGACATGCTGCGCGTGGTGCGGTTGAGCAGGCGGACACCGAGACGCTCTTCCAGCCCACGTATCGTCTGACTGAGTGCTGGAGGCGAAATCCTGAGCTTGGCCGCGGCGCGGACGAAGCTGCCCTCTTCGATGATTGCTGCAAATGCCGTGAGTTCGGAAAACTCGGTTCCGCGCATTATGTACCCCAGGCTTAACAAGTCAGTAAGATAATAGGCTATTCTCTGAGCAATACCATGCCCATAGCTTTCCCTGGAACGCCGCTCGATCGAGGCGGCCGTAATCAGACGGAAGGAACAGCCATGCATCGTCCACTCGAAGGCAAAACCGCACTTGTGACCGGCAGCTCGCGCGGCATCGGGCGCGCCATCGCCGAGGGGCTCGCGGCCAAGGGTGCTGCCGTGGTCGTCAACTATGTCGGCAACGAGAAGGCCGCCAGGGAAGTGGTTGCCGCCATTGAAGGGATTGGCGGAAAAGCCGTCGCCATCCAGGCGGACGTCTCCAGCATCCCCGACATTCGCAAGCTGTTCGACGAAACCGAAAGACAGATGGGGCCGATTGACATCGTCGTCGCCAATGTCGGCGTCGCTGTCATAAAGCCGCTCGTCGAGGCCACCGAAGCGGACTTCGATCACGTGTTCGGCGCCAATGCCAAGGGCACCTTCTTCACGCTTCAGGAAGCGGCGCGCCGCGTTCGCGACGGTGGCCGCATCATTGCCGTCTCCACCGGCGGAACCAGGATGTTCTTCACGCACACGGCGCTCTACCTCGGCAGCAAGGGAGCCGTCGAGCAGTTCGTCCGCGTCCTCGCGCGCGAACTCGGCCCGCGCTCCGTTACCGTGAATGCGCTTTCACCAGGCTTCACCGACACCGACCTGCTTCCCGAACGGGACCGCGCCGTGGCCGCCGGCATGTCGCCCTTCGGCCGGATCGGAGCACCGCGCGACGTCGCCGATGTCGCGGTTTTCCTGGCTTCCGACGAAGCTCGCTGGCTAACCGGCGAGAACATCCAGGCTGGCGGTGGCGTGGCCTGACTGAATGGTGAATGGTGAATGGTGAATGGTGAATGGTGAATGGTGAATGGTGACGATTCACGGGAGCGGGGGAACGCAAGAACTACTTCTATTCACTATTCACTATTTCACTCATTCACTAATCCGCCATCGTCTCCAGGCTGGCAAACCCCTGCGGCGCATCGCCTTCGTCGAATGGCGTTGCCACCTCGACGAAAGTATCGGGATAGAAGCCGTTGAACCGTGTTCGGAGCGACAGCGAATAGGCGCCGATATGGCCGATCTCGATCCAGTCGCCGGTATCGACGGTTTCGGGCAGCCAGAACGGCCGCGACAATATGTCGACGGAATCGCAGGTCGCGCCACAGACCTTGAATGGCACGATGGTCTTGTCCTCGCCATTGCGCGAGCGGATCGCCGGATCGGGGATGAAGCGTGCCGGCAGCGTGATCTTGCCGGTCCATGAATCCGACAGCGACGCCCAGATGCCGTCATTGATGTAGAGCCTTTTGCCCTTGCGCAGCAGCACGCGCACGATCAGCGACAGGCAGCGCGCCACGATCACCCGGCCCGGCTCGGCCACCAGCGGCATCTGGTCGAACTGATACTCCTGGAGGTCGCCCGACAGCCGCGACATGATCTGGCCGAGCGACGGCATTTCCGGCTTGCGGCTGTTCGGATCATGACCGTATTCGGCGGGAAAGCCGCCGCCGACATCGAGCCCGGCAATGTCGAAACCGACGCGGTTGCGCACCCAGTCGGCGGAGGCCAGCGCCCGCTCATAGGTGTCGGGATCCTCGATCTGGCTGCCGACGTGAAAGCACAGCCCGACCTTGTAGCCCGTCCGGTTCAGCCGTTCGGCCAGTTCGACCGCATTGGCCGGTCCGGCGCCGAACTTCTTCGACAGTTCGTAGGCCGCCGAGCCTTTCGTCTGGATGCGCACGAACACGGTGATGGCGCCCGGATCGATGTCGAGCGCCCGCACCACCCTGGTCAGCTTGGTGACCTCGTCCTCATGGTCGAGCGAAATGACGCGGATGGCGTATTTTTCCAGCGCCAGCCTGATGTCCGACTGCGCCTTCACCGGGTGCATGTAGAGCATCTCGGCGTCCGGCGAGACGGCGCGCACGGCGGCGAATTCGCCGGGCGAGGCCACATCGAAGGCACCGACGCCGGCCTCGACCAGGGCGTTGAGCACGATCCGCTCGCCATTGGTCTTGACCGCATAGGCGGTCTTGCCGGGAAACATGCCCATGAACTGTTTGGCGTCCGCCTTCAGCACCTGCGGGCGGAAGCAATAGATCGGATCGTCCGGGCGAAGCGCCAGCGCTGCCTCGCGGGCATTTTCGAATCGCTGCATGGACGAATCCCTTGACTGAGGCTGCGCACAATTAATCCAAGCTAGCGGCTAATGAAAACAATTCTATGTCTCGCCGCCCTGGCTTCGCGGCGCTACGCCGGTGCTGCAGGCCGGTTATGAGCGAGCTAGGCCATCGCTCAGGTTTCGGGTGGCCCTTGCGGCCGGATCGGGTATGGCGTGAACAGACGCCTGAAGAGCAAGGCATCTCGTCTGGGAGGACGACCAATGGCGATAGCTGCCACCACCACGATGCGCGGTCCGATGGTGCTCAAGGACTGGGCGCAGCTTCTGCTGCTCGGCGCCGTCTGGGGCGGTTCGTTCTTCTTTGCCCGCATTGCGGTGGCGGAACTTCCGCCGCTGGTGCTGGTGCTGTTCCGCGTCACCATCGCTGCGATCGCGTTGCAGCTCTATCTTGCGGTCCGCGGCCCGTCGTTTCGCCTCGCCTTGCCGCATGCCGGCCTGTTCTTCCTGCTGGCGCTCGCCAACAATGTCATTCCTTTCTCGCTGATCTTTGCCGGCCAGACCGAGCTTGGCGCCGGTGTCGCCTCGGTGCTCAATTCGACGACGCCGTTCTGGACGCTGATCCTCGCCAACGCCCTGACCAGCGACGAAAAGCTGTCGTGGAACAAGCTTGCCGGCATCGCCCTTGGTATCGCGGGAACGGCGGTGATGATCGGCCCCGGCCTCGTCGCCGGGCTCGGCGGTCCGGTCTGGGCGAAATTCGCGCTCATCGGAGCGTCGCTATCCTATGCGGCTGCACTGATGATTGCCCGCCGCCTCAAGGGCGTGCCGTCACCGGTCATTGCCGCCGGACAATTGACCTGCTCGACCATCATCATGATCCCGGTCGTTCTGTTCACCTATGATGCCGCCAATCTGTTTTCGGCCTCGCCGCCGGTCTGGGCGGCGGTGCTGGCACTGGCGCTGCTGTCGACGGCCTTCGCCTACATCCTCTATTTCAATCTCGTCGCCTCGGCCGGCGCCACCAACGCCTCGCTGGTCACGCTCATCGTGCCGGCCAGTGCCGTCCTGCTCGGTTTCCTGTTCCTGGGCGAGCGGCTCGAACTGTTCGAACTCGGCGGCATGGCGCTGATCGCCCTCGGCCTCGTCACCATCGATGGTCGCCTGTTCGGGCGGCGCTAATGCATGTCGCGCAAAGGTGTGCAGCGGTTTTGCGATAACGACATGCATAGAACAAGAACCTAAAGCGCGTCGCACGAGGCCGGTCGAACGCGACGCGCTTTAGAGATGGCGCTATATGGGCGTGATCGCGGGAACAGATGAACCCTGCCATTCCAGACGCCAGATACCGCCTTGCCGGAGATTCTGAACGAGATCGGGAAGGAAGGCGGCAAGGCAGGTCCCGCCGACATGTCTCACGGAAGGATACACAAAACCGGTCGCGGCGTCTTGCTTGCGAAGTTGCTTCGCCAGCGCCTGACCGGCAGGATAGGCTAAGGCGGTATCCGGATCGAGCACCGGGTCCTTGCTGAACTCAGCACCGCGCAGATCGTGAAACGAGCCTATGAAGTCGGCAACGAGCTCCGCGTAGTCGGTGACGTTTTCGAACCGTTCGATCGCGGCAAGCTCGCGCGTCAGATGAAACGAGACCTCGCCGAGCGCGGTTTCCGCATCGAACCCACAGTACCAGACGCCCCTGGCATCATCGTTGAAACGATTGCCGCCCGGACGGGTGTAAGCGAACGCCGCATTGATGAAGGTGTAGCCCGGCCTCCCGAAAACCAGTTCGCGCGGATCGAGGTCGGGCAATCCCCCCTGCTGCGCCTGAAGGCGGCCGCTGGTGGCTCCTTCGAGCTCCGCAAGGTCCTCCAAATCTCCATGATTCCTGGCCAATGGCATCAGGACCGGTTCCTTGAGCCTGCCTGTCGAAATCAGCCGGATCGTGTCGCGCTGGGAAATGTCAGCGCGCGGTGGGATCTGCATTCAAAGTCCGCCGCGCAAAGCGTCGATATGTTGGCGAACCTGCAGCAGCTTCGGAATGCCGCCCTCGATCATCACGTCCAGGGGGCGCCGGCCACCATAAAGAGGCCCTTTGTTCGGCAACCGCACCCATTCATCGGCAAGCGCTTCGGAGAACAGAAGCCGCAGTCCCTTGAAGATGCCGATCAGGGCGCTGATGCGTGTCAGCGAATCCTGGGAGAGAACGCCCTCCCACTCGCCTTTCTTCATGCGGAACCAGGTTCTCTCCGACACGTCGCCGATCAAGGTACAGATCTCGGTGCTGGTCAGATGCCAGATGTCTGCGAGCCTGACGATGCCGGCAACAGCAGCTGGCGTGATCCGCGCCCGTGCCGAGGCATCCGCCAGATTTGCCGGCAAAGCCTGATTTGCAGGATCGCGAACCGCATAAACGACACTCATTCCGACCTCCATCACTTGGCAGGCAATATACTGCCAATTGGCAGCATTTTCAAGTCGTGGCTATCCAACGCGCTGCTGGTTGCCCTTCGCTTCATGGAGTGTTCAGCATCCGGCTGGACGTGCAAAGGACGCTTCGAATCTTCAGTCGGTCCGAAAATCGATTTCCGATTTCTGGCGCGGTAGCGCTGCCATTCTCGTTACTGCCCCGGCTTTGCCACAAATTATTCACAGGTCCCGAGCCGGCTTTTGACAAAGAGTTTCAATGCCTAACGGCAAACGGCAGGTCGCAAATTCCACAATCTCGTCGCATTGCAGCAAAGTTTCTGCTTGCCTGTGGCACAAATGACCCTAGACTCTCGCCATAGCTCTTTAAGAGGAGGCTATGACATGGGACTGACGAGGCCGATCAACGCATTGATGATTTGTGCTGCGTTTGCATTCATCGGCGCCCTCATTATGGGCGTCCTTCCATAAGGCCGCTGAGCGGGGGAAGACCAGCACCGAATATTCCAAACCATTGAAAAGGCCGGGCATTTTGCCCGGCCTTTTGCATTCCCCCGATCTTTGACATTTCAAAAAGGAGCTTGCCGCCTTACGCCGCGGCGGATCCCGCCGCCTCGACTTCGTGCGACCTGATGCCGATCATGTGGCAGATGGCGAAGACCAGATCGGCCCGGTTCATCGTGTAGAAGTGGAAATCGCCGACGCCGCGCTCGACAAGGTCCAGCACCTGCTCGGCGGCCACGGCAGATGCCACCAGCGCATGCGTTTGCGGATCGTTCTGCAGCCCATCGAAACGCTCGGCCAGCCATGCCGGCACCAAGGCGCCGCACCGCGCCGAAAAGTTGGCGACCTGGGTGAAATTGTGCACCGGCAATATGCCCGGCACGATCGGTATGTAGATGCCGGCCCGCCGTGCCCGCTCGACATAGCGCTCATAGAGATCGTTGTCGAAGAAGAACTGGGTGATCGCCCGCGTCGCTCCGTTGTCGGCCTTGCGCTTCAGCATGTCGAAGTCGGTGGCGAAATCCGGGCTTTCCGGATGTTTTTCCGGATAGGCCGAGACCGATATGTCGAAATCGCCGGCGCCCTTCAGCGCATCGACCAGTTCGGCGCCATTGGCATAGCCTTCCGGATGCGGCCGGTAAGCCGCGCCGACGCCCTCGGCCGGATCGCCGCGCAGGGCGACGAAACGCTTGACGCCCATATCGGCGAACTCCCGGATCACCGCATCGACCTCGTGACGCGCCGCATCGACGCAAGTCATGTGCGCCGCCGGCGTCAACGTCGTTTCATTGAGGATGCGCTTGACCGTGCGGGCCGTCCGCTCGCGGGTCGAACCACCGGCGCCATAGGTGACCGAAACGAATTTCGGCTTGAGCGGCTCAAGCCGGGTGACCGTGTCCCACAGCCTTGCTTCCATCTCATCGTTTTTCGGCGGAAAGAACTCGAACGAAACCCTGACCTTGTCGCCGATGTCGGGGCGGCGGGAGAAGCGGAACTGGTTCATCAGGCGGTTTCCCCTATCGGATACGCATTGGCCGGTTGTCTGTCGTTGGAAGGCTCGGCAATCAGCATGCGCCGATCGCGGCCGAGCCAGAGTTTGACGGTGAGCTTGGCCTCGTTGCCGCCGCGCGGCTCGAATTCCTGGCTGTCCTCGAGGTCGAGGCCGGCCTCGGAAAACCAGTCGCCAATTTGCCGGTCGGAAAAGCCGAGACGCATATGCGCGTGCTCCTCGCGCAAGAACTCCAGCGCGTGCGGCGCGAAATCGACGATCACCAGGCGGCCGGCCGGGCGCAGCAGACGCGCCGCCTCGCGGATGGCGCGGGCGGGATCGTCGAGATAGTGCAGCACCTGATGGATGGTAACGAGATCGAAGGCGTCGCGTTCGACCGGCGGCGCGAAAATGTCGCCCTGGCGCACCTGCGCATTCGAAACGCCGGCCTTGTCGAGATTGGCGCGCGCCACCGTCAGCATTTCGCGCGACATGTCGATGCCGATACCGCGCCGATAGAGCGGCGAAAAGATCTCGAGCAACCGCCCGGTGCCGGTGCCGAGATCGAGCATCGACTGGAACGGCCGCTTGCCGACGAGCTTGATGAGGGCTGCTTCGACCGCGCGATCCGGCACGTGCAGCGACCGGATATGGTCCCAGCTTGCGGCGTTTACCGAGAAATATTCGGCAGCCCGGTCCTGCCGCTTGCGCTTGACCGCGGCCAGCCGTTCGAGATCACGCTCGACCTGCGGATCGGCGCCGCGGATGCCGGAGACCAGCCTGAGCACGAAATCGCGCGAGGAGTCGGAATCCGATAGCCGGAAGAACGCCCACGAGCCCTCCTGGTAGCGGCCGATCAGCCCTGCCTCCAGCAGCAATTTCAAGTGGCGCGAGACGCGCGGCTGCGACTGGCCGAGGATTTCGGTGAGATCGGACACGGTCAGATCGCCGCGCGACAGCAGCGCCAATATGCGCAGCCGGCTGGATTCGGCAGCCGCCTTCAATGTATCTACCATCGTGTCGAGAGCGACATGCATGCGAGCATTCTCTTTGAAAAGATATAAACATATGTTTATGTCGGTTTTGATGGGCTTGCAAGCGCTATGTCGCTTCCGGACAAGAAAATGACGCATGCGTGGCGGACCGCGCAAGGCCGCAAGCATGATCGAGGCGAGACCCATGTTCGAAACGCGCAGCGGCGAAAAGCTTCTGGAAACCGACCCGGCAACGATGCCGCCGGATGGCCATGTCGTCTTCATCGGCCGCATCGCTTCGCCTTGGGTCACGCGGGAGACCTGCCCCAAGAACATGAAGGCAGCGCGGGAGACGGGACAGCCGGCGGTTCTCACGATCGATCCGCTCTATCGGGACGGCCTGCTTGGGCTGGAACGCGCCAGCCATGTGATCATCCTGTCCTGGCTGCACCATGCGCCGCGGCAACTGATTGTCCAGAAACCCCGCCATGCCACAGAGCCGAAAGGCGTCTTTTCGCTGCGCTCCCCTGCCCGGCCGAACCCAATTGGGCTGCATGTCGCCAAGCTGGTTGCCGTCGACATCGACACCGGCCGCGTCGAGCTTGACGCCATCGACGTGCTCGACGGCACGCCGGTCATCGACATCAAGCCCTATTTCGCCTCGACCGATGCCTTCGCCGAGGCGACCATGTCCGGGCGGGACGAGCCAGGGCCGGTGGAGTGATGAGCGCGCCGACCGGCCGCCGCCGCGCCATCGCCAAGGCGCTAACAGCGCTGCTGCCGCTGGCGCCCTATGCCGACATGGAAAAGATCCGTGCCGATGCCGGCGCCGTGCACATGAAGACCTTGCCACCGAGCATTGCCGTTTGGCTGGCGACGATAGCGCATATTCGCCACGCCCACACCGACTACGAAAAGCTGCTGGCCGAAGGATATGACCGCGATTCCGCGCGCTTCTTCGTCATCGAGCAGACCAACAATGTGCTCACCCGCTGGCGCGCCACCCGTCTGCTCGACGATGAGGATGAGGCGTAGAGAATGGCAGGCACACGCGTCGAGTTCTGCGGCGCCCCCCTCGGTCCTGCCGGACATCTCCCCCTCAAGGGGAGATTGGCCGTCATCGTCGCTTTCGCCAATTTTCGAAGGATGCAGGAAAGGCGCGGTCCCCGAAGCTGCCAATCTCCCCACTTGAGGGGGAGATGTCCGGCAGGACAGAGGGGGGCGCTGTCCTGGGCGCTGTCCCGCCGACCTCAGGTCGGCAACATCGGAACTTTCAAAGCCTGAAATAAAAACCCGCCTCGGTGGGCGGGTCCTCGGTGCGAATCAGCACTATACCCAAATTAGTAGCATAGCTGCCGGCACAAAGCAAGAACAAAATACGCCGTGACTAGAGGTCGCGTTCCTTCGCGCCCCCTCTGTCCTGCCGGACATCTCCCCCACGAGGGGGGAGATTGGCAGCTTCGGCGCCTCGCTCGGTCAGCAACGTTGCAGATTGGCGAAAGCCGAGATGACGGCCAATCTCCCCCCGTGTGGGGGAGATGTCCGGCAGGACAGAGGGGGGCGCGAAGGAACGCGGCTTTGACTGGCAATGCCGCCTTGCCTGGAAAACAACTAGGCCCGGTAAATCCACTGCTCCGGCACGCGCACCGAAATCTCCTCGCCGGCCGCGATCGTGCCGGGCTTCTCGACCCAGGCGACGAGCCCACGCAAGCGCTTCGCCGACTTCGGGAACAGCAGCGCGCCGGCCTCATGGTCGGCCATCCCGGCATTCTCGGCGACCGATCGCCCGGCGAAGCGGCAAGGCCCGTTCTGCGCATCGACCTTGACGGTCGCGCCGCCTTTGAAGAACAGCAACGTGCCGGACGGCAGCATCGAGAGGCGCGGCAGGCCTTCGATCAGGAGATTGGCGCCGATCCATTCCGGCTTGATCTCGGCGATGCCCATCCGTTCGGCGACGATCGCCAGCTCGTCCGCCGCCACGATCGACAATTGCCGTTCGTTGCGCATCTCGGTGCCGCGCGGATACCAGGGTTCCCGCCCGCCGGAGCGCCGCGTCGTGCCGGCATGGAAATCGCCGTCGATGCCGTCGAAACCGAGTTGCAGCGTATCCACCGCTCGTGTCTCAAAACGATCGAATGATGCGAGACAGAGCGCCGCCACCCTGGCGGCGAGTTTTCGCGACGGGACGATCTCGACCGGAGTTTCGGTTGCGGGAAACATATCCGGCATTGGTTTCATTCCTAGCTACCGGATGCAGTTAGCCGAAGTCGATTCATAGGGTCCAGTCGAAAGCGTTGATGCTCCAATCAAGACGGCTGATACGGGTCGGCACCACCAGCGTTCTGGTTGAATCAGCCTCATGCAAAAGCGTGCCGCATTGCTGCCGCGCTGTATCGGTTGATAATATCGATCAGGTCAAGGCTGCGGAGGTTTATCATGCATCCCGCATCGGCAATCGCGCTGCTGTGGCTGCTCTGGGTAGTTTCATGGGCCGCGGCCGCCTTCTGGGCCGACCGGGCCGAAAAACGCGCCGGCTTCGGGGTGGAGCTTCCATCCCGCGCAGTCATGGTGCTCGGCACGATCCTTCTCCTCATCCCGGCGCACGGTTATGCCGGCCGGCTGAGACTCTGGCTGCCAAACCTTGCCGAAGCGTGGATCTGCGTGGCGCTGATTGCCGCCGGCCTGGCATTTGCCTGGTGGGCGCGGCTGCATCTTGGCCGCCTGTGATCGGCCACGGTCACCGCCAAGGCCGCGCATCGCGTCGTCGACACCGGCCCTTACCGGCTGGTCCGCCACCCGATCTATACCGGGCTGCTTCTGGCGATCCTCGCCACCATGGCGGCGAAAGGCACGGTCTGGGGCGTTGCCGGCGCCATCCTCATCACCGTCGGCATCGTCATGAAGGCAAGGCTGGAGGAGCGTTTTCTGCGCGGCGAACTGGGTAGCGCTTACGACGACTATGCCAGGCGCGTTCCGATGCTGGTGCCGTTCGCGCCGAGCTGATGCATGTCGCCCAAAAGCATGCCCTCGGGCTTGAACCGAGGGTGTGCAGCGGTTTTGGGGACAACGACATGCGTAAAACAAAAATCTAAAGCATGCGCAATAGCGCGCCGCCGATCGAGTAGCCGGCGCCGAAGGCGCAGAGCAGGCCGTAGTCGCCGGCCTTCATGTCGGCATGGTTCTCCGACAGGGCGATGATGGCGCCGGCGGCGGCGGTGTTGCCGAGGCGCTCCAGCACCATCGGCGCGCGGTCGTGGTCGACGTCATGGCCGAACGACAGTTTCAGGATCATGGCGTTCATCCGCGCATTGGCCTGATGCAGCCAGAAGCGCCGGATCGCTTGCGGCGTCAGCCCGTGCTCGGCCAGGAATTCGACGATGAACTTGTGGCCGGCGACGGTGACTTCCTTGAACACCTTGTTGCCGATCTGCTTGATCAGATTGCCTTCCAGATCGATCATGTACGGATCGTCCTGGGCAGCGCGGGTATAATAACCGAGATTGGTGCGGATGCTGTTCGACATCTGCGTCCAGGCGCGCGTGTCGAGCACCTCGAAGCGCCCCGGCCGCTTCTCGCCCTGCGCAAGCCCTTCGACGATCATCGACACGGAAGCGTCGCCGAAGATGAAATGCGTCTGCCGGTCGCGAAAATTGAGATGCCCGGTGATGATCTCCGGCGTCGTCACCAGCACGCGTTTATGCGCCCCTGCCCGCACCAGATTGACCGCGATGTGCAACGCCGCCGCTGCCGAAGAGCAGCCAAGCCCCATATCGAAGCCGGCGCCTTTCGTGCCCAGCGCCTGCTGCATTTCGATGGCGATCGCCGGATAGGGCCGCTGATGGTGCGAGGCCGAGCAGATCACCAGGTCGATATCCCCCGGCTTCAGCCCGGCATGATCGAGCGCCTTGCCGGCCGAGGCGATGCCGAACTCGGCCTCCAGCGACAGCGCATCGTCGGGCCGCGCCGGGAAGCGCGGCGCCATGCGGGTCGGGTCTAGGATGCCTTCCCGTTCGATGACATGGCGGGTCTGGACGCCCGAGGCATGGACGATGAAGGCACTGTCCGATTTCTGCAGCAGCGGCTCGCCCGAGACCTCGCGCCGGACGTTCTCCATGTCCACCCAGCTGTTGAAGCTGGCGACGAGTTCCTCATTGGTGATCGAAGCTTCGGGAATTTCAACGCCGATGCCGCTGATGATGACGCGATGCATTTCCAGTTCGTCCCGTGCGCAGGCGTTGCGGCTTCATGTCGACGCCGCAAAAAGCTCGGCGCAACCTCTTTTGCACCTAGCCAGTTTATGCCGGCTTAAATCAAGTCCCTGGGACGGGTCTTTACCAGGCGCAGAGCTTGGTATTGGTCTGCGGGTTGTTCCAGCAGGCACCGTCATCGCGGCTGCGCACGAATTGCCCGGGCAGCGGCACGTTGCGGCGGCCGAGATTGACATAGCCATAGGCAAAACCCGGTCCGTCGATTTCCAGGACGTAGGTCGGATAACCCGGCGCCGAGATGCGAAAGCTGCCGGCATCGTCCAGCGCCCGGTAGTTGCACGAGAAATAGCCGTCGTCGCTGGTGAAGCAGCGTGCTCGCTTGGCCTCCGCCGATATAGACAAGGCAAGCACAGCGGCCGCACAAACGCTGCCGCCGAAACCCATCTTTTTCAGTGTCATCATCCACCCCCATGGCCCATGAAGGGCCTTATCCCTGCCCCAGCGAGATGCGCATGACGGCGAAAGCCGGTCAAGCATCCGCTGCTGGCTGTTTTTGGGTGTAGCTAAGAGTTTCTAAGCAGAACGCCGCGCCACGATGAAGAGACGGGGAAAGCGCAGCAATACCTTGCCGCTTGCCGTTTTCGGATAGGCTTCGCTGATCCTGGCCGTGTAGCGCTTCAGGAAAAGCTGCCGCTCGTTCTCGTCGAGCGGATCGAGGAACGGCTTCAGCCCCGTCGACTTCACCCATTCGACGATCGCCTCGGCATCGGCCAGCGGATGGTTGTAGATCGTGTGCCAGATATCGAGCCGATCCGAGAATGGCGACAAAAGGTCGTAGTAGAACGCGACCGGCGGCAGCGGCGCGCGGGCCGCGCGCTCGAGCTTTTCGGCAAACGGCATCTCGGCCGCGGTCTCCCGCATCAGCCGGTGCGAAGGCTCGGCCATATTGTCCGGCATCTGCACGGCAAGCGCGCCGCCGGGCGCCAAAAATCCCATCAGCCGCTGGAAGACTGCCGGGTGCTCCGGCAGCCACTGAAACACCGCATTGGCAAAGATCACGTCGACCGGTTCGTTCGGCTGCCACGCCGCCGCATCCGCCAGCGCAAGGGTGACGCCGGGCAGGCGCGCCTTCGCCTTCTCGATCATGTCGAGGGAGGTATCGAAGCCGCTGATCTGCGCCCGCGGCCAGCGCTCGACCAGCAATTCGGTCGAATTGCCCGGCCCGCAGCCGATGTCGACCACCCGGCGCGGTTCTGGCACCGGCACCTGCGCAACGAGATCGCGCGCCGGCCGCGTGCGCTCGTCCTCGAATTTCAGGTAGAGGGCGGCGGACCAGTCGGCCATCTTGGTTCCTCAGATCATTTGAGAATTCGCCGCCCTGTAAATGTCTTACCGCGTCAGCCGCTTATACGTCATCCTGTGCGGGTTGACCGCGTCCGGGCCAAGGCGGCGGATCTTGTCCTGCTCGTAATCCTCGAAATTGCCTTCGAACCATTCGACGTGGCTGTCGCCCTCGAAGGCGAGGATGTGCGTCGCCAGGCGATCGAGGAACATGCGATCGTGCGAGATGATGACGGCGCAGCCGGCGAAGCTCTCGAGCGCGTCTTCAAGTGCAGCCAGCGTTTCGGTATCGAGATCGTTGGTCGGTTCGTCGAGCAGCAGCACATTGCCGCCGGTCTTCAGCATCTTGGCCAGATGCACGCGGTTGCGCTGGCCGCCGGACAGGTTGCCGACCTTCTGCTGCTGGTCGCCGCCGCGGAAATTGAACGACGCGCAATAGGCGCGGGTGTTGGCTTCGAACTTGCCGAGCTTGACCACTTCGGCGCCGCCCGAGATCTCTTCCCAGACCGTCTTGGTCGGGTCGAGCGCGTCGCGGCTCTGGTCGACATAACCGAGCTTGACCGTCTCGCCGACGCGGATGGTGCCGGCATCGGGCTTTTCCTGGCCGGTGATCATGCGGAACAGCGTCGTCTTGCCGGCGCCGTTCGGGCCGATGACGCC
Source organism: Mesorhizobium sp. M0040 (assembly GCF_040323505.1). Classification (NCBI taxonomy): domain Bacteria; kingdom Pseudomonadati; phylum Pseudomonadota; class Alphaproteobacteria; order Hyphomicrobiales; family Phyllobacteriaceae; genus Mesorhizobium; species Mesorhizobium sp. M0040. The sequence goes on from NZ_JAMYVA010000014.1 coordinate 53,544, forward strand.
GACGATGCCGCCCGGCGGCAGCTTGAATTCGAGATCGTCGATCAAAAGCGTGTCGCCAAAGCCCTTCGACAGGCCCTCGACCTCGATCACCACATTGCCGAGCCGCTCGCCATGCGGAATGACGATCTGGGTGTCGCTCGGACGCCGCTTGTCGGCTGCATCCAGCAGATCCTGGAAGGCCTGGATACGGGCTTTCGACTTGGTCTGCCGGGCTTTCGGGCTGGACTGGATCCACTCGCGCTCGCGGCCGATCGCCCGCTGGCGCGCATCGTCCTCGCGGCCTTCCTGTTTGAGCCGCTTGGCCTTGGCTTCGAGGTATTTGGTGTAGTTGCCTTCGTAGGGGATACCGCGGCCGCGATCGAGCTCGAGAATCCAGCCGGTGACATTGTCGAGGAAGTAACGATCGTGGGTGATGATCATCACCGCGCCCGGATAGGCGCGCAGATGCTTTTCCAGCCACGCCGTCGTCTCGGCGTCGAGATGGTTGGTCGGCTCGTCGAGCAGCAGAAGGTCGGGCTGGCGCAGCAAGAGCTGGCAAAGCGCGACGCGACGGCGTTCGCCGCCCGACAGCTTGGTGACATCGGCCTCCTTGGGCGGGCAGCCGAGTGCCTCCATCGCCATCTCGACCTGCTGTTCGAGATCCCAGAGGTTGAGCCGGTCCATCTCGTCCTGCAGCTTGGCCGACTCGTCCGCCGTCTCGTCGGAATAGTTCATCATCAATTCGTTGTAGCGCTCGATGATGGCGGTCTTGGCGGCGACGCCTTCCATGACGTTTTCGAACACGTTCTTGTTCGGATCGAGCGCCGGCTCCTGCGCCAGGTAACCGACGGTAGCACCCTCGGCCAGCCAGGCCTCGCCGCTCCACTCCTTGTCGATGCCGGCCATGATCTTGAGGATCGTCGACTTGCCGGCGCCGTTGGGACCGAGGATGCCGATCTTGGCGTCCGGATAGAAGGACAGATGAATGTTCTCGAGCACCTTCTTGGTGCCGTAGGCCTTGTTGAGGCCGGCCATGTGATAGATGAACTGGCGTGCCACGCGCGCTTTCCCTGAAAAGTCGACTGATGTCGGATTGAATGGAAGTTGGGGGCTATGTAAGCGATGCGGCCGCGAACGGCAAACAGTTTTGGCCCTAAAGCAATTCCAGGAAAAGCGTGAAACGGTTTTCCGTCCGGAATTGCGTCAAAACAAAAAAGATGGAGCGGTTCAGCGGTTCCGTGAAACGATGACCCGCTCCAGGCGGATTTGGTCGCACCCACAAACGCTTAGCCGCTTCATTTCGTGCCGGCGCCCAGGCGAAAGCTCCGGTTAACCATTCCGCGTCAAACAATGTTGGATGGGAAATCGCTGGCAGCCGCGATTTCGGGGAGAGAGATCGGGCCGTGTTGAACAGTTTCCTGCTTTTTGCCGAAGCGGTTCTCTATTTCGGCATCATGGTCACGCTTTTCCTGTTCAGGGGCCGCATCGGCCTCGGCGTCTTTGTTTGCGCCCTTGGCGTCATGCATTTCCTGGAAACCTATCTCGCCAGCGTCTTCTACGTCGCGCTGCCGTTCGGCATGGTATCGCCGGGTTCGGCCGTGCTGTTTTCCGGCAAGCTGGTCATGCTGCTCCTGCTCTACATCAAGGAGGATGCGGCAACGGTCCGGCAGCCGATTTACGGCCTGCTGCTCGGCAATGCCCTGATGATCGGGCTCGTGCTGATCCTGCGCCTGCACGACATTGCACCGCTGCCCGACGGCAAGCTTCCCGACATCGGCTTCATCGACGAGATGGGCTGGCTGATGGTGTGGGGCACGACGCTGCTGTTCGTCGACGCCATCCTGATCATTCTGCTCTATGAAAAGCTCGGCAAATATCTGCGCAAGGCGCTTTTCACCCGCATCCTGGTCTCCGTCGCCTGCGTGCTCACCTTCGACCAGGCAGGCTTTTTCACGGCGCTGCATTTCGTCACCGGTGCGCCGGTCGCGGTGTTCTTCGGCGGCTGGTTCGCCAAGATGGCAGCGGCCCTGGTCTACAGCATCATGCTGGTCGCCTATATCAGGTGGTTCGAGGCGCGGCAGGTGCCGGCGCCGCGCGGGCTTTCCGACATTTTCGATACGCTGACCTATCGCGAGCGCTATGAGGCGCTGGTCGAGCATGTCGGTCGCGACGGCCTCACCGGCCTCCTGCACAGGGGGCGCTTCGACAGCGATGGCGAGGCCGCCGTCGCCGCCAGCCTGCGGACCGCCAGGCCGCTCAGCCTGCTGATCATCGATGTCGACCACTTCAAATCGATCAACGACCGCTTCGGCCACGCCGAGGGAGACAAGGTGCTGAAAGCCCTGGCGATTTTGCTTGGCGAACTTGTCGGGACCGAAGATCGATTGTTCAGGATCGGCGGTGAGGAATTCGCCATCCTCGGCTGGCGTCCGCAGCCGCTCGCCAGGCTGCTGGGCGAAACCGTCAGGCAAGCGGTCAAGACGTCCGCGAGCACCAGCCGGTTCGACATTACCGTCAGCGCCGGCATCTCGACGGTCAGCGAGACGACCCGTTGCCTTGCCGATCTCTTTGCGCTGGCCGACCAGCGTCTCTACAAGGCCAAATCCACGGGACGCGATCGCGTTGTCGGCGAACCGGGCGGCAACGAAGCAGACGCCCGCAACACATGGACCAGGCCGGAGCGCAGCGCCGGCGCGTAACGCTACCCAGGCCTGCGATTGGCTCAATCAGGATTGTTTGCGCCGCTGCCATCCGCCGATCGCAACCGAAACCGCGATCAGCGCGATCGCCAGCCATTTCAACGCGGTAATAATCGGGCCGGCTTCGATGTCGTAGGCAATGAACAGAAGAATGCCCGGTACCAGCAGGCCGCAGAGCACGAGCGTGATCCGGTTGATCTGCCATGACACTTTTGCCGCAAGCGCCTGGTCGCCGGGCACGGCGACAAGCGCGGCCCGCATTGCCTTCGGCGCCACCAGCGTGGTCGAAAGACGCAGCGAAATCGGCAGGCCGATGCCGATGATCAGGAAGGCGCATGCCGCCAGGAGCAGCGAAAACTTGATCGCACTGGTTTCGGCCGGTACCGGGAACAGCAGCGCGGCCAGCGGCAGGAAGACACAGAAGATCCCGAGCGCGGCGATGGCGATGAAGATCGCCGCGTTGACCAGTGTGAACAATTGGTAGGTGCTGCCGCCGATGGGTTTGGCGAGCGTGGTCATGCGCACCCACTCCACTTCGGTGTAGGAAAAGCCCGGCCACTCCATATGGCCGTCGCGGATCGCCGTCATGCCCTTGGCCCAGAACGCCAGCCGCGCCAGCGCGCCGCCCGTCATGCCACTCATCGCCACCCCCTATGAATGATGCCCCCGGGATCATACCATCCCCGGTGCATCGCGACAGTCGCGTACGGCCTGTTTACTGGAACCCGACGGCATCGACCGCGCCCTTCGGGCAGCCAGCCTTGGCTGTCGGCGCCGAGGCAAGCAGCAGGGCACCGAGCGAAGCGTTCGAAGCGATCGGGCCGGTCAGGCCGAGCGTCAGTTCGCCGATCAGCCGCCTGCCGTTCGAAGGATCGACCACGCAGGACACGCGGACCCGGTCGCCCGCGCCTTTGCCGAAGGCACTGTCGAAGGTGCTGCGGATCTGATCGGACGTGAGCTGCTTGCCGACGCTCTTGGTGAAGAGATCGCGCACCGGCGACGCGTTCACCGCGTGCATCAGGTTCAACGCGTCGGCGAAATACTCCTGCTGGCTCTTGCCGTAGCAGGTGCCGTGCTTGATCCATTCATGCCTTTCGAGGGCGGATGCGGTGCCCGGCATCACCTGGTCGAGTTCCGCTCGCGTTTTCGGGTCAAGGGTGACGGGCGGCAAGTCTCGCCAGTGCGCCGGATCGTCGTTCGCCTTGTCGCTTGCGGCGACCTGGCAATAGAAATTTCCGTTCGGCTGCGGCCACAACCCATGCAAGGTGAAGTGGGTCGCCTCGAAACCAGCGGCGGTCTGCGCACGACATTCGGCCTTGCTGGATTTGGTCTCGCAGAAAGCCGGCTGCCAGCTCAGCGCGAAGACATATTCCGGCTTTCCGGACGCCGATGGCTTGTTCGGCTCGGCAGGCGCCGGTGCAGCCGGCATCGTCGACGCGCTGCCGCCCGAAACACGACCGCAGCTGATCTTGACCCAGCGGCGCTCCGGATCGGCGCCCGGCACGCGAATGAGATAGTGCGTGGGCGCGTCCTTGTTGCCGGCCAGCAGATCATAACTCTGACCAGCCGCGGTCGAGACATTGCCGGGATTCTTGCCGCTCTTGATCGCCTGCGTTGCCGGACAGGCGGCATCGGCGACGAAAGAGCCGGTCATCTTCACATCGGCGCGCGCCGCGCTTGCGCCAGCAAACGCAAGAAACACCGCCCCCCCATCGCCCAAATCCGCATTCCGGCACTCCTCGTGATTCACGCCGCAAGCTAGAAACTTGCGACATGTCAGAATTACGATTTCTTTCGCCCGGCCGTAAAAACAATCGCCAGCGCATTGAGACGGCTCCCGCGCGGTCGATCAGGATCCGCCCGCCTCCACCCGTTCCGTCAGGGTGCGCAGCAGATCAAGCGAGGCTTTCAGCGCGTCGGCGTCCATACCCTCCGAAACACGGTTCGCCCAAACATGCTGGCGTGTGCCGATATTCTTGACCGCTGCCCGGCCGGCATCGGTTATCGACAACAGCTTGGCGCGGCGATGCGCCGGGTTGTCGGCGTAGGCGGCAAGCCCCTCCGCAGCCAGTATGTCGGCCAGCCGCTGTACACTCTGACGGGCGAGACCCATGTCGCGGGCGATGTCGGCCACAGATTTCGGCTCCTTCAAAACTGCACCCAAAACCTGCCAGCGCGCTGCCGTCAGCCCGGTTGGAGCGGCCAGCCGCTCGGCCGCATCCAGAAAACTGCCGTTCATCCTGAACACGGCAAGCACCAGTTCGGTGAGCACATTTGCCGCTTCGGTCCTGGTCGTCATTTCTGGCCGGCCTCGATGGTCGCGACGAAATTATTAACGGCTTCGGCTACGACCTCCGGCTTGTCAAGCATCACCCAATGGCCGCTGCCCGCCACGATCTGGCGCGGAATGTCCGTGCGCAGCCGATAGAGCGCGGCTGGAGTGTCACTGGCCTCGGTAGCCAATACGAACATAGGCCCGCGATACGCATCGAGTGCCGGCTCCGGGTTCCATTCGGCCAGTGCCTTGCCGACACCTGCCCTCGCCGCCGGATCGACCACTGCCGCATCGGCCAGAACACGCTGGCGAACAGCCGCGTTAGGGCCGGCAATCGACGTGTAATAGGCGTTCAGGACATCACGGCCTTGCGGACCGGCCAGATCGCGGACAAAGCCGTCACGAATCGCCTGCGGCAGCGCACGAGGATCGGTCGCCGGGTCGACGAGCAAGACACCGGCGACCCGGTCGGCATGGCTGGCGGCATAAGCGAGCGCCACGCCACCGCCGCCGCTGTGCGCGACAATGAGAAACCGCTTCAGGCCAAACGCGTCGGCCACGGCACCGACATCCATTGCACGACCGTCATAACCATAGTCACCGTCCTGCGCCGGCGCGGAGGCGCCATGACCGCGAAAATCGAAGGCTACCGCCTCGCGGCCTTCGACGGAGAGCTGCATCACCCGGTCCCAGTGGGAAGCGCGGCTGCAATCTCCATGCAGGAACATGATCGGCAGGCCATTGCCGGCGTTGATCCTATAAGTGGCAAGCTGGCCTTGCGGGCCTGGAACAGTGGACGTCATCATGGTCATCTCCCTGGTTTCCTGACTGAACGCAGCAATCCCTGACAACAGGGTGGCCGTCGTGAAGGCGAAGCCCGCCAGCAGATTGCACGCCGCGAAATGGCCCCGGTGGTTTTCATAGTCATACCCCCAATCTGCCGCTGACCATTTGACAGTATGCTGTCATGTAGTCATATTGACAGCATGCTGTCAACTACCGTCGAATGGGTACCCTACGCCCCTTGACGTCGATCGCTGCGTCGCCCAACAGTCGCCGACGGGAGCGAGACATGCCATTTGACAAGCAGAGGATGCTGGCATCGCCGACCGGCGCCGAGCTCAACCTTTATGTGAAACACGCAAGCGGCCAACCGCGCGCCATTGTCCAGGTCAATCACGGGTTGGCCGAGCACGCGGCGCGCTATGCCCGTTTCGCCGATTTCCTTGGCGAGCGCGGCTACCAGGTCTACGCGCACGACCACCGTGGCCACGGCGCCACCAAGGCGCCCGACGCGCCACCTGGCAGGTTCGCCGATGCGGATGGCGGTGCCAAGGTCATCGCCGATGTCGCCGCCGTCCATGATCTCATCGCCAGGGAACAGCCGGGCCTGCCGGTCATCGTCTTCGGTCACTCCTTGGGCGCGTCGGTCTCGCTGAACTTTGTCCTCCGCCACTCGGCGCGCATCCATGCCGCCGCGATCTGGAACGGCAATTTCTCGGCCGGACTGCTCGGCCAAATCGCGCTGGCCATGCTTGGTTGGGAAAAGTTCCGGCTTGGCTCGGACGTGCCGTCGCGCATGCTGCCCCGCCTGACGTTCCGGGCCTGGGGCAAGGCGGTGCCCAATCACCGGACGCCGTTCGACTGGCTGTCGCGCGATGCCGTTGAAGTCGAGAAATACATCGCCGACCCGCTTTGCGGCTGGGACGCATCGGTGTCGATGTGGCAGGACATCGTCATGATGACGCTGCATTGCGGCAGCGACCGCAATTTTTCCGGCGTGCGGCGCGACCTGTTCGTCAATCTGGTCGGAGGCGAGCAAGATCCGGCCTCGGACGGCGGCAAGGCGGTCAGCCATCTTGCCGGCCGGATGCACATGATGGGTTTTTCGAATCTCGTTTCAAAGGTTTACGCCAAAACCCGCCACGAAAGCCTGAACGAGATCAACCGAGACATCATCATGGAGGATTTTGCCGCCTGGGCCGACCGTGTGCTGAGGGCACAGTGATACTGGCCCATTGCAAGGGCCGTGACAGCGGCGCGCGGGATTGATAGAGGCTGCGCTTTCGATCAACCACGGTGATCCATGACTGAGCCTCCGCTCAAAGGCATCCGCGTCATCGAACTCGCACGCATCCTCGCCGGGCCATGGGCCGGACAGCTGCTTGCCGACCTCGGCGCCGACGTGATCAAGGTCGAGAGCCCGGACGGCGGCGACGACACCCGCAAATGGGGACCGCCCTTCGTCATCGGCCATGACGGCGAGAACCTTTCGGCCGCTTATTACCATTCCTGCAACCGCGGCAAGCGCTCCATCGCCATCGACTTCTCGACGCCCGAGGGTGCCGAGACGGTGCGCCGGCTGGTCGCGACATCGGACGTGCTGATCGAAAACTTCAAAGTCGGCGGACTGAAGAAATACGGCCTCGACTATGACAGCCTGAGGAAAATCAACTCGCGGCTGATCTATTGCTCGATCACCGGTTTTGGCCAGTCGGGACCGTATGCGCCGCGTGCCGGCTATGATTTCATCATCCAGGGCATGGCCGGCATGATGTCGATCACCGGCGAAGCCGGCCGCGAACCGCAAAAGGCGGGCGTCGCTATATCGGATGTTTTCACCGGGCTTTATTCGGTCATCGCCATCCAGGCGGCGCTTCGCCATGCCGAGAAGACCGGCGAAGGCCAGCATATCGACATGGCGCTCTACGACACCCAGATCTCGACGCTCGGCAACCAGAACCTCAACTATCTCGTCTCCGGACAGTCGCCGGTGCAGATGGGCAATGCGCATATGAACATCGCGCCCTACGAAGTGGTGCCGGTGAAAAATGGCCACATCATCCTGGCGGTCGGCAATGACGGCCAGTTCGCAAAGTTCTGCGCTGCCGTCGGCCTCGACGAGCTGGCGTCGAACCCTGACTTCGCCACCAATCCCGCCCGCGTCGCCAACCGGGCAAAGCTGCGCGAGCATATGATCGAGGCGCTGAAAGCCTTCGATCGCGACCCGTTGCTGGCCAGACTTGAGACTGCCGGAGTGCCGGCCAGCCCGATCAACGACATCGGCCAGATGTTTGCCGACCCGCAGACCATAGCGCGCGGCATGCGGCTCGACCTCGATGACGGCCATGGCAATCTCTTGCCCTCGGTGCGGGCGCCGATGGTCATGTCCGGCACGCCGCTGGTCTATGAGCGCCCGTCGCCGCGTCTCGGCGAACACACCCAAGAAATCCTTGCCGAACTGGAGAGGTCAGGAAAATGAAGACCGGCGGACAACTCATCGTCGATGCGCTCGAAGCCAACGGAACGGACCGTATCTATTGCGTACCTGGCGAATCTTATCTGGCGGTGCTCGACGCGCTGCATGATTCACCGATCCGCACAATCGTCTGCCGCCAGGAGGGCGGTGCCGCAATGATGGCCGACTGCCACGGCCGCCTGACCGGCAGGCCCGGCATCTGCTTCGTCACCCGCGGCCCAGGCGCCACCAATGCCTCGGCCGGCATCCACATCGCGATGCAGGATTCAGTCCCCCTCATTCTGTTCATCGGCCAGGTCGCCAGCCACGCCAAGGGGCGCGAGGCCTTCCAGGAGGTCGACTACGTCAGGTTCTTCGGCGATATCGCCAAATGGGTGGTCGAGATCGACGACGCCGCACGCATACCCGAATTCGTCACACGCGCCTTTGCGGTGGCGACGTCCGGTCGCCCGGGCCCGGTCGTCATCTCGCTGCCCGAGGACATGCTGACCAGCCTCGCCGAGGCACCGGACGCCCGGCATTACACCCCTGTCGAGACGCGGCCTGGCGAAGTCGATCTCGACGCACTGGAAGTGTTGCTCAACAAGGCAAAGCGGCCCTTCGTCATCCTCGGCGGTACGCGCTGGGACGCGCAGGCCGTTGCACGGATGCGGACGATAGCCGAAGCCTGGTCGCTGCCGGTCGGCTGCTCCTTCCGCCGCCAGATGCTGTTCGACCATCTCCACCCGAACTATGCCGGCGATGTCGGCATCGGCATCAATCCCAAGGTAGCAACCGCCATCAAGCAGGCCGACCTTGTGCTGCTGATCGGCGGCCGCATGGGCGAGATGCCGTCATCCGACTACACGCTGCTGAAGAGTCCCTACCCCGACCAGACGCTGGTCCATATCCATGCCGACGCCGGCGAACTCGGCCGCGTCTACCGGCCGGCGCTGGCGATCAATGCCTCGCCTGCCGCTTTCGTCGAAGCCTTTGCCAGACGCAAGCCGGCCGCAACGCCGGTGTGGGCGGCTGAGGCAGCGAAGCTGCACGCCGCGTATCTCGACTGGTCGACGCCTCCGGAGAGCGGCCCCGGCGCCGTGCAGATGGGGCCGATCATGAATTATCTCGAAACGATGCTGCCGGACGACGCCATCCTCACCAACGGCGCCGGCAACTACGCCACCTGGGTGCATCGCTACCATCGCTTCCGGCGTTTCGGCACGCAGGCAGCACCCACATCCGGCTCGATGGGCTACGGCACGCCGGCGGCGGTCGCCGCCAAGCAGCTTTTCCCCGACCGCGACGTGATCGCCTTCGCCGGCGACGGCTGTTTCCTGATGAACGGCCAGGAATTCGCCACCGCCGTGCAATACGGGCTGCCGATCATCGTCATCGTCGTCAACAATGGCATCTACGGCACCATCCGCATGCATCAGGAGCGCGAATATCCCGGCCGTGTCGTCGCCACGGACTTGAAGAATCCCGACTTTGCTGCTTTGGCCCGTGCCTATGGCGGCCATGGCGAGACGGTGGAAAAGACCGCCGACTTCGCCGCGGCCTTCGAGCGAGCGCGGGCCAGCGGCAAGCCGTCGATCGTAGAGATCAGGCTCGACCCTGAAGCCATCACGCCGACCCGCACGATGACCCAGATTCGCGACAAGGCCTGACAAAACAGGATGATTGCCCTGTTTTGTCGTCGTGATCTGCCTATTTGGCCTTCTCGATCTGGCCGCGGATCTCGCCGTCCGCGTGGGCCGCGGTGTGGATGTTGACGTAATATTTGCCAGCCTCAAGATCGGTGGCCTGGGCATCAGTCAATGTCGCCGAACCCTTGATCGGGCTCTTCAGCTTGCCTTCGAACGGCACCACTGGATCGGCGTTTTGACCCTTTGCCGCCGGGCCGTGAATGTGTGCGGCCTTCGCCGGCCCGCTGAGGCCGGAATATCTCACGGTCCAGCTGAGTTTCTTGGTGGCGGTGTTGAACCTGAGCGTGGCGGTGCCCTTGCCCTTCGTTGTGACGGGCGGGTTCTGCTGAGCACCATCGAGCGTCGCCGCCATCTTTACGGTTTCGGCCAGAGCCGGTGACACCGAGAAGATGGTTGCAGAAATGGCCAGCGCCGAAAGCATCGGCGTGAAGGACTGGATGCGCATGGAAACCTCCGTTGTGACACCCTTGAGGCGGATGCACCGGCACAACGATTTTGCGAGCGGATGTTTCCGCCGGTAACGTTCATTTTACATCCTACTAAAAAGGGGCGGTCGCCCGCCCCCTTTTCCGCTACAAGCCAGTTTGACAGCCCTATTTGATGGCCTTGTCGGTGATCGCCGTCGTGTAGGCGCCGGTAGGCTCCTTGCTGATGATCTTCTGGTCGAGCAGCGCCTTGGCGGTGCGCTCGTAGGTCGCCGGATCGAGCTTGCCATCGGCATTGTCGATCAGCTTGGCGACTTCGCCCATCATGCGCTTCTGGTGATTCTCGTCCTGGCCGCCATTGTCCATGACGATGCCGGCCGCTTCGTCGGAATTGTCGACGGCGTATTTCCAACCCTTCATCGAAGCGCGCACGAAACGCACCATCTTGTCCTCGAAGGCCGGATCCTTGAGCTTGTCCTCCAGGGCATAGAGCCCGTCTTCGAGCAGATCGTTGCCCATGGCGGAATAGTTGAAGACGGTCAGCTCTTCCGGCTTGTAGCCGGCGTCGATGAGCTGCCAGTACTCGTTATAGGTCATGACCGAAATGCAATCCGCCTGCTTCTGGATCAGCGGCTGCACGTCAAAGCTCTGCTTGAGCACGGTGACGCCGTCCGGCCCGCCATCGGTCTTGAGGCCAAGCTTGTTCATCCAGGCATAGAACGGATACTCGTTGCCGAAGAACCAGACGCCGAGCGTGTGGCCCTTGAAGTCGGCTTCCGTCTTGATCGGACCGTCCTTCGGGCAGACCAGCTCCATGCCGGCCTTCTTGAACGGCTGGGCGATGTTGACCAGCGGCACGCCCTTCTCGCGCGCAGCCAGCGCACCGCCCATCCAGTCGACGATGACGTCGGCGCCGCCGCCGGCGATGACCTGCTCGGGCGCAATGTCCGGTCCGCCGGGCTTGATGTCGACGTCGAGGCCCTCGGCTTCATAGAAGCCCTTGGCCTTGGCGACATAATAGCCGGCGAACTGGGCCTGCGTGACCCATTTCAGCTGCAGCGTCACCTTGTCCGCGGCCATCGCCTGGAACGCGGCAAGCGACATCGCGCCGGCCAGCATCGAAACAACAAGTCTTTTCATGTTTTTACCCTCTGAAGTTAGCGCCCTAAACCCACCGCCCCTATCCACCACGGACAGAGGGATGCCAAAACGTGACTGCTCTCTCGAAAAGAGCGACCACGCCATAAAAGACCGAACCCGCAAGTGCTGCAACTGCGATTTCCGCCCACACCATGTCGATGTTCATCCGCCCGACTTCCGTCGAAATGCGGAATCCCATGCCGACCACCGGCGTGCCGAAGAACTCGGCGACGATGGCGCCGATCAGCGCCAGCGTCGAATTGATCTTCAACGCATTGAAGATGAAGGGTGCCGCCGCCGGCAGCCGCAGCTTGAACAGCGTCTGCCAGTAGCTCGAGGCATAGGTGCGCATCAGGTCGCGCTCCATATGGCCGGAGGCGGCAAGCCCGGCGACGGTGTTCACCAGCATCGGGAAGAAGGTCATGATGATGACCACCGCTGCCTTCGACTGCCAGTCGAAGCCGAACCACATGACCATGATCGGCGCGACGCCGATGATCGGCAGCGCCGACACCATATTGCCGATCGGCAAAAGCCCGCGCCGCAGGAACGGCACGCGGTCGGCGGCGATGGCAACGAGGAAGCCGGCGCTGCTCCCCACCACATAGCCGAAGATAACCGCCTTGAAGATGGTCTGCCTGACATCGGCCCCCAGCACCGGCAGCGAGCCGACGATGCGTGCACCGATGGCGCTTGGCGGCGGCAACAGGATGAAGGGAATGCCGGCACCACGCGTCACCGCCTCCCAGATGATCAGGATCCAGGCGCCGAAGATGGCCGGAATGATCAGGCGCAGGGCGGTTGACGCCCAGCGCGACGTCGGGCGAAACGACGACAAGACCGTTACGCAGCGCCAGGCCAAAAACCACGCCGCGACGAGCAGCAGATAGAAGGATGCGCGAGCGCTGCCCTCATTGCCGGTTATGCCGGCGAGCAGCATCCACGCTGCGCCATGCGCGCCAAGGAACAGCAACACCACCCCGATCATCGATGGAAAGTTGTCGGCCTCGATTGCCACGAGCAGCAAAATGAAAATCAAAACCGTAGTCGCCATGCCGTAACCGGGCGTAGCACTGACGAGCGGCCAAAGAAGCAGCGCGCCGGCAAGCAGGACAAGCGCGGCATACCCCTGCCAGGATCGAGGCGTGATTGAGGAAAGGCTCAGGATGGAGCTCATGCCGGCCTCCCGCCCATGGCGCGGTCGACAAGGCGCCCGGCGATGCCGACGACCATCACCAGCAGCGCCGCGACCACCGACCCGGCAACCAGAGCCGACCAGATGTCGATGGTCTGGCTGTAGTAGGCGCCGGCGAGCAATTTGGCGCCGATGCCGGCGACGGCGCCGGTCGGCAACTCGCCGACGATGGCGCCGACCAGGCTGGCGGCCACCGCCACCTTCATCGAGGTGAACAGGAACGGCACCGAGGCCGGCACCCGCAATTTCCAGAAGGTCTGCGAAGGACTGGCATTATAGGTGTGCATCAGGTCGAGATGGGTGAGCTCGGGCGAGCGCAGTCCCTTCACCATGCCGACCGCCACCGGGAAGAACGACAGATAGGTCGAGATCAGCGCCTTCGGGATAAGCCCGGTGATGCCGACCGCCGCCAGCACGACGATGATCATCGGCGCCACCGCCAGGATCGGAATGGTCTGCGAGGCGATGATCCACGGCATCAGACTGCGGTCGAGCGTCGCCACATGCACGATGCCGACGGCGATGACGATGCCGAGCGCCGTGCCGAAAGCAAAGCCGAGCAGTGTCGACGACAGCGTCACCCAGGCATTGTAGACAAGGCTGCGGTTCGAGGTGATGCTGCGCAGAAAGGTGTTTTCGAAAAAATTCACCGCCACCTGATGCGGCGCCGGCAGCGTCGGCTTCGGCTGCGCCAGCGTCTTGCCGATGAATTCCACAACACCCGGCGTCTGATTGGCGCGGCGGTCGAGATCGCGCTGGAACGGCGCGTTGAGGATGACAGCCATGACGTACCAGACGACGACGACGCCCAGGAGGATCGAGGTCACCGGAACGATCTTGTCGCGAAACGAGTCCATCTAGTGGTCCTCGCAGGATGGGTGCCCTCCTCTCCCCAACGGGGAGAGGGTGGCCGGAGCGAAGCGGAGGCCGGGTGAGGGGGTAGAAATCTTTCCGTCGAGGCAAGCCAAGATCGTATCAAGGACCGCTCGGCGTTCGGCCAAGACTTCATGGTTCCAGAACCGAAGAACGGAATACCCGTGACCATTCAGCCAAGCAGTTCTCGCGGCATCGGTTGGAGATTCCGCGTGCTGGCTGCCGTCGATTTCCACGATCAGCGCGCTCTCACGACAGACGAAATCTGCAAAGAACGGCCCAAGCGGCACTTGCCTCACAAATTTGTAGCCGTTGAGATGGCGCCCTCTTAGTTCCCCCCAAAGCCTGTATTCAGCCTCGGTCTCGTCAAACCGCAGCTTTCGAGCGCGAGCGGTCGCCCCGATCTTTCTTTTGGTCGGATCCGCCAAGGCCCCCTCACCCGACCTCCGCTTCGCTCCGGCCACCCTCTCCCCGTTGGGGAGAGGAGGGAGCTCATCTTCCGCCGCCTCAATCATCATAGCTGTGCCCTGCCCTCAGCCCGTCCCGCACGCGTGCCGCGATGGCCAGGAACTCCGGCGTCTCGCGGATATCGAGCGGCCGCTTTTTCGGCAGCGTCGATTCTATGACGTCGCTGACGCGCCCCGGGCGCGGCGACATGACGACGATCCGCGTCGACAGGTAGACCGCCTCGGGGATCGAATGGGTGACGAAGCAGATGGTCTTGTTGGTCCGCTCCCAAAGCTCCAGCAGCTGTTCGTTGAGGTGATCGCGCACCATCTCGTCCAGCGCGCCGAACGGCTCGTCCATCAACAAAAGGTCGGCATCGAAGGCCAGCGCCCGTGCGATCGAGGCGCGCTGCTGCATGCCGCCCGAAAGCTGCCAGGGGTATTTCTTCTCGAAGCCGCTGAGGTTGACGAGGTCGAGGGTTCGCTTGATGCGCGCCGCCTGCTCCGCCCTGGACAGGCCCATGATCTCCAGCGGCAGCGCCACGTTGCGCTCGATCGTGCGCCACGGATAAAGTGCGGCCGCCTGGAAGACATAGCCATAGGCGCGGCTCTGGCGCGCCTGCTCGGGCGTCATGCCGTTGACGGAGATGGCTCCCGATGTCGGCTTCTCCAGATCGGCGATGACGCGCAGCAAGGTCGTCTTGCCGCAGCCGGAGGGCCCGATGAAGGACACGAATTCCCCCTTGCCGATCGTCAGGTCGACGTTCGACAGCGCCTGCACCGGACCATCATTGGTCTGGAAGGTCAGGCCAAGCTTGCTTGCCGAAACAACGGCTGGCGATACTCCCGTCATCGGCCGTAGCCTGTCGCTTCCGGCCACTGCGGCGCCGGCCGGAATCCCATTGATTTTACCCCGATGTTGCTTTCCACTCGCCCAGTCCTACTCGCCGCAGTTTTACTCGCCCCAGTTCTACGCGCCCCAGTTCTACGCGCCCCAGTTCTACGCGCCCTTGTCCCATCAGATAGACGCCCGGAGTTGCCCCGATGTCGCCCAAACCGACTTGCCATCTTATCCGCCCTGAAAGCTCTTATGAAGGCAAGCAGGGCCTGAGTTATTTCGCCGGTATCGCCGCCGAAACAGTCGGCTCGTCCGGCATCTGCATGCATCTGCTGACCATGCCGCCGGGTGCCCGCGCCAAGGCGCATATGCACGAAAACCATGAAACCGCGATCTACGTGCTCTCCGGCGAAGTCCATACCTGGTATGGCGACCGGCTCGAACAGCATATCGTGGTCAAGGCCGGCGATCTTTTCTATATTCCCCCCGGCGTGCCGCATCTGCCGGCCAATCTGAGCGACGGCCCCGCCTCGGCGGTCATTGCCCGCACCGATCCCAACGAACAGGAAAGCGTCGTCCTGCTGCCGGAACTGGATGGGTTGGTCGCCTGACGCCGGCATCGAGGCGGCGGTCGTCATCGGCACCGTCACGAACATGATTTCAGCGGCCCTATCTCCTCAAGGCCGGGAATGGTCACGAAGAAACCGTCCCCTGCTCTGTTGATGACCTTGACGACATCCGTGGTCGTGCCCTCCTCGCCCTCGGCGAAACAGGTGGAGCTCAATAGCAGGGTGCCAGGCGCCGTCGTCAGTCGCTGTGCGAACTGGCAGCCGCTGCCATAGGTTTCGACGCCGTCGGCGGTCAGCACGACATAATCGTCGCTGTCCTGATAACCGAGCCGTACACCAGCGCAACCGACCTCATTGCCAAAGGAGCCGGCAAGGACGTCAGCCGCCGCCGGCCCGGCGGCAAGGATCACCGCGGCCATTGAGATAATCGCTCCGTGGCTCGCCAAGCTCAAACGCCCGTCGCCGGGATGCCCGTCCGTTCCACCTTGCGCGGCGCGGAAATTTCTTTCCACGTCGACAGCGCCCGGTTGACCGCCGCGTTCGGCTCGCGAGCGACGAACTCGCCATGGCCGGGCTTCGCCTTGACCTCGTTTTCCTCGATCGATAGTTCGCCGCGCGAGAAGACGAAGCGCGGCAGGCCGGTTACCTCAAAACCTTCGAAGACATTGTAGTCGATCACCGACTGCTGCTTCTTGGCCGTGATCTTCTTCTTGCGCTTCGGGTCCCAGACGACGATGTCGGCATCCGCGCCTTCGACGATGGCGCCCTTCTTCGGATACATGTTGAGTATCTTGGCGATGTTGGTCGAGGTCACCGCGACGAACTCATTCATCGTCAGGCGCCCTGTGTTGACGCCGGTCGTCCACAGCACCGGCAAACGATCCTCGAGCCCGCCCGTGCCGTTCGGGATCTTGGTGAAGTCGCCGACGCCGTTGCGCTTTTGTTTGGTGGTGAAGGCACAATGGTCGGTCGCCACCACCTGCAGCGACCCGGCCTGCAGGCCGGCCCACAGTGAATCCTGGTGCAATTTGTTGCGGAAGGGCGGGCTCATGACGCGCCGCGCCGCATGGTCCCAGTCCTTGTTGAAATATTCGCTCTCGTCGAGCGTCAGGTGCTGGATCAGCGGCTCGCCGAACACCCGCATGCCTTTCTGCCGCGCCCGGCGGATGGCCTCGTGCGCCTGCTCGCAGGAGACATGCACGACATAGAGCGGCACGCCGGCCATGTCGGCGATCATGATGGCGCGGTTGGTCGCCTCGCCTTCCACTTCCGGCGGACGCGAATAGGCGTGCCCTTCGGGGCCACTATTGCCCGCCGCCAGCAGCTTCTGCGACAGCGCCGCCACGACGTCGCCATTCTCGGCATGGACCAGCGGCAGCGCGCCAAGATCGGCACAGCGCTGGAACGACGAATAGAGCTCGTCGTCATCGACCATCAGCGCGCCCTTGTAGGCCATGAAATGCTTGAACGAGGTAATGCCCCTGTCGACGACGGTGGCCATCTCGTCGAACACCTGCTTGCCCCACCAGGTGATCGCCATGTGGAAGGAATAGTCGCAGGACGCCTTCGAAGTCTTGTTGTCCCACATCTGCAGGGCCTCGAGCAGCGATTGCTGCGGCGCCGGCAGGCAGAAATCGACGACCATCGTCGTGCCGCCGGCAAGGGCCGCGCGGGTGCCGGATTCAAAGTCGTCGGCCGAATAGGTGCCCATGAACGGCATTTCGAGATGGGTATGCGGGTCGATGCCGCCCGGCATCACGTAGCAGCCGCTGGCGTCGAACTCATGGTCGCCATGCAGATCCGGCCCGATGCCGATGATCTTGCCGTGCTTGAACAGCACATCGGCCTTCCACGTCCGGTCGGCGGTGACGACGGTTCCGTTCTTGATGACTTTGGACATTTTCTTGTTCCCTTATTCTCTTCGCGCTTCTTGTGAGCGGCGTTGCGAGGCTATCCCATCATTCGACAATGACCGCCGTGTCCACCACCGCATGGAACAGCACGTCGGCGCCGGCCGCTGCCCATTCCTTGGTGATTTCCTCGGCCTCGTTGTGGCTGAGCCCGTCGACACAGGGGCACATCACCATTGCGGTGGGTGCAACGCGGTTGATCCAGCAAGCGTCATGGCCGGCACCCGAGACGATATTGCGATGCGTATATCCCAGGCGCTCCGCCGCATCCCGCACAGCCTTGACGCAGCCCGCGTCGAAGGTGACCGGATCGAAATGGCCGACCTGATCGATCTGATATTGGATGTCGAGCGCGTCGCAGATCGTGTCGATGCCTTCGCGGATGCGGCCGTCCATGGCGTCCAGCACCTCCTTTTCCGGCGAGCGGATGTCGATGGTGAAGACGGTGCGGCCGGCGATGATGTTGCGCGAGTTCGGATAGACCTCCATATGGCCGACCGCGCCGACGGCGTCGGGCTGATAGTCCATGGCGATCTCGTGCACCAGTTCGATCACCCGCGCCATGCCGAGCCCGGCATTGCGCCGCTTCGGCATCGGCGTCGAGCCGGTGTGCGCCTCCTTGCCGGTCAACGTCACCTGCAGCCATTTCAGTCCCTGGCCATGGGTGACGACACCAATGTCGATGCCCTCGTCCTCGAGGATCGGGCCCTGCTCGATATGCAATTCGAAGAAGGCGTGGATCTTGCGTTCGCCGACTTTCTCGGTGCCCTTCCAGCCGATCCGTTCGAGCTCCTCGCCGAATTTCTTGCCATCCTTGTCGACATGCGAATAGACGTCGGCCTGATCGAGCACGCCGGCGAATACCCCGGACGCCATCATCGCCGGCGCAAAGCGGGCGCCTTCCTCGTTGGTCCAGTTGGTGACGACGATCGGATGCTTTGTCTTGATGCCGAGATCGTTGAGCGAGCGCACGACCTCCAGCCCGCCGAGCACGCCGAGCACACCATCATACTTGCCGCCGGTCGGCTGGGTGTCGAGATGGCTGCCGACATAGACCGGCGGCAGGCTGGCATCGGTGCCTTCGCGACGGGCAAACATCGTGCCCATCTCGTCGACGCCCATTTCGAGCCCCGCCTCATCGCACCAGCGCTTGAACAGATGCCGCCCTTCGCCGTCCTCGTCGGTAACGGTCTGGCGATTGTTGCCGCCGGCAATGCCGGGGCCGATCTTCGCCATCTCCATTATCGAATCCCACAAACGGTCTGAATTGATTCGCAGATTCTCGCCGGGGGCGGCCATATTCTAAAACCTCATCGGTTGCGGCACGCCAGCGTCCCCCTCCCCCTCGAGGGGAGGGTGGCCGCGAAGCGGTCGGGTGGGGTCGGCTGACATGCGCGCGACCTTCTCCTTGACCACCTGTGCGACATGCCAGGCGCTGTTTATGACATCGGGCTCATCGACGCGAAAGATATCGAACCCGAGCGACCGCAGATAGGCATCACGGACGGCGTCGTGCCGTTTGCCCTTCTCCTGTTCGTGCACGTCTCCATCCACTTCCACCACCAGCTTTACAGCGAGGCAAGCGAAGTCGACGATATAAGGTCCGATCGGGCACTGGCGACGGAACTTGATGCCGGCCGATTTCAATTCGCGCAGTTCATACCACAGCAGGGATTCGCCTTTGGTCGCATGAACTCGAAGCGCGCGCGCCTTTTGGCGCATTTCGAAACTCACGCGGGTCCGGGGCATCACAGGCACCTATGCGGCCGAAGGTCAGGCTGGCGCACTGCCGCACCGACCCCACCCGGCCGCTTCGCGGCCACCCTCCCCTCGAGGGGGAGGGAAAGCTGCACCTGGTTCAATCCACGGCCCTCAGCACTTCGCGCACATGGTCGATCAATTCGTTGATCTGACCCTTGGTGATGATCAGCGGCGGCGATAGCGCGATGATGTCGCCGGTGGTGCGGATCAATGCACCGCGCTCGAATGCCTTGACGAAAGCCGAGAAGGCCCGCTTCGTCGGCTGGCCGGCGATCGGCGCCAGCTCGATCGCGCCGATCAGGCCGATGTTTCTGATATCGATGACGTTCGGCTCGCCCTTCAGCGAGTGCAGCGCGTCCTCCCAGTACGGCGCCAGTTCCTCGCCGCGCGTCAGCAGCCCCTCTTCCTTGTAGGTGTCGAGCGTGCCCAACGCCGCCGCGCAGGCGATCGGATTGCCCGAATAGGTGTAGCCGTGGAAGAACTCGATCATGTGCTCGGGGCCGGTCATGAAGGCGTCGTGGATTTCCTTCTTCACGAACACCGCGCCCATCGGGATGACGCCGTTGGAGACGCCTTTGGCGGTGGTCATGATATCCGGCGTGATACCGAAATAGTCGGCGGCGAACGGCGTGCCGAGACGGCCGAAACCGGTGATGACTTCGTCGAAGATCAGCAAGATGCCGTGCTTGGTGCAGATCTCGCGCAGCCTCTCGAGATAGCCTTTCGGCGGCAGGATGACGCCGGTGGAACCGGCCACCGGCTCGACGATGACGGCGGCGATGGTCGAGGCGTCGTGCAAGGCGACGATGCGCTCCAGCTCGTTCGCCAGTTCCGCGCCATGCTCCGGCACGCCCTTGGTGAAAGAGTTCTTTTCCGGCAGATGCGTGTGCGGCATGTGATCGACGCCGCCGAGCAGCGTGCCGAACATCTTGCGGTTGGTGACAATGCCGCCGACGGAGATGCCGCCGAAATTGACGCCGTGATAGCCGCGTTCGCGGCCGATCAGGCGGGTACGCGAGCCCTCGCCTTTTACGCGGTGATAGGCGATCGCCATCTTCAGCGCGGTCTCGACCGATTCCGATCCGGAATTCGTGAAGAACACATGGTCCATGCCCTTCGGCGCGATGTCGACCAGCCGGTTCGCCAGCTCGAACACGATCGGATGGCCCATCTGGAACGCCGGTGCGTAGTCGAGCTCTGCCGCCTGGCTCTGGATCGCCTCGGTGATCTTCGGGCGGCAGTGGCCGGCATTGACGCACCACAGGCCGGCGGTGCCGTCGAGCACCTTGCGCCCGTCGCTGGTCGTGTAGTGCATGTTCTTGGCCGACACCATCATGCGCGGCGCCTGCTTGAACTGCCGGTTTGCCGTGAACGGCATCCAGAATGCGCTGAGATCGTTCGGCGTGACTTTCAGCCGGTTGGACATGACCAAGACTTCCCCTTGTAACCTGTTTCGGTGCGGCTAACGCTTGGTCTTTCCAACGCTTGGTCTTCGCGACGTTTTCGTGCTACGCAAATTTTTGACCGGTTGGACAAACGTTAGCACCGCCTTATCAGCGGTCAAGGGATTACTAGCGGAAATGCGGCTTTCGAAGTGCGCTCCACAGGGCGAGGAAAAACTGGTCCAGAGAATTGGTCCAGACACTCCTCACGGCGAAGGTTTTGCGGGGTGACGGGGGCGGTCGAA
Organism: Mesorhizobium sp. M0040; assembly: GCF_040323505.1. Taxonomy (NCBI): domain Bacteria; kingdom Pseudomonadati; phylum Pseudomonadota; class Alphaproteobacteria; order Hyphomicrobiales; family Phyllobacteriaceae; genus Mesorhizobium; species Mesorhizobium sp. M0040. Next base: position 74,288 of record NZ_JAMYVA010000014.1, read on the forward strand.
AGCTCCCCTCCTCGCCGCACCCGCATTCAGCTGGAAAAGCGCGAGCTCATCCTGGAGGCGGCGCTAGAAGTCTTCTCCACCAACGGTTTTCGCGGCTCGACCATCGACCAGATCGCCGAAGCCGCCGGCATGTCGAAGCCGAACCTGCTCTATTATTTCCGCCGTAAGGAGGACATCCACGAGACGCTGATGCAGCGGCTTCTCGACACCTGGCTGGCGCCGCTGCGCGAACTCGACGACATCGGCGATCCGCTAACCGAACTGCGCAGCTACATCAGGCGCAAGCTGGAAATGGCGCGCGATTTCCCGCGCGAGAGCCGGCTGTTCGCCAATGAGATCCTGCAGGGCGCGCCGCGCATCATGCCGATGCTGGAAGGGGAGTTGAAGACGCTGGTCGACGAGAAAGCCAACGTCATCAAGGGCTGGATGCGCGCCGGCAAGATCGCCCGCACCGACCCCTGGCACCTGATCTTTTCGATCTGGGCGACAACGCAGCATTACGCCGATTTCGACGTCCAGGTCCGCGCCGTGCTCGGCCCCGACCGCGGCGGCGACGGCCGCTTCGAGGACGCCGCAAGGTTTCTCGAGCAACTGTTCATCGACGGGCTGAAGCCGAAGGGCTGAGGCAGCTCGGCTGTCGCAAACCTCCCCCATTGCTTCGTCATCCTGGGGCGCAGCAAGGAGCGGAGCGACGCAGCGCAGACCCCAGGATCCATGCCGTGACCTCAGAGCGTTGCTGCGGTGCAGGATTCTGCTCCGCTGCACTCTTCCGTTAAGGTTACGGCATGGATCCCAGGGTCTCCGCGACGCCGCTTCGCGGCTGCTACGCCCTGGGATGACGAAGGCGAGGGGCCTGTGCGCCAGGGGCCAGGACACGATCGCGGTTGGCGTGCACCCAACGTCACGCGCTGCGCCGCTCGGCCGGAAGCGTCTCCAGCAGCTGTTCGAGCTTGGCGATCGAGTTCTGCTCGGCGAGCGGCGTGTAGACGATCAGCTTCATGTCCGAGCCGTCGTCGATCGACAGGCTCATATGCTCGAACGCCATGGCGCCGGCTGTCGGGTGCCTGACATGCTTCACACCCGATAGGTTGCGGGCCACATCGCGCAGCGGCCACCAGGCGCGAAACTCCGGGCTCGAGCGCGTCATCAGCGCGATCAGCCGCTCGAAATCCGGGTCGCCGACATATCTGGCGCTTTCTGCCCGGAACGACGCCAGCACGGCACGCGCCAGTTCCTCCCAATCGACGAGCAGGCGCCTATGATGTGGATTGGTGAAAACCATATGGACGATGTTGCGGGCATCGCCCTCCAGCAGGCCATAGTCGCCGAACACGGCTGCCGCGGCAGAGTTCCAGGCCAGCACATCCCAGCGCCGCCCAAGGACATAGGCCGGCTGCAGGACCAGGCTTTGCAGCATGTGCAGCAAGGGACGGTCGACCCTTTCCGGGGCGTCGACGCGACGCTCCGGCTGCGGACGGCCGGCAAGGATGAACAGATGCCGTTGCTCGGCCGCGTCCAGGCGCAACGCCTGACTGAGCGCCGTCAGCACCTCCACCGATGGCCTGACGTCGCGCCCCTGCTCCAGCCAGGTGTACCAGGTCGTGCCAACACCGGCGATCATCGCCACCTCCTCGCGGCGCAGCCCGGGTGTGCGCCGGCGCAGGCCGGTCGAGATGCCCGTGGCCGATGGCGTCAGCCTTTCGCGCCGCGAACGCAGAAAGGCGCCAAGCTCGCGGCGACGGCTGCCTTCGGCAGAATGCGTGGTGGAATCCATCGGCGCTATTATAGCAGTACCGATACCAGGATAAAGTTTGAACTGTTTGGCATGCGTCTGGTGCCCCATCTTTCCGCTCAGAGCGATAAGATGGAGGCTCCGAACATGGAACTGAAAGACAAGACAATCCTCATCACCGGCTCGACCGACGGCGTCGGCAGAGTCGTGGCGCAAAGGCTCGGCGCCGGCGGCGCCCGCATCCTGGTGCATGGCCGCGACGCGACAAGGGGCAAGGCGACCGTGGCCGAGATCGAAGCCGCCGGCGGCAAGGCCGAGCTGCTTGTCGCCGATCTCTCCTCCCTGGCCGAGGTCCGCCGCCTCGCCGAAGCCGTGCGCGCCAGGACTGACCGGCTCGATATCCTCATCAACAATGCCGGCGTCGGCACAGCCGGCCCCAACGCGAAACGGCAGGTCAGCGCCGACGGCTACGAGCTGCGCTTTGCCGTCAATTATCTCGCCGGCTTCCTGCTCACCACGGAGCTGCTGCCGCTGCTCAAGGCCAGTGCGCCGGCGCGCATCATCAATGTCGCCTCGGCCGGGCAACGGGCGATCGACTTCAGGGATGTCATGCTGACCCGCTCCTACGACGGCGTTCGTGCCTACTGCCAGAGCAAGCTGGCGCAGATCATGTTCACCATCGATCTGGCGGAGCAGCTGAACGGCACCGGTGTCACGGTCAACAGCCTGCATCCGGCAAGCTACATGAACACCACGATGGTGCGGCAGGCGGGCGTCACACCCTGGAGTTCGGTCGAAACCGGCGCCGAAGCCATCATCAATCTCGCCACATCGCCCACGCTGGAAGGGCGAAGCGGCCTCTATTTCGACGGCCAAAGGCAATCCCGCGCCGATGCGCAAGCCTATGACGCGAAGGCGAGGCAGCAGTTGCGTGAATTGAGCCTCGGTCTTGTCGGGCACGCACCCGCTTCCGCCACATCGAAGAAAGAAAATTCATGATCGAGAAAACGCAGCACGCCGTGATCGTCGGCGGCTCCTCCGGCATTGGCCTCGCCACCGCGAAAAAGCTGCTTGGCCCGGGGATGAAGGTGACGATCACCGGGCGCAGCAGGGAAAGGCTCGACAATGCATGGCAAAGCCTTGGCGGCGCCGTCGAAAAAGCTGCCTTCGATGCCGCGAAACCGGACGAGGTTCGCCGGTTCTTCAGCGATCTCGGCCCTTTCGATCACCTGGTGCTGGCCGCCAGCGGCGGCAAGGGGCTCGGCCCGTTCGAAACGCTTGACCTGGCCGACATCGGCGGTGGCGTCGACGAGAAGGTCCGGCCACAGCTCTCCTGCCTGCAGGCCGCCTTGCCGACGGTGAACAAGAGCGGCTCGGTGACTTTCATCTCGGCGGTGTCGGCGCAATTGTCAGCGCCGGGTATCGCCGGCATCGCCGCCGTCAACGGCATGCTGCTGACCGTGGTGCCGATCCTGGCGATGGAGCTGAAGCCGTTACGCGTCAATGTCGTGGCGCCGGGCGTCATCGACACGCCGTGGTGGGATTTCCTGCCCGATGAACAGCGCCATACGGTGTTTGCCGAGTATGCCGGCAAGACGCCGGTCGGCCGCATCGGCCGCGCCGAGGACGTCGCCAGCGCGATCGCATTCCTCGTCTCCAACGGGTTCATGACCGGCCAGGTGCTGACCTGCGACGGCGGCCTGCGCTTTGCGGCGTAAGCGGTGATGCGTCCACCGTTTCGGGACGGTCGCTGCTATGCCGCCTGCCCCATCAGCGAGAGAAACCCGCCGGTCAGCGCGACATTGGCGACAAACCCATTGATTCGGGCTGCGCGTTCCGGCCCCTGATGGTCCCAGAAATTGTGGAACATCGGCGTCGCGGCAATGAGGAACAGGATTAGACTAGCGCCGCCGCCGCGACAGCAGTCCACAAACCCGTCAACACCAACGCGCCGGCGCCGATCTGCAGGACGATGCCGGCCCACAGCGCCAGCCGCGCCTGCGGCACGCCGCGCGTCGCCATCAATTGGGTCACGAAAGCCCGGTTCTGGATGTTGCGCAGGCCGGCAAAGACGAAGGCGCCACCAAGCAGCAGACGGGCGGCAAATAGAATCTCGTTCTCAAAGTTTGCAAACATGTTCTTGATCTCCAACTGAAAACGGGCGCGCAGCTCGCGCGCCCGTTTCGTCGATCAGGCGGCCTTGGCTGCCGGCATCGGATGAAGGGCGTGGAACGGGATGCAAAGCCGGTTCCAGGTGTTGATCATGCCGAGCGCGACCGACAGCTTGACCAGTTCCTCTTCCGAGAAATGCTCGAGCGTCTGCACATAGAGTTCGTCCGAAACACCGCTTTCGGCGATCTTCGTCACCGCATCCGTCCAGGCAAAGGCGGCGCGTTCGCGTGCCGAAAATAGCGGCGATTCCTTCCAGGCCGAGACGAGATAAAGCCTCTGCTCAGTCTCGCCATCGCGCCTAGCCTCACGGCTGTGCATCTCGACGCAATAGGAGCAACCATTGATCTGCGATGCCCTGAGCTTGATCAGATGCAGCAGGCTCGCCTCGAGCCCGCATTCGTCGACCGCCTTGTTGAGTGCCGACACCGCCTTCATGATCTCCGGCGCCTTGGCGAAAAATTGCATCCGCTGTTTCATCGTCTTTCCTTTCATGCTTGCTTGGTTGAACTGGATTTCTGCGGCCGCTGATGGCGCGCCACAAAGGCGCAACTGGCAGCAATCGATCTCGGATCGCCTTCTGCCGCGTAAGTGGCCACGATGTCGGACAGCTTGGTTTCGGCAAGTGCGGCACGATAGGCGCGCTCGGCCTTCAGCATCGCGGCATTGATGCCGCATAGTTTGACGTAGGCCGATGCATCGAGCTTGACGGGACCGTTGCGGCGGATCTCGCCGCAGCGAAAGGCAGGTTCGCGCCCTTCGACAGCGAGCACGATATCGAGCAGCGTAATGCGCTCGGCCGGCCGTGCTAGCCGATAGCCGCCGGACGGCCCCGGCACTGATTCCAGAATGCCGGACGCAGTCAGCGCGTTGAGATGCTTAAGCAGATAGCTCGGCGACAGCCCGAACGCCTCGGCCATGGCAGCACCTGGCAAGGTCGCGGCGCCATCAACGCCGGCGAGCATCGCGGCGCAGTGGATGGCCGCTTCGACGCCTTCGCCCAGCTTCATTTCGCTCTCTTGTTCATGGATATAGATTATCGTGGATAACTTTTATCCGCAATAGGAAAGTCAAAAAGCGGCGCCGTGAACGCCGCTTTTTTTCGCAATGCTATTCCGCCGCCACCTTGGCCATCGGATTGTTCGGATGCGTCGTCCAGTTGGCATAGATCGGCGACACCGGCCTGCCGGTGCGCTGGTCCATCACGCCGACCGCCAGCGCCTCCATGGTGATGCAGTTCTCGACTGGACAGACATTGACGCAGAGATTGCAGCCGACGCATTCGGCCTCGATCACCTCGAAATGCCTGACGCCATCGACGATTGCGGTGATCGCCTGGTGCGAAGTGTCCTCGCAGGCGATGTGGCAGCGGCCGCATTTGATGCAGGCATCCTGGTCGATATGCGCCTTGGCGACGTAGTTGAGGTTGAGATACTGCCAGTCGGTAACGTTGGGCGTGGCACGGCCGACGATGTCGTCGAGCGAGGCATGGCCCTTTTCGTCCATCCAGTTTTCCAGGCCGGCGATCATTTCCTGCACGATCTTGAAGCCATAGGTCATCGCCGCCGTGCACACCTGCACATTGCCGGCGCCGAGCGCCATGAATTCGGCGGCGTCGCGCCAGGTGGTAATGCCGCCGATACCGGAGATCGGCAGGCCATGCGTTTCCGGATCGCGCGCGATCTCGGCCACCATGTTCATGGCGATCGGCTTCACCGCCGGACCGCAATAGCCGCCATGCGAACCCTTGCCGTCGATCGTCGGCTCCGGTGCGAAATTGTCGAGGTTGACGCCGGTGATCGAATTGATGGTGTTGATCAGCGACACCGCGTCGGTGCCGCCGGCAAGGGCAGCGCGTGCCGGCTTGCGTATGTCGGTGATGTTGGGCGTCAGCTTGGTGATGACCGGCATGCGGGTATTGGCCTTGCACCAGCGCACCACCATTTCGATGTATTCCGGCACCTGGCCGACTGCCGCACCCATGCCGCGTTCCGACATGCCGTGCGGGCAGCCGAAATTGAGCTCGATGCCGTCAGCGCCGGTCTCCTCGACCACCGGCAGGATCGCCTTCCAGGCATGCTCCTCGCAAGGCACCATCAGCGAGACGACGATCGCCCGGTCGGGCCAGTCCATCTTGACCTGCTTGATCTCGCGCAGATTGACCTGCAGGTCGCGGTCGGTGATCAGCTCTATATTGTTCAGGCCAAGCAGGCGACGATCGGCGCCCCAGATGGCGCCGTAGCGCGGCCCGTTGACGTTGACCACCGGCGGCCCTTCTTCGCCGAGCGTCTTCCAGACAACGCCGCCCCAGCCAGCCTTGAAGGCGCGAATGACGTTATAGGCCTTGTCGGTCGGCGGCGCCGAGGCTAGCCAGAACGGGTTCGGCGATTTGATGCCGACGAAATTGTTGCGGATGTCTGCCATGCTCATGCCCTCCCGTTCGAGGTCAGTGCCCGATGAATGCTTTCCGCCGCGTCGCGGCCTTGTGCGACGGCCGAGACTGTCAGGTCGTCGCCGCCAAAGATGCAGTCGCCGCCGGCCCAGACGTTTGGCAGCGAGGTGCGGCCTTCGGCGTCGACCTTGATGCGGCCGGCTTCCAGGTCAAGCAAAGCCCCGCTGCCGTTGAGCGCAGCCGGGACAAAACTCTGGCCGATCGCCTTGAACACCTGGTCGGCGGTCAACGTCAGCCGCTCGCCGGTGCCGACGAGCCTGTCGCCGTCCATCGCGGTGTATTCGAGCTCGATCGCCGACACCTTGCCGGCGTCGGCAATGACCCGCTTCGGCTGCAACCAGTGCCGGATGATGACGCCGTTGGCGGCAGCCAGATCTTGCTCGAATTCGGAGGCATTCATGTGCTCCGGGCCGCGCCGATAGCAGATCGTCACCTCTTCGGCTCCGAGCAGCTTCGATTGCACCGCCGCGTCGATCGCCGTCATGCCGCCGCCGATGACGACAACACGCCGGCCGACCGGCAGGCTGGCCAGATCGCTGGCCTGGCGAAGCTCGGCAATGAACTCGACAGCATTGCTGACGCCCGGCGCCTCCTCGCCATCCGCTCGCAAGGCATTGACGCCGGCAAGCCCCATGCCGAGGAACACCGCATCGTAATTCCTGGTCAGATCCGACAGCTGGTAATCACGGCCGAGCGCCTTGCCGTTCTGGATGTCGATGCCGCCGATCGACGTGACATAGTCGACTTCAGCCTGGGCGAAATTGTCGACGCTCTTATAGGCGGCGATACCGTATTCATTGAGGCCGCCGGGCTTTGGCCGAGCTTCCAGGATGGTCACGTCGTGGCCGTAGCGGGAGAGCCGATGCGCGGCGGCAAGCCCCGCCGGTCCGGCGCCGACCACGGCGACCGTCTTGCCGGTCGGTTCGGGGCGCTCGTAGAACTGCTTGTTTTCGGCCATGGCGACATCGGTGGCGTAGCGCTGAAGGCGACCGATCTGCACCGGCTTGCCTTCGGCCACCTCGCGCACGCAGACTTCTTCGCACAGCGTCTCGGTCGGGCAGACGCGGGCGCACATGCCGCCCAAAATGTTCTGATCAAAAATAGTCTTGGCTGAGCCGATCGGATTGCCCGTCGAAATCTGGCGGATGAACAGCGGGATGTCGATCGAGGTCGGGCATGCATTCATGCACGGCGCATCATAGCAGAAATAGCAGCGGTCGGACTCGACCAGCGCCTCGTGATGATCGAGCGGCGGGTGCAGGTCGGCGAAATTGTCGGCATATTGGTCCGGCGAGAGCCGCCCGCCGGCAATGCCTTGCTTGAACTGGCCTTCTGGCATCGTCAGTTCCCCATGTTCTTGTTTTGGGGAAGGCTAGCACATTTTATTTTTTTATCAATTGGTCAATTTTCGGCGCAAACCGCTGAAACCGCTCGATAAAAACATGATAAACGCACTCATGTTTTTGAGCACTGTCCGTTGCGCCTCAATGGATGCGGCGCCCAGAATTGGCTACCAAGTGGCGACAAGCTGTTCGAAAGCGTTACCAGGCGGTAGGCGCTTGAGCATCGTGCGCGATTTTCAGACATTGGAGAAGGTGATGGACATTGTTCAGGAGGCGGTTCAGCGGTGGGAGCCTGTGGAAGATTTACCGCTGGCTGCCTGTCAGGTGTGGCGTCTGAAATCCGACAACTACTTTGAATTGGCCGTCGAAGGCGACTTCTTCGTCGGGGCATCCGAACGAACCCTCAAGATCAACTCCACGGAGTGCTAGCACTTTCGGCTCATGACGACATGTTGGGAGTGACCCATGTCAGCGCTAGCAGCTCAATCCCGTTGATTGGCTCTGGCGGGCAAGCCTCCTATAGATGGCCCCTCCTCCGAGTCGAGAACTCGCACTGGTTGCGATCAATACCCGGGCCGACAAACGACTGTTCGCATTTTCTATTGCTCAGTCTCGAATGCACGGTAGAGGTGATTGCTCGTGAAGCCATAGCTGCTTGGATCTGACCCCTCGCTTCGCACCACGCCTTCCACAACCATTCCGGGGAGCGGGATAGCCCTTAGACTGGTGATGGTCCGCTCTGGTCAGGGCGCCGTCTGGGAGCCGGCTTCAGGGCTTGCGGCCATGCATCGACCTGATCTCGTCCGCGACGACTTCCTGCAGCCGCCACAGATTGCGGTCGCGAGAATGCCGAACTCTTCCAGATGATGGACGGTGCTGAAGAGATATTCGCGACAAGTTCGAAAGTGAGCGACATCCGGCGCATGGATCAACAACCCCTCGTTGACTGCGAGCAAAGTCGAAAACCGCAGGGCGCGCAACCCGGTAACATTTCCAATTTGCCGTCATCTTTTTGGTTGGCTGTCGGATTTTCGTCGTGAAGATCGTCCTAGAATGGATCGCGCATGATCGATGTACAAACCGCAAGGAGCACGACAATGCCACAGTCCCCCATGCCCTTCTTCTGGTACGAGCTGATGACCACCGATCTCGACGCCGCCGAGGCGTTTTACACCTCCGTGGTGGGCTGGAGGGGGCAGCCTTTCGAAGGGGCCCAGGGCATGCCGCGCTATATCGTCATGAATGTCGGCGAGCGCGGCGTCGGCGGGTTGATGACGCTGCCCGATGACGCGCGCAAGATGGGCATGCCGCCGGCCTGGGTCGGTTATATCCTCACCAGGGACGTCGATGCCGCAACGGCCTCCCTCAAGAAGGCTGGTGGCGCGGTTCACCGCGAGCCCGACGACATTCCTGGCGTCGGCCGCTTCGCCGTCGTTGCAGACCCGCAAGGCGCGATGTTCAACTTCCTGCAGCCCAGCGGCCCCGACCAGCCGCCGCTACCGTTGGCGACCCCCGGCAACATCGGCTGGCATGAGCTCTACACGTCAGACTGGAAGGCGGCGTTCGATTTCTATTCCAGCCAGTTCGGCTGGGAGAAGGGCGACGCCATGGATATGGGTCCGATGGGCGTCTACCAGCTTTTCGCCTTCGGCGGCGAGCCCGTTGGCGGCATGATGAACAAGCCCGAGCAGATCCCGGCGCCGGTCTGGCAGTTCTATTTCAACGTGCCCGGCATCGACGCGGCAGCCAAGCGCGTCACCGACAATGGCGGCAAGATCCTGATGGGTCCGATGGAGGTCCCCGGCGGCAGCTGGATCGTACAGTGCACAGACCCGCAAGGCGCGCATTTTGCTCTGACAGCGCCCGGGCATTAACGGCCGCGCTGATCGCGGGGCCGCCATCATGCGGCCCCAAGGCTGCAGCACGCCTCACGACTCACTCACCGACAGTTGAATGCAGGCCGGACTATGTGAATGGTCCGGCCTTTGGCGATGACCTATGGCCGGGCTAGGTGAAAATGGAGTCGTAGATGAAGCTTTTCGAAGGCCTCGCCGGATATCAACCGTTCGCCCTTGCCGCCTTGCGCATCATGACGGCGCTGCAGTTCATTGAGCACGGCACCCAGAAACTGTTCAATTTCCCCGTCGGCGACCATGCCGGCACCATGAGCGGGCTATCGCTGACCGCGGCCATCCTGGAATTCGGAGGCGGCATCCTGCTGGTATTGGGGCTTTTCACCAGACCGGTGGCATTCCTTCTCAGCGGCGAGATGGCGATCGCCTATTTCATGGCGCACATGCCGCGCGACTTCTTCCCGGTCAACAATGGCGGCGATGCGGCAATATCGTTCTGTTTCATCTTCCTGTATCTGGCGTTCGCCGGCGCCGGCGCCCTGGCGCTGGACAACCGCCGCGGTGCCTGAAACGTCACCCACGCATCCGCTCGAAATTCGCGTCGAACAGCGGGATCGGCTGCATGCGCGCAGCGTGGCGTTTGCCCAGAAGCTCAATCTCGAAGCCGTCGGCTTCGTCGGCAATCTCTTTCGGCACATAGCCGATGGCGACGGACTTTTTCGAATGATGCGCGTAGCCGCCCGACGTGACCCAACCGCGCACGGCACCGCCGTACCAGATTGGCTCGTCGCCGATGACGTCGGCATCGGCAGCATCGACGACAAAGGCCCGCAGCCGCAGTCTGCCGCCTTGCTTGCGCTCGGCCAGCGCCATCTGCTTGCCGATGAAATCGGCCTCTTTACCGTAGGCGACGAAGCGGTCGAGGCCGGCCTCCAGCGGCCCATAGATCGGCCGGTAGTCGCGCGCCCATGAGCCGTAATTCTTCTCGAGCCGCAGCGCATTGAGCGCGCGCGAGCCGAACAGGCCGATGCCGAATTCCTCGCCCGCCGCCATCAGCGCCTGATAGGCGGCACGCTGATATTCCGGCGCCACCCAGATCTCGTAGCCGAGGTCGCCGGTGTAGCTGACGCGCCCGACCAGGCACGGCGCCATGCCGATATCCATCCTGCTGATGGCCATGAACGGAAAGGCCGTATTCGACACGTCAGATCGTGTGACCTTTTCAAGAAGGTTCCGCGCGCTCGGCCCGGCGATCGATAAGCCGGTGAGTTTTGCTCCCAGCGCCTCGATGCTAACAGAGTCGTCCTTCGGCAGGTGCGCTTCGAACCAGCGCATGTGGTACTGCTCGGCGACACCGCTGCCGGCCAGGAACCAATCCTTACTTGCAGAATTTGGACCGCCGAGATTGGCCAGCGTGAAATCGCCGATTAGCCTGCCGTCTTCCTTCAGCATCGGCGCCAGCGTCATGCGGCCGGGCCTTGGCAGCTTGCAGGCCAGCAAGCGGTCGAGCCAGGTTGCTGCACCCGCGCCGGTCACTCTGTATTTGGCAAATGACGAGATTTCCGACAGACCAACGCGTTGCCGAACCGTCTCCACTTCTTTCGCGACATGCTCGAAGTCGCTCGAGCGGCGCCAGGAGAATTCGTCCTTGACCCCTTCGGGCGCATACCACAGCGGCACTTCCAGCCCATAGGCGACGCCCCATTGCGCGCCCTCGGCCGACAACAGATCATAGACCGGCGTCGTCTTGAGCGGTCGCCCAGCCGGCAGTTCCTCGTTCGGGAAGCGGATCGAAAACCGCCGCGAATAGTTCTCGCGCACCTTGGCGTTGGTATAGGCCATCGTCGCCCAGTCGCCGTAGCGCGAAACGTCCATCGCCCAGATGTCGGCGCCGGGATCGCCCTCGATCATCCAGTTCGACAGCGCCAGGCCGACGCCGCCGCCCTGCGAGAACCCCGCCATGACACCACAGGCCACCCAGAACCCCGGCAGGCCGCGCACGGGCCCGACCAGCGGATTGCCGTCCGGCGCGAAGGTGAAGGGTCCGTTGATGATCTGCTTGATGCCGGTGTTCTGGAACGCCGGGAAATGCCGGAAGCCAACCTCCAGCGACGGTGCGATGCGGTCGATGTCGGGTTCGAGCAGCTCGTGGCCGAAATTCCATGGCGTCTGGAACTCGGACCATGGCTTGTTGGCCTTTTCGTAAGTGCCCATGAGCATGCCGCCGCGTTCCTGGCGCAGATAGAGCTCGCCGTCGAAGTCGACCGCATGGATGATCTCCGTGCCGGTCTTCTGGTTCCAGGCGGCGACCTCCGGCATGTCCTCGGTGATCAGGTACATGTGCTCCATCGCCAGCACCGGCAGCTCCAGCCCGACCATGCGGCCGACCTCGCGCGCCCACAGGCCGCCGGCATTGACGACATGTTCGGCCACAACCTCGCCCTTGTTGGTGATGACGCGCCACAGCCCGTCGGCGCGCCGCACAATGTCCTCGACCTTGGTGAAACGCTCGACCTCGGCACCAAGCTTCCTCGCCGCCTTGGCGTAGGCGTGGGTAACGCCGGACGGGTCGAGATGACCGTCCTCCTTGTTGCGGACGGCACCGACGAACTGCTTGGGATCGAGCAACGGCATCAGCTCGGCCGCCTCGTCAGGCGATATCTCCTCGAGCTCGATGCCGAGATAGCGGCCCTTGGCGACGACGCCGCGCAGCCAGTCGAGCCGCGCCTCCGTCGCTGCCAGCAAGACGCCGCCAGTCAAATGCACGCCGGTCGCCTGGCCGGACAGTTCCTCGATCTCCTTGTAGAGCGAGATTGTGTATTTCTGCAGCTTGGCGACATTGGGATCGCCATTGATGGTGTGCATGCCGCCGGCGGCGTGCCAGGTCGAGCCGGAGGTCAATTCATTGCGCTCCAGGAGCACGATGTCGGTCCAGCCGTGACGGGCCAGATGGAACAGCACGGAGCACCCGACAACGCCACCGCCGATAACCACGACCTTTGCATGCGATTTCATGGGATTCTCTCTGACGTCAACGAGTTGGATGGGAACGATGAATTCGGGGAGGAGCCCCACGAGCGCAAGCCTTCGATCATCACGGCTCGCTTTGCCCGATCGCTTCCTTGCGCTTGGCCACGTACGTCTCAAGCGCCTCGCGCCTGGAGACTTCCATCACCGGCTCGACATAGTCCTCCAGCGCCTTCTTCCAAAGCCTCGTCGCCCGCGCCGTGGCATCGAGCCCGCCAGCCTCCTGCCAGGCCTCGAAATTTTGCCAGTTGGACAGCATCGGCTGGTAGAAGGCTGTGGCGTAGCGCTCCAGCGTGTGCGGCTCGCCGAAGAAGTGGCCGCCGGTCGGAACCGCACCCAGAGCCTCGACAGCAAGCTCGGCCTCGTTGACCTCGATCGGGCGCAAAAACTCCATCATGTGCTGGATCATCTCGACGTCGATGATGAACTTTTCGAACGACGCAGTCAGCCCGCCCTCTTGCCAGCCTGCGGCATGGTAGACGAGGTTGCCATGGCCGAGCACCGCGCCCCACAGCGCCATCAGCGTCTCATAGGCGCCTTGCGCGTCGGCGGCATTGGAAGCCGAGCCCGGCGTTGTGCGATAAGGCAGGTTGTAACGCCGCGCCAACTGTCCGGACGCGATATTCGCCTTGGTGTTTTCAGGCGTGCCGAACGCCGGCGCTCCCGATTTCATATCGACATTGGAGGTGAAGGCGCCATACATCACCGGCGCGCCGGGGCGGACGAGCTGCGTCAGCACCACGCCGAACAGCGCCTCGGCATTCTGCTGGGCGAGCGCGCCGGCAAGCGTCACCGGGCTCATCGCCCCCATCAGCGTGAATGGCGTTACCGCCACCGACTGGCCGAACTCGGCCATCGTCATCAGCCCCTCGGCCATCATCTCGTCGAAGCGGCGCGGCGAATTGACCGAAATGATCGTGGTGACGCCGGGATCGTCGCGCATCTCGTCAAGCGTCAGTCCGCGCGCGATTGCCATCATTTCGATGCCGTCGAGCGCCCTGCCGCGGCCGATGGCCGAGACGTGAAAGCTTTTGTCGGTCAGTGTCAGATTGGCGAAATAGGTGTCGAGATGACGGGAATTCGCCGGCAATTCTACCGGCGCGCAGACCTGGTTGCCTAGCATGTGGATGCAGTTGAAATGCTGCGCCAGCCGGACGAGATCGGAATAATCGCGCAAATTGCCGGCACGGCGGCCGCGCTCCATGTCGTGCACATTCGGCGGCCCGGCGACGAGCGTGAAGTTGATGGTATTGCCGCCGAGGTGGACGGCATGGGCGGGATTGCGCGGCGTCAGCGTATAGCTGGACGGCGTCGTCTTCAGCGCTTCCTCGATCATGCCGCGATCGATGCGGACGTTCATCGTTGCATGATCGACCTTGGCCCCGGCCTTCTCGAACAGCAACAGCGCCCGCGGGCTCATCACCTCGATGCCGAAATTCTTCAAGATATGCATCGACGCCTGGTGGATCGCCTCGATCTGGTCGGCCGAGAGCATCGCCATTGGCGGATAGGGATTGGTGACGCGGCGCAACGGCAGTTGCGGGATGGCGGTCGGTCCCCTGTTGCTGGTTCGCTCGGCGCCGCGCTTGCGTCTTGGTTCGCTCATGCCGCGCATCAAAGCGCCGGCACGAGGATCGAGCTGTCAAGAATCCGCCACCTGCGGGCGTGATTTTAGCCAAGGCGGCATTCCGGGAATTTCACATCGGCAAAAGCGACAACAAACGTCGGAATGGTTATACTTGTTCCGCGTCAGGCAAAGCGGCCGATGAGCCGTTAAGGAACGCAGCAAGATTCCTTTTATGTTTTCGGCCTAATGCTCTTGCAATGCGTAGGTTGAGTTTTAGTAAAATTGTAGCGATTGCCGTGCCGCTGGCGCTTTCGGCCTGCGCGACGCCGCCGAACCACATCAACGATGTCTGCGCCGTTTTCGACCAGAATGACGGCTGGTTCGACAATTGGCAGGCGGCGGCACAACGCACCGAGCAGAAATACGGCGTGCCGGTCCCAGTACTGATGGCGACGGTGCGCAAGGAATCCGGCTTCAAGAGCAACGCCAGGCCGCCGCGCACCAAGCTGCTGGGCTTCATTCCCTGGAAACATATCTCCAGCGCGACCGGCTTCTCGCAGGCGCTCGACGGCACCTGGGCGCAATACCAGAACGAGACCGGCAGCTGGGCGGCGCGCCGCACCAGGTTTGCCGATGCCATCGATTTCGTCGGCTGGTATCATTCCAAGACCGCCGAGACCCTCGGCGTCGCCCGCAACGACACCTACAATCTGTATCTCGCCTACTATCTCGGCTGGAATGCCTATAAGCGCGGCAATCGCGGCGACGCCGACGTGCAGCGCTATGCGCATGCCACCGAACAGATGGCGCAGGACTACGCCGCGCAGCTACGGCAATGCGCGCCCTAGCCTATTAACGGCTCTCAGCCGCCCTTGGGTTTGCGCGGCTTGCGCGTGGCGTCCTCGGCCTGTCGGCCGTCGCCGACAGTCGGCGGCATGATTGGTGCCACCTGGCTGTCGGCAGAGCTTGAGGTGCCGGTCTCTGAAACCTCGTCGCGAACCTCGTGACGGCGGGCTTTGGCGACCGCTTCGGCATTCTCCACTGCCTGACCCTCGGCATCGGCTTCAACGCTGCCAGTCTTGCCATGCGGGCGCTTGGGCGGATCTCCGGCAAAGCCCGGGCCAACACCGTGGTTTGCATCATCCGGCACGCCCTCATTTGCGGCGTGCTCCTTGTCGAATTTGATCACCGGCTCCATTTTCGCCAGCACGTCGTCGGACAGCCAGCACAAGCTCATATGGCCGTCGCCGAGATTTTTGACTGGCGGCACCGTGGTTTCGCAAAGGTTGTCCGGCACCAGTTTCTTGTAGCCGCAGCGCGTCTGGAACGGACAGCCGGACGGCGGGTTCATCGCCGAAGGGATGTCGCCCTCCAGCACGATGTGCTTCTTGACCACGCTTGTGTCGGCGATCGGGATCGCCGACAGCAATGCCTCGGTATAGGGGTGATAGGGCGGCGCGAATATCTGGTCGGTCGTGCCTTGCTCAACGATATAGCCGAGATACATGACGACGACGCGGTCGGCGATGTAGCGCACCACCGACAGATCGTGGCTGATGAACAGCATCGTCGTCTTGTTCTTGCGCTGGATGTCCATCAAGAGCTCGGTCACCGCGGCCTGGACCGACACATCCAGTGCCGAGACCGGCTCGTCGGCCACCACCACCTTGGCGTCGCCGGCAAAAGCACGCGCAACGCCGATGCGCTGTTTCTGGCCGCCTGAAAGCTGGCGCGGCTTGCGCGACTCGAATGCCCTCGGCAGCTTCACCAGGTCGAGCAATTCCAGCATCCGCTTGCGGCGGTCGGCCACTGTGTCGCCGACGTTGAACTTTTCCAGCGTACGGATGATCTGCGAACCGACCGAATGGCTGGGATTGAGCGTGTCGAACGGATTTTGGAACACCATCTGGATCGACGACACCGTGTCGACGCTGCGCTTCTCGATCCCGGTCGACTGGATCTCCTTGTTGCCGAGCTTCACGCGGCCGGAGCTTGCCGTTTCGAGGCCGAGCAGCACCTTGGCCAGGGTCGATTTTCCGCAGCCGGATTCGCCGACGATCGCGACGGTCTCGGATTCGCGCGCCATGAACGAGATCGTCTCGTTGGCCTTGACGACACGGCCCTCGCTCGAGCCGAACACTTCGCTGCCGCCGACCTTGTAGTACTTCCGGAGGTCTTCGATCTGGAGCACCGGCGCACCGGGCACCACCCGCTCGTTGACCTTCTTGGCGCCGGGTGGCAGCGCCTCCCAGTCGATCTCGTTGAAGCGCACACAGCGCGAGAAATGCCCGTCATGGCCTTCGACCGCGATCATCGGAATTTCGGCGGCGTTGCAGACGCCCTCGACGAAATGGTGGCAGCGCGGGCCGAAATTGCAGCCCTTCGGCCGCTCGTGCGGTAGCGGCAACTGCCCCGGGATGGATATCAGCGGCCGCGAGTTCTTGTCGGCGCCCGGCAGCGGGATCGAGCGGAACAGGCCTTGCGTGTAGGGATGGCGCATCCGGTCGAAGACGTCCTTGATCTTGCCCGTCTCCACCGCTTCGCCCGAATACATCACCGTGATGCGGTCGCAGGTCTCCAAGATCAGGCCGAGATTGTGCGACACGAAGATCATCGAGGTGCCGAACTTCTCGCCCAACCCCTTGACCAGGTCGACGATGCCGGCCTCAACCGTCACGTCGAGCGCTGTCGTCGGCTCGTCGAGCAGAAGCAGCGCAGGCTTCGACAGCAGCGCCATGGCAATGACGATGCGCTGCTGCTGGCCGCCGGAAAGCTGGTGCGGGTAGGAACGCATGATGCGCTCGGGATCCGGCAGCTTCACCGCGCGCACCATTTCCAAGGCGCGTTTGTAAGCTTCGTCCTTCGACACCTTGTCGTGGATCAGTGGCACTTCCATCAGCTGCTGGCCGACCTTCATCGCCGGGTTAAGACTGGCCATCGGCTCCTGGTAGATCATCGCGATCTTGTTGCCGCGGATAGCTCGCAGTTCCTCGTCGGACAGTTCTCCCATGTCCTTGCCTTGGAATTTGATCTTTCCGCCGACGATCTTTCCGATGTTGGAGAGGTCGCGCATGATGCCCAGCGACACGGTCGACTTGCCGCAGCCGGATTCGCCGACAATACCCATCGCCTCGCCAGGCATGACCGTGCAGGAAAAATCCATGACGGCCGGGATCTCGCCCTTGCGGGTGAAGAAGGAGATCGACAGGTTCTCGATCTCGATGATCGGCCCATTGGTCGGCCCATCGGTCGGCTTGGCGGGATTTCGAACTGCCTCATTCATGGGTCGCTCCAATCCTTGTTCTTCAGGCATGTCGGGCCGAACCCGGCATCGATCTTCCCGGCATCAATCTTTCATAGACTGTTCGCGCAACGAATCCGCCAGGAGGTTGAGGCCGAGCACGAACGACATCAATGCGATCGTCGGCGGCAGCGCCGGGTGGATGAAGGAGCGCAGCAGCCGGCTGGCATCCTTGATCGCCGTGCCCCAGTCCGGGCTTTCCGGCGCCAGTCCCAGCCCGAAATAGCCGAGCGTGCCGAGCAGGATCGTGGTGTAGCCGATGCGCAGGCAGGCGTCGACGATCAGCGGCCCGCGCGCATTGGGCAATATCTCCCACAGCATGATGTACCAGGGCGATTCACCGCGCGTTTGTGCCGCCGCAACATAGTCGCGCGTTTTGATATCCATGACCAGGCCGCGCACGATGCGGAACACGCCGGGGCTGGAGGCGAACACCACCGCCACGAAGATGTTGAGCTGGTTGGGATCGATGTGGATGATCTTGAACGGATCGGCATCGAAGACAAGGCCTGCATAGATCCAGCCGCCAAGTACCAACGTCAGGCCAAGCAGGATATAGAGGCGGTCGGGGCGGTTCTTGTAGCGCGTCCAGAACAGCACACTGAAGAAGATGATCGGAAACAGGAAGAACAGCCCTGCCATCGCGTAGGGGATCGGCGTGTCCATGATGCCCGGCGTCACCAGCAGGTAGAACAGGAGGATCACCGGGAAGGCCAGCACAAGGTTGGCGAGGAAGGACAGCACCGTATCGATCTTGCCGCCATAATAGCCGGCCGGCAGGCCGAGCGTAATGCCGACCATCAGCGCAAAACCGGTCGCCGCCGGCGCGATGATCAGCACGATCTGGCTGCCATAGACCATGCGGGAGAACACGTCGCGGGCGAGCTTGTCGCCGCCGAAATAGTATACAAGTTTCGACCCCGGCTCGATTGCGCCCGGCAGCGCGTCCTTCATGATCGGCACTTGGGCGAGCGGATCGAAGGGCGAGATGGTTGACGCGAAGATCGCCGTAAACAGCCAGAACAGGCAGATGCCGACGCCGACGATGCCGACGCCGCTGTCGAAAAGCTGGCCGTAAAGGCCTAGCTTCTTCTTGTAGCCGAAGCTCGCCCCCATCACCAGGGCGAGAGCGATCCAGACCGGCCAGAAGCGGGTAAGCACGCCGAGTACGACGTTGAAGGCGCTGAGATATTCGACCTGCATCCGCCGGTCTCCTATTGAACTCTGATGCGCGGATTGAGGAACGCGTAGCCGACATCGGAGATGAGCTGTGTGATCAGGACGATAAACACCGAGACCAGCGAGCAGCCGAGCAGAAGATCGATGTCGTTGTTGCCGGCGGCCTCGACCAGCGTGTAGCCGAACCCCTGGTAGCGGAACATCACCTCGACGATGACGACGCCGGTGAGCAGCCAGGGGAACTGCAGCATGATGACCGTGAATGGCGCGATCAGCGCGTTGCGCAGAGCGTGCTTTATCACCACGCTGCCGAAGGAGAGGCCCTTCAGCCGGGCGGTTCGGATATATTGCTGTGTCATCACCTCCACCATCGAGGCGCGGGTCATGCGAGCGATGTAGCCGATGCCGTATATCGCCAGCGTCATCACCGGTAAGGTGAAATTATAGAAGGTGATGCCCTGGCTGGCCGAGGCCGCCGAACCGTTCAGCACGCCGAGCCAGGAGGCAAAGATCACGGTGAAGATGACGCCCGAAACATATTCGGGCGTCGCCGTCGAGGCGATCGAAGCCACCGACAATGTGCGGTCGGTGCGTGAACCCTCGCGCATGCCGGCGAGAATACCGATCAAAAGCGAGATCGGCACCATTACGGCCAGCACGCAGAGCATCAGGATGCCGGTGGCGCTGAGCGCCGGAAAGAGTTTCGAAGCGACCGTCGTCTTGAACTTGGTCGAGCAACCGAAATCGCCTTGCAGGATGCCGGAGAATGTCGGCACGACCGGATCGTTGCAGAAGGAGAAACGCTGTGCGGGCTTGCCGGTCGCCGGGTCGGTCACCGGCTGCTTGGGCATGATGCCCAGCCATTGGCCGTAGCGGATAAAGAAATTCTGCCGATAGCCATGGTTGACCAGCCAAGCCTCAAGCTGCTCGGCGGATGTGTGCATTTCGGTCTGGCTGATCGCGAGCTTCTTCAGATTAGGCCCGAGATTGACCAGGAAGAAGACGATCATCGTCAGGCACAGCATCGTCACTGCCATGGTGCCGAGACGCCTGATAACGAAAGAAAGCATGGCGGTCCCCTGCCGGTCGGGTTGGGGGGTGGAACCGGTTTGCAAGCCGTGCGCTGCCGCCAGCGGCAGAACAAGCCTTCAGACCAGTCCCAGATGCAATACCCTTTTTATTGCAGACCCAGGCCGAAGAGTCCGCAACTTTTTGCTGCGCCGACTTCCGGTCCAAGGACCATGCAAAGAGCGAGGGAAAGGGGCGAGACGCCCCTTTCCGGATCGTCCGGTCAGGCCTGGTCGAGCCAGACCTTGCCGTAGTCGCGCTCGAAGGTCGGGTGCATCTTGTAGTTCTGCACCGCCTTGACCGAATGGCTGTAGAGCTTGCGCCAATAAGGCTGGATGATAATGCCGGAATCCTGCAGGATCTGCTCGATATCCTTCATCATTTCCTTGCGCTTGGCGGCGTCGGCAACTGCCAGCGCAGCGTTGAGCTTGGCATCCCACTCCGGATTCGACCAGGCCGTCTCGTTCCAGGCCTCACCTGTGCGATAGCCGATCGCCAGAACCTGGACGCCGAGCGGCCGCATGTTCCAGTTGGTCATCGACAGCGGATACTTCGTCCAGTCGTTCCAGAAGGTCGAACCCGGCAGCACCGTACGCTTGACCTTGATGCCGGCGTCGCGCATCTGCGCGGCGATCGCATCGCCTGTGTTCTTGTGCCAGTCTTCGTCGACCGTGATCAGTTCGTGCTCGAAATCGGCCTGGCCGGCTTCCGCCATCAGCGCCTTTGCCTTGGCCGGGTCGCGAGCAATCTTCGGCAATTCATAGTATTCCGGATGGATCGGGGCGACATGGTGGTTTTCGGCAACCGTGCCGGCATTGCCGTAGCCGAGCTGGAGGACGACATTGTTGTCGACCGCGAGCTGCAGGGCGTTGCGAACCTTCTGGTCGCCGTAAGGCTTGTTGGTGACGTTGGTGCGGCAGACGATCGTCGACGCGGTGACGACCTCCGACTTCGCCAAGTCCATGCCGTCGAGAATGGACACATAGTCGGCCGAGGTTTCGAAGTTGGTGTGCACTTCGCCTGCCTCGAAGGCGCTGA
The DNA here is from genome assembly GCF_040323505.1 of Mesorhizobium sp. M0040. Classification (NCBI taxonomy): domain Bacteria; kingdom Pseudomonadati; phylum Pseudomonadota; class Alphaproteobacteria; order Hyphomicrobiales; family Phyllobacteriaceae; genus Mesorhizobium; species Mesorhizobium sp. M0040. Next base: position 95,017 of record NZ_JAMYVA010000014.1, read on the forward strand.
CCATGGCCGCCGGATCGGTGCCGTAGTCGATGAACTCGATGCCGTCGAGGAAGACCTCGCCGTCCCACCACTTGTTGTCTTCGCGGCGCTTGTAGACCACTTTCTGGCCGACATCGTAGGAGACCAGCTCGAACGGCCCAGTGCCGATCGGGCAGGACTTGAAGTCGCCGCCTTTTTCGTCGAACGTCTTGTGGACGATGAGGCCGGGATAGTCGCACACGTTGGGAATGAGGGCGATATCCGGCTTGCTGAGCGTCAGCTTGATCGTGTGGTCATCGACCTTGGTCACCGCGCTCTCATCCAGCTTGTCGTCCTTGACCAGCGAACCGAGGCGACCCGGCATGGAATTGCCTTCGGCCTTCTTGTCGGCCCAACGCTTGAGGTTGAAGATGACGTCGTCTGCGGTGAACGGATCGCCGTTGTTCCAGGTGACGCCTTTGCGCACATGCAGCGTGTATTCGGTAGCGTCGTCATTCACGTCCCAGCTCTCCAGCAGATAGGGGCGGAACGTGTATTCGGTGGTGTATTTGACCAGCGGCTCGAGCGCCTGGCGCTCGGCATTGGCGATTTCCGACCAGTCGGACTTGCGCGGATCCTTCGGATCCTTGATCCATTGCGCGACCTTCAGTATGCCGCCTTTCTTGCCCTTCACCTCTTCCGCCTTGGCCGGCGTCGGGTCTGCGAGGCCAAGCATGCCATAAGCCATCGCCGTCGACGCGCCGAAAACGCTGGCGAGAGCCAGAAATTCGCGACGATCCATCTTGCCTGCCTTGGCATCTTCGGCCATGGCCAGGATGTGATCGGGAACGCGGTCGCCGTTACTCTTGTAGATCGTCATGACTAACTCCCATTGTTGGCTTTCTGCCTTTTAACATTCCGCATCCGCGCCATGATGTCAAAGACGGCACGGATTGGGAACATGCCAAGGAATGTGCAACTTTGAAAGCAGGGCGGTTCGCGCGATAACGACAGTCTTGGCGCAAATTTGCTACTGCGCCAGGGATTTCGTCTGAAATCTCAACGGGCAATTAAACTGGGACATTCGCCGCTGCGCCGCTCGTTCTTCAGGCAACCACCTGTTCTGCGCGAACCGCCGGTTTCAATATTCCCGTTCGTAGAAAACACCGCCTTTGGCTTCGCCGGCGTCGGTTGCATCGCCACGCAGCTTGACGCCGCGTCCAACGTCGAGATCGACGGTTGCCTTGCCCGAGCCCGGCCTGTCGCCCTTCTGGATCGTCACATAGGTACGGTCGTTGAGATACTTGCCCGCCGAGACGGCGGTGCCGCCCTCTTCGTCGGTGATCACGTCGAGATCGTCGACGCCGATCGCACTGCGCAGGTTCTGCAGCAGGGAGGTCGAGCCGCCGACGCCGGCTAGTTGTCCGGCAGCCTCGGCAAGCTGCGCGATCTGCAGCGGCGACAGGTTCGACATCGAACGGCCGAAGATCAGCTGCGCCAGCACCTCGTCCTCCGGCAGCACCGGTACCGAGGAGAAGGTGAATTTCGGGTTGTTCGCCTCGCCCGACACCACGATGGTCACGGTGGCGCTAGTCGTCTTCGATTGCGCCGTGAGATTGAGGTAGGGCACCAGAGAGCCGGAAAAGCCGACGGTGCCTTCGGTGAAGGTCAGCCGCTTTGCAAGGATCGTCAGCCGCCCGCGCCGCAAGGTGAAGGTGCCGACCGCCTGGGGTGACGATGCCGGACCGGTCAGCCGCAGCGAACCGCCGAGCTCGGCGTCGACGCCCCTGCCCTGGATGAAGATCTGGCTCGGCGCATTGACCGTGACGTCGAGGTTGATGCCGCTGCCTCCACCGCCGCTGCTTGCTGCGGCCGGGCGCAACGCCTTGTCCTGTGCACGCACGGCTGCCGGCGCATTCTTGTGCTTGACGTTGAGCTCGGCCAGCGAGCCGGGCAGCCTTTCGGGTACGGTGATGACGGTCTTGGCCAGGTTGACGGTACCGGAAATCACCGGCGCGGAGGTGAGCGGTCCCTTGACGGTCAGGTCGCCGCCGAGATTGGCGGTGACCACCTTGCCGTCGGTATAGCGGCCGTCGACGAGCTTGATCGACAGATCGGCCGGAAAACCTTTTGCCGGATCGATGCCGACGGTGCCGCTGGCCGAAAGGCTGCCGCGTGTCGACAGCGTGCCGGTCAGGCGGTTGATCCTGGCCACGCCATTGCCGATAGCGACATCGGCAGTGATGTCGTTGATCGCAAGCCCCGATCGCGCATCGACCAGACGGGCGCCCGACGTGCGGACCGTGCCTGAGATCACCGGCGACGTCGCCGGGCCGCGCACCTGCACATCGACGTCGGCCGTGCCGCTCAGGGACAGGCCTTGCGCGGCGAGTGTCCTGGTGAGGAAGGCGAACGGCACCTTGCCGGAAAAGTTGAGATCAAGGGTGGGCGCGCCTGATGTCGTCATCGTGCCGCCGCCCTTGAGGCCGAGGCCGGCGGCATCGCTCATGTTGGCGTCGAACGTCAGTCTGTTGCCCGAATACGTACCTGAGGATGAAACGCCCATGCCGCCGAAACCTGCACCACGGGTCTGCGACGTCTGAACGCCTGCGGCGTCGATCTTGAAGGCAACGGCCGGATTGGCCGGCGCGCCCGTCACCTTCACAGTGCCTGAGATGGAACCGGCGGCATCGAGGCCCGGCGAAAAACTGTTGGCTATCGAGATCGGGACGCGGGCCAGCGTCGCGTTGAGGTCGAACGCCTGCCCAGCCTTGCCCGTGACCGTCGCCGTGCCGCCGCCGAGGTTGAGCACCAGCCTGTCGAGGCTGGTCACTCCATTGGCGATGTTGATGGTCGAGGCCTGGGCGATGGCCGCCTTGATGCCGCGGATGGTCGCCTCGCCGGAGGCAAGTTCGACCGTCGTCGTGCCCTTGACCGCCTTGACCCGGCCGGCCGCCCTCAGCGGAATATCCTTGACGGTGGCGCCACCGGAAAAGCCGGTCCATTCGCCGTCGCGCTTGAGATCGACGTTGACGCCCCGAATAGCCGTGCCGCCGGAAGTTACGCTGTCGGCACGGATTTTGCCCGAGATCACCGGTGCCGCCAGATAGTTGGCGATCAGCGCATCGATGCTCACGGCCTTGGCCGAGACATCGCCGCGCGAGATCGAGGCCGTCGTCGCCTTGACGGCGACTTGCGGCACGGTACCCGCCTTGGAGAAGGCGATCGTGCCGCGCACATCGCCATCGGCCTTTTCCAGTGCCAGGGCCGCAAGCGAACCGATATCGGGCAGGTCGAGCGCCACGCTGCCGGCCGGCAGGAAGGCATCGTCGAGCGCCAGGTCGCCGGAGATACGGTTCTTGCCGAGCGACAGCAAAAGTCCATTGATGGCGCGTTTGCCGTCCGATGTCGCCAGCGCGGCGCTGCCCTGCAGCGGTTGGCCGCCGACATTTCCGGTGAGTTGCACATTCGCAGCCGGGTTGGCGGCATCAGCCTTGCCGGTGGCAGTGAGCTTCAGACCGGTGATCTCGCGCGCCGCGACCGAAAGCCTGTCGCTGTTGACACTCAGCGACAGATCCGGCGCGGTGCTGGCGCCTTGCGCATTCAGCGCGAAAGAGATGGCGCCTTTGGCGTCCTTGGATAGCAGCGAGACGTCGCCTAGCGCGCCTTTGACGTCGGCGCTGAGCTTGTTGTCGGCAAGGCTCGCCTGGCCGTCTGCCGTCAGCGAACCGGACGACAGCCTGACGGTATTGGCGGTGACATTGCCATTGGCGTCCCGCTTCAGCGCGGCACTGAATTGCGTTCGCTCGGCGAGCACGCCACGTACCGCCGCCGGCAGTGCCGCCGAGGCGGCGTCCGCCTTGACATTGAGGTCGATGGCGCCGTCGGCCAGCGAGACCCGCCCGTTGAAGCCGCTGTTCAACGCGTCGCTGGTCACCGTGCCGCTATCGATGACGATGGCATCGGCGGCAAGGCTGCCGGCGAGTTTGGCGGTGACCTTGCCGGCGATCAGCGGCGCGACGGTCGGATTGTCGATGCCGAGTTTTTCGGCGGTCACCGAGCCAGAGATCGGCCCGGTCCGGGCTTTCACGTCGAAGCGATCGGAGTGCAGCACAAGCGTGATGCCCTCGATCGTAGCTAGATTGGTGGCGGCCGATGGCAGCGTCGCGGAAATGTCGAGCTTCGGCTGGGCGCCCTGCCCGGCCGCCCTTAGCGATATCGCCTGTAGCTCGAGCTTGATCGGGCTCTCCTTGCTGCCAAGCGACAACGGCAGGCTCGGACCGGTAGAGGCCAGGTCGAGCGAAAAATCGCTGGCACCGTTCGGATTGATGGTGCCGGCTGCCTTGCCGGAGATTTTCTCGCCGGCAAGCGTCGCCTGCTCGATGGCCAGGCCGCTGGCCGACGAGAAACGGCCTGCCGCGTCGAGATCCAGCGGCCCGAGCCCAGCCTGCCGGGTCTGGCTGGTTTCGGCGCCGCTGAGCCGGGCGGTGAAGCGAATATCTGGGGCAGCCGACGATCCGGTGACCTGCGCGGTGCCGCTGAGCGCGCCGACGGCATCGAGACCCGGTGAAAAATCATTGGCAAGCGCTGCCGGCATCGCCGACAAGGTGGCAGCGAGATCGAGCGTCTGGCCGGCCGTACCCGACACGGCAACCGAACCACCGCCGACACCGAGCGCCAATTTCTCTATGCTCACCCTGCCATTGGCGATTGTCAGCGCTGATGGCTGCGCGACAGCTGCCTTGATGCCGCGGACGGTCGCCTCGCCCGAGGCAAGCTCGATGCTGGTGGTGCCGTTCGCAACCCTGACGCGCCCGGACGCGCTGGCCGGAATGCCGGCGACCGTGGCGCCGCCGCTAAAGCCGGTCCAGTCGCCATCGCGCTTCAGGTCGACATCGATGCCGCTGATCACCGTGGTTCCGGAGGTGATCGTGTCGGCCTTGATCTTGCCGGCGATTGCCGGTGCTTTGAGATAATTGGCGACCAGCGCGTTGACGGCGATTGTCTTCGCCGCCAGTTCGCCGCGCGAAATCACGGCGCTCGTCGCATCGATCGCGACCGTCGGCGCTCCGTTGTCGTTCGCAAAGCGGATGGTGCCGCGCACGTCGCCGGCTACCGACTGGCCTGCGAGTGCGGCCAGCGGAGCAATATCGGCGGCATCGAGGGTCAACGTGCCGAGCGGCAGCAGGTTGTCGTCGAGCCCGAGGTCGCCGGAGACCTTGTTGTCGGCTAACGAGACGGCAAGTCCATTGATGGAGCGCTTGCCGTCGGTTGTGACCAGCGATGCCTTGAGGTCGAGCGGCTGGTCGTCGACCGAGCCGGTCAGCGAGACATCGGCGGCGGGACTGGCGATATCGGCCTTGCCGCTCGCGCTCAGCTTGATCTGCTTCACCGCATGGCCGGACGCCGTTAGGCTGTCGCTGTTGGCCGAAACCGAGAAATCCGGTGCGCTGCGCGCGCCGCTTGCGGTAAGCCCGAAACCGACGGCGCCGCCGACCTTGGCGCCGACCAGCGGCGACAGCACCGACACGTCGCCCAGCGTACCCTTGATATCGGCCCGGATATCGGTGCCTTGCGCACTGGCGGTGCCGCTGGCGCTAAGCGTGCCGGAGGTGAGTTGCAATGCGTTGGCGGCGAACGCACCGTCCGGGTCGCGTGTCGCGGTTGCGGAAAACTGCACGCGCTCGCCGAGAACCGAGCTGATTTGCGGCGGCAGCGCCGTCGAAGCCGCGTCGGCATTCATCTTGAGCGTCATCGACAGATCGGCAAGCGCCACTGTGGCTGTTACGGACGCATTGAGCGCGTCGCTGCGTAGCGTGCCTTCGTCGACGACAATCTGTTCCTTGCTGACGGAGCCGGCGAGACCGGCGCTGACCCTGCCCGTTATCAGCGGCGCCAAAGTCGCGACGTCGGTGTTCAGGCCGGCCGCCGTCAGCTTGATGGTGACCGGCCCGCTACGGTTCTGGATGTCGAAACCATCGGAATGCACTTGCCCGATCAGGTCGTCCACCCGCGTGCCGCCCGCCACCACCGAGACCAGCGACGCGCCGATATCCACCATCGGCGCCTTGCCATCGCCGAAAGCGCGGGCCGTGGCATCCTTGATTGCCACGGTTATCGGTTGCGCCTCGCTGCCGAGGCTGAGCACGATCGGCGGCCCCTTTGCGGCGAGCTTCACCGAAAGGTCGCTGGCGCCGTTCGGATCGACAATGCCGGCGGCGGTCGCGTGCAAGGCGCCGCTGTCGATATTGGCGCGCTCGACATCGACGCCGCCGGCCGCGGTCGCCGTGCCGGCGAGGTCGAAGCTGGTCTTGCCGGCAAACAGCGGTTTCAGGGTTTCGGGCAGGAAGCGCTCGAATTCGCCATCGCCGTTGGCCTCGACATAATGACCCTTGTCGGTGAGCTGATGGCGACCGGTAAGCTGGGTGACGATCCGGCCGTCGACAACGAAGGTCCCGATGCCATTCCAGTTGGCGAGCGGTCCGGTGCCGGAAACGACAATGTTGACCGGCGGCGCGCCCGGCAGGTTGAGCAGGTTGGCGATGATGCCGCCGGCCGGCTCGGATGCCTTAAGGTCGAGGTCGAGCTTGTTGTCGGCCGGCGCGAAATGGGCTTTGGCGTCGACCGTGCCTTGCTTGCCGTCGTGGCGAACGATGTTGAGGTTGGTCTCGATCGCCAATGGTGAGGCGTCCGCCTTGAGCGCTCCCTTGGCTGCAAGTTCGGCGACACCGCTGCCGGCCAGAGCCTGCCCGAGCGCGATTTCGGGAAGGTCGAGTTGCCTGACGTCGATGGAAACCGGCAGCGTCGTCGCTCCGCTTTGGCTCGACTGTGTATTGGCCACCGGCAGCCTTGCCAACTCGATACGCTCGGCCCCAATGCGATCGGCGCTGAAGCTCTTCGACAGGAGTGCCAGCGGCGACCAATCGACGGCCACGTTGCGCGCCACCATCCAGGCGCCTTCGCGATCTTCCAGAACGACATGATCGACCCTCAGCGCGCCCGACCAGATACCGTCGATGCCGACGACAGTGACCTTGCGATCACCGGTCGAGGCCATGGTCGAGATGATGCCGGCAAGGTTTTCGCGGCCGCGCTCGGTTTTGGTCAGCACGACGAGCGCCCCCACCGCCGCTGCCACGACGATGAGCAGCGTGTAGAAAAGGATACGGAGGATGCGCCTGAATATTGCCATCAGAATGCCTGGCCGATGCCGGCATAAATGCCGAAATGAGGATCGTCGGGGCCGCGGTTGAGCGGCACCGCCGCGTCGACGCGCAGCGGCCCGAACGCCGTCAGATAGCGCAAGCCTACACCCGCGCCGACCTTCATGTCCGAAAAATCGGGGACCTGCCTGGTCGACACCGTGCCGGCATCGACGAACGGCACGACGCCGATCTTGTCGGTGACGGCGATGCGCATCTCGACCGAGGTCTCGAAGAACGAAAGCCCGCCGATCGGCTCTCCATTGCTGTCCTTCGGGCCGATGCCTTGATAGGCATAGCCGCGCACCGAACCGCCGCCGCCTGAGTAGAAGCGTCGATCTGCCGGAACATCTTGAAGACTGGCGCCGATGATAGAGCCGATGGCGACACGTTCGGCGAAAACGAATTTCGAGGCCGAATCGAGTGACTGGTAGGCCGACCCCTCGCCCTTCAGCTTGACAAACGCAGCCCCGCTCAAAATGTCGTAGCTCGGCTCGCCATAGGCCAGCACCCTGAAGCCCCGGGTCGGATTGAGCTTGCTGTCGCGATTGTCGTAGACATATTGCAGTGGAATGCTGGCGATCAGATAGGTGTGCTTGCCGAAAGCGTCGTGGATCCTCGAATAATCCAGCGCGACTTGCGCGGAAACCGTCTGCTTCTTGTCGAGTTCGTAGGATAGGCCGGTGCTGCCCTTGACCGAGAAATGGTCGTAGGCGTCGGGGTGCTCCAGCACGGTATTGACGCTGGCAATGAACTTCGACGCCGGCCCGACCACGCCCGGCTTTTCGAACATGACGCCGGCATTGTAATTGAGCTGGGTCAAGTCGTTGCTGCCGATGCCGCTGATCTTGCCGTCGATGCGCAGCTTTTCGGCGCGGCCAAACAGATTGCGGTGCCCCCAATAGCCTTCGAGGCCCAGCCCCTCGGTGTTTGAGAAGCTGCCGCCAATGCCGAAATAGCGTGGCTTGCGCTCGCTGACCTCGACACCGATCGGGATGTTGCCCTCGGCGTCGAGCGCGTCGGCTTCCTTCACCGTCACGCTGTTGAAGACCTCGAGCCCAAGCAGCCGGTCGCGCGCACCGTCGATCTCATCGGGCGAATACTGGCGGCCGCGCTTCAGGCCGGTCATATATTCGGTGAAGTCGCGGTCGACCTTTTCGGTGCCCTCGACAGTGGTGTCGCCATAGCCGGCGACCGGGCCGGCCGCGACGGCAAGCGTCACGTCGAGCGTCGAACCGGCGTGCTCGGCGACGATCTCGCGGCCCGTCACCTTGGCCAGCGGCCTGCCTTCTTGCTTGAGTGCCCGCACGATCGCCGCCTCGGCCTTGAGCACGGCGCCCGAACTGGCGTCACCGCCGGCGATCAGGCCGAAATCGGCACTTGCCAGCCCCGCCGCATCGCCTTCCAGTCTGATGTTGCCAAGCGTGAATTTCGGCCCGGCTGCTATGCGTATCACCACCGGTATCGGCTGCGGACCCGAAAACTCGGCATCGGGCGGCAGATCGTCGAGCGGCTTGCCCTGAATAGTGATGGTGACGACACCCTCGTAGCGGGCGTCAGTGTAGAGTGCGGCAACAAGTTGCTCACGGTCACTGCGCGCCTTGGCCAGCAGGCCGAGAGAACCGGATACCGGGTGTTCCTCGTCGGCCTTCAGCGCCGAGGCGTTTTCGAGCTTCTCGGCGAGGTCCTTGTCGGCGTCCGGCGCCTCGATCGTCACCGTATAGCGCAGCGGGTCGACGATATCGGCATCTTCGTCTTTGGATCCCCACAGCTTGATGCCGAAAATCTCGAAGGCTGCCGCACTTCCGGTTTCGGCAACAAGTGCCGTAGAGCACAACAATGCGAAAAGCAGGGCGCGCGAAAGCGCGCGCCGTGGCGCGGTTCCTCCCGACATCTGCCTTTCATACGCCGGCATTACGCTCCTAGCCTAGCTCGCAAACCTAAAATTGGAATGAAGTTCTGAAGCACTCGTAAAGGGGCCACAATCCAATTGCTGAAATAGACAGGGCTTGGAACTCACACCTTCTGCGTCGCCGCAAGAAAGCGTGATCCCCTGTCCTATGGAGCTACTACCGGTCACCGGCCGGAAAGCAAACCGTTGGCAGGCGGATCCTGCCGCGTCCCGATGTTGACAAGCGCGACTGAAGCTTGAAGATTTCTGGACGTAAGCACTTGTCTGGAGGGGTTTATGGCAATGCGCGCGGCTCGTGGTCTATCGATTCTTTTCCTTCTCTTTTTTGCCTGGAGCGGTGTCGCGCAAGCGGCCGAAGCCCGGCGGGTGGTGACATCGGACAATTCCGACTATTTCGGTTTCGATCTCAGATCCGACCAGAATGTCAGCCTCGACCAGTGCAAGACCACCTGCCTCGGCGACCCGGCCTGCCGCGCCTTCACCTACAACCTCAAGGCCAAATGGTGCTTCCTTAAATCCGATTACAATTCGTTGAAACCCTTCGGCGGCGCCGTCGCCGGCAAGATCGTCAACATCGATGGCGATCCCGACATCGGCGCGCCACCCGAACTCGCCTTCTTCCCCAACTGGATGGCCGACCAGGCCCAGCAATACCGCAACAAGCTCACTGGCCCGACCTACACCAAGCCGACAGAAGGGCTGACGGCGCTGAGGGCCGCCGCCGAACAGTCGGCGCTGACGGGCGATCATCGCTCGGCCATGCACAAATACGAAGCGGCGGTTTCGGTGTTGCCTGGTGATGGCCAGCTCTGGCTCGAGCTGGCGCGCGAAACGCTTGCCGTCCATCCGACCGCCAACAGCTCGGAGCCGTCGACCCTACCGGCGAACGCCACTTCCGCCGCCTTCAACGCCTACAAATTGCTGCGCACCACCAAGACGCGCGCCGACGTGCTGGCGCTGCTCGGGGACGGCCTTGATCGCCGCGATCTCTACAGGCCGGCCCTGCAGGCCTACGAGGCGAGCCTCGCTCTCGTCAATTCGCCGGCAGTCAGGGCCGCCTATCAGGATCTCAAGGCCCGCAAGGGCTTCCGCGTCATCGATCACACCGTCGACGCCGACACCAGCGCGCCACGCATCTGCGCGCAGTTCTCCGAGGAACTGGTCAAGACCGGCGTCGACTACTCGCAGTTCGTTACTGTCGACAACGCCGCTCCCAAGGGCGTCGAAGCCAAGGACAAGCAGATCTGCGTCGAAGGACTCGAGCACGGCCAACATTATGACGTGACCTTCCGCGCCGGCTTGCCGGCCGCCATTGGCGAAGTCACCGCGGCACCGGTGGTTCTGTCGATCTACGTGCAGGACCGCGCGCCTTCGGCCCGCTTCACCGGCGACAGCTTCGTGCTGCCCGCAGGCGCACGCCGCGGCATACCGGTCGTTACCGTCAACATGAATGCCGCCGAAATGAAGCTCTTCCGCATCGGCGACCGCTCGCTGGCCCAGCTTCTGTCGGGATATCAGTTCCTGCGCCAGCTTGACGGCTACGACATTTCGAACATCTCCGAACAGATGGGCGAGCCGGTCTGGCAAGGCCAGCTCGACATCGCCAACGACCTCAACAAGGAAGTCACCACCTCCTTCCCAATCGACGAGGCTTTGCCGAAGCGCAAGCCCGGCGTCTATGTGCTGACCGCACAAGCCGTCAACGATCGCAGCGACGACTATGATTCGCACGCCACGCAATGGTTCGTCGTCTCCGATATCGGCCTGTCGACCTATACCGGACAGGATGGGCTGAACGTCTTTGCCCGTTCGCTCGCAACCGCCAAGCCGATCGCCGGCGCCGAGCTGACGCTGCTGGCCAGGAACAATGAAATCCTCGGCACCGCGACCACCGACGCGGAAGGGCGGGCGGTGTTCAATCCCGGCCTGACGCGCGGCGACAGCGGCATGGCCCCGGCCGTGCTGATGGCCAAACAGGGCGACGACGATTTCGTCTTCCTCGATATGGGCCGCGCCGGCTTCGACCTGTCCGACCGTGGCGTCGCCGGACGGCCGGCACCTGGCGCGCTCGACGTCTATGCCTGGACCGAGCGCGGCATCTACCGCGCCGGCGAGGACGTCCATGTCGCAGCCCTTGCCCGCGACAGTGCCGCCAGGGCGGTCGAGAACCTGCCGCTGACCTTCATCTTCTCGCGGCCCGACGGCGTTGAGGACCGCCGCATCGTCAGCGATGGCGCATCGGCCGGTGGTCACGCGGTCGACCTGCCGCTGGAACCCAACGCTATGCGCGGCACCTGGACGGTGGCGATCCATACCGATCCCAAGCAGGCGGCGGTCGCCAGCCAGATGTTCCTGGTCGAGGACTTCGTACCGGACCGCATCGAGTTCGACCTGTCCTCCGACAAGCAGGAGATCGCGCAGGGCGAGACCGCCAACATTACCGTCGACGGCCGCTTTCTCTACGGCGCGCCGGCCGCGGGCCTCGCGCTCGAAGGCGAATTGACGCTGTCGACCGCCCGCGACTGGGACCGCTTCAAAGCCTATTCCTTCGGTCTGGCCGACGAACAGTCGGCGGAACCGACGGTGACGCCCTTCACCGGCCTGCCGGTGGTCAGCGAGGACGGCAAGGCGACCTTCCCGGTCTCCGTCGATCAATTGCCATCCACCACCAAGCTGGTCGATGCAAAGGTCACTGTCAGGATGCGTGAAACCGGCGGCCGTGCCGTCGAGCGCTCGCTGAATATCGGCATCCGCCCGCAAGGCCACATGATCGGCATCCGCCCGGATTTCGACGACGACGAGGTGCCGCAAGGCGGCACGGCCAAGTTCAGCCTGATCGCTGTCGACCCAGACGGCAAGCGTGAGGCGCTGAAGGGCGCGCAGTGGTCGCTGGTCAAGGTCGAGCGTAGCTACCAGTGGTACCGCTCGAGCAACTCCTGGAACTATGAGCCGGTCACCTTCACCAAGGCGGTGGCCAACGGCCAGGTCGACCTGAGCGCCGATGGCGAGGCGACGGTGTCGCTGCCGGTCGACTGGGGCCGCTACCGGCTCGAGATCGAGACAGCGGATCCGGAAGGCCCGGCCACCAGCTACGAGTTCGACGCCGGCTGGTATGTCAGTTCCACCACCACCGAAACGCCCGACGGCCTCGAGATCGCCCTCGACAAGGATACCTATGCGGCGGGTGAAGTGGCCAAGCTCAAAGTGTCGCCGCACTTTGCAGGCGAGCTGCTCGTCACCATCGGCGCCGACAAGCTCCTGAAGACCGTCACCGCCAGCGTGCCGGCCGGCGGCAGCACCGTCGACATCCCGGTCGGCGACGACTGGGGTGCCGGCGCCTACGTCACGGCAACGCTGTTCAGGCCGGGCGATGCGCAAGAGACACGTATGCCGGCGCGCGCCATCGGCGTCAAATGGCTGAAGCTCGATCCCGGCTCGCGGAAGCTTGCCGTCAGCTTGGCGCCGCCGGACAAGACCATGCCGCGCCAGCAGCTGTCGATCCCGGTCGCCGTAGCCGGCGTGCAGCCCGGCACCAACGCCTATGTCATGGTCGCGGCCGTCGACGTCGGCATCCTCAACCTGACCAACTTCAAGGTACCGGATCCGGAGAACTGGTTCTTCGGGCAGCGCATGCTCGGTCTCGAGGTTCGCGACATCTATGGCCGGCTGATCGACGGCTCGCTGGGCACAACCGGTAAGCTGCGCACCGGCGGCGACGGCGCCAACATGCAATCGCAAGGCAGTCCGCCGACCGAAAAGCTGGTCGCCTTCTTCTCCGGCCCGGTCCAGCTCGACTCCGACGGCAAGGCGCGGATCGACTTCGACATACCGCAGTTCAACGGCACCGTGCGCGTCATGGCCGTCGCCTGGACAAAGGAAGCAGTCGGCCATGCCCAGTCCGACGTCATCGTTCGCGATCCGGTGGTGATCACCGCCGGCCTGCCGCGATTCCTGGCGCCCGGCGATTCCGCCGTCATGCGGCTCGACGTCGCCGACACCGACGGCCCCGCTGGCGACTACAAGCTGACCATCGACACGACGGGCGACCTGTCTACCGGCAGTGCCGCCTTGCCTGAAAAGCTGACGCTGGCCAAAGGCAAGCGGCAGACGCTGACCGTGCCGTTGATTGCGCAGACCGCAGGCAACGCCTCGATCACCATCAAGCTTGCGCATGCCGACGTCACCGCCGTCGAGCAGACGCTCTATGTGCCGGTGCGCCCGGCGCAACTACCGGTGACCACCCGCATGGTCGTCGACCTCAAGGGCAATGGCGGCGCGCTGCGCGTCGACAAGGAACTGCTGGCGGCAAGCCTGCTCGATGGCGCTTCGGTCAGCGTCGGCGTTTCGCAGGCGGCTGCCTTCGATGTACCGTCGCTGCTGATGACGCTCGACCGCTATCCCTATGGTTGCGCCGAACAGACCACCAGCCGCGCCATGCCGCTTCTCTACGTCAACGAGATGGCTTCCGGCATCGGCATGGCCAGCGACCCCGATCTGCATGGCCGCGTCCAGGACGCTATCTACAAGGTGCTGAGCTATCAGGCCTCGGCCGGCAGCTTCGGCCTGTGGGGTCCGGGTTCCGGCGATCTGTGGCTCGACGCCTATGTCACCGATTTCCTCACCCGGGCGCGCGAGCAGAAGTACGACGTACCGGCCCTGGCGATGAACCAGGCGCTGAGCAATCTGCAGAACGCGATCGGCTACGATCAGGACGTCCAGGATCGCGGCAGCGAGATCGCCTATGCGCTCTATGTGCTTGCCCGCAACAAAAAGGCCTCGGTCGGCGATCTGCGTTATTATGCCGACACCCAGCTCGAAGCCTTTACCAGCCCGATGGCCGTCGCCCAATTGGCGGCGTCTCTCGCGCTCTACGGTGACACCCAGCGCTCGGAGGCAACCTTCCAGGCCGCGCTGCAACTGGCCAAGTCGACGCCCGAATATGACTATTACCGGTCCGACTATGGCTCGCCACTGCGCGACGGCGCGGCGATCCTGGCGCTTGCCGCGGAAAGCAAGCCGGTGCCGACCATCGTGCCGGCGCTGATCCAACTAGTGACCAGGGAACGCGCCGACGCCAGGTGGACCAGCACACAGGACGAGTCCTGGATGCTGCTGGCGGCCCGCGCGCTGAAGGCCGGCAATGATTCGATCGCGCTGACCGTCAACGGCGCACCGCATGCCGGCGGCTATTCGGACCAGATCGCCGGTGGCGACCTGGCCGACAGTCCGCTGACCATCGTCAACACCGGCAGAAATCCGCTGCAGGCGGTCGTCACCACCGTGGCTTCGCCGATCCAGCCTCTGCCGGCCGGCGGCAACGGCTTTACCATCAGCCGTACCTACTACAAGCTAGACGGCACAGAGGCCAACATGACGGAGGTCAAGCAGAACGAACGCTATGTCGTCGTGCTCAAGGTTTACGAGCAGAACACCTGGCCTTCGCGACTGCTGATCACCGACCTGTTGCCGGCCGGCTTCGAGATCGACAATCCGGGCCTGGTCTCCAGCGCCCAATTGACGAACTTCTCCTGGCTGGCGCAGACCGATGCCGCCCATCTCGAATTCCGCGACGACCGTTTCGTCGCGGCATTCAATCCCAACGACGGCGACGGCGACCGCAACATCACACTCGCCTACGTCGTGCGCGCGGTGACGCCGGGCACCTACGCCCACCCGGCGGCAACGATCGAGGACATGTACCGGCCGCAATATTCGGCCCGCACCGCCACCGGCATGATGGAGGTCAAGGCGCCGTAAGGCAAAAAATGGCGGATAGGAATATGGCGATGGCGCTGCCCCTCATTGCCCTGCCGGGCATTTCTCCCCGTATAGAGACGGGGAGAAAGAGCCATGCGCCGAAGTTTTCGCCGAACTTTAACGTCGCAGAAAAGGCGCCAAGGTTCGCGACAGCCCCCTTCTCCCCGTCACTAAACGGGGAGAAGGTGCCGGCAGGCGGATGAGGGGCGGCGCCATGCTCTCCAGAAAATTCCTGCGCCGAGCGGCCATCACGGGCATCTCCTTGGCCGGTCTCGCTGCAATCACCGCCGCCGCCCTCTGGCAGCTCGACCGCGCTTTTCCGCCGCCGCTGCCGGCTGCTTTGCCGGTCTCGACCGAGGTGCAGGACCGAGACGGCCAGCTGCTGCGCGCCTTCGCTACGCCGGATGGCTACTGGCGGCTCGCCACCAGCCTGGACCAGGTCGACAAGCAGTTCGTCGACATGCTGGTCACCTATGAGGACAAGCGTTTCTGGGATCATCAAGGCGTCGACGTGCTGGCACTGGCGCGTGCCGCCGGCCAGTTCGCGACCAGCGGCCATATCGTCTCCGGTGGTTCGACGCTGCCGATGCAACTCGCCCGGCTGATCGAACCGCGCGACAGCCGCAGCCTCGGCTCGAAGATCAAGCAGATGCTGCGCGCCCTCCAGATCGAACGGCGGCTTTCCAAGCGCGAGATCCTCGAACGCTATCTGACGCTGGCGCCCTATGGCGGCAATCTCGAAGGTGTGCGCGCCGCTTCGCTTGCCTATTTCGGCAAGGAGCCGAAACGGCTGACGGTCTCGGAGGCGGCCCTGCTCGTCGCTTTGCCGCAATTGCCGGAAAAGCGGCGCCCTGACCGCAACCTCGACGTCGCCCAGGCCGCCCGCGACCGCGTGCTGACCCGCATGGTCTCGGCAGGCCTGCTCGGCGAACGTGAGGCCGCGCGTGCCGCGCTCGACGATGTGTCGGGGCTGCGGCGCACCTTGCCGGCGCTCGCTGCCCATGCGGCCTATACAATGCTGTCCAAGGCTGTTCCCGGCCAGAAGCTGCAACTGACGATCCGCAAGAGTGTCCAGGAAGGGCTGGAGCAGGTGGCCAAGGATGCGGCCGCCAGGCTCGGCCCTCGCCTCTCGGTGGCCATGGTACTGGCCGATGCCCGTACCGGCGATATTCTTGGTGAGGTCGGCTCTGCCGATTTCTTCGATGCCAGCCGTTCGGGCTGGATCGACATGACCAAAGTCGTTCGTTCGCCTGGCTCGACGCTGAAGCCGTTCATCTACGGCCTCGCCTTCGAACAAGGCCTGGTGGCGCAGGAGATGCTGATCGAGGACAGCCCAGCCGATTTCTCCGGGTATCGGCCGAAGAACTTCGACATGGGCTATCAGGGCGATGTCAGCATCAGGCAGGCGCTGCAATTGTCGCTCAACGTGCCGGCGATCCGCGTGCTCGACGCGGTCGGCCCGGCCCGGCTGATGGCACGCTTTCGCCAGGCCGATGTGACCCCTATCCTGCCCGTCAACGAAGCGCCCGGCCTGGCGATCGGCCTCGGCGGCGTCGGGGTGACCCTGCGCGACCTGGTCCAACTCTATGCCGGCCTTGCCAATGGCGGCAAGGCACACACGCTGCATGACGGCACCGAGCCGGCGAATGCCGAACGCTCGACCACCACCATCCTCGACGGGCAGGCGACCTGGCAGATCACCGACATCCTGTCAGGCGTCAAGCCTCCCCAGGGTGCCGCCCAACGCGGCATCGCCTACAAGACCGGCACCTCCTACGGCTATCGCGACGCCTGGTCGGTCGGCTTCGACGGCCGCTACGTGCTCGGCGTCTGGGTCGGCCGCCCCGACGCCGGCGCGGTTCCCGGCCTGTCCGGCTATGTCTCGGCTGCGCCCATCCTGTTCGAAGGTTTTGTCCGTTCCAGCCTGGCCGCCGTACCGCTGCCGAGCCAGCCGTCCGGCGTCCGGCGTCCGAAGCGCGAGGAGCTGCCGGTGACGCTGACGCGCTTCGGCGCCGGCGCCGATGGGCTGGTACAGGCGACGCCGACCGAACCTGCGCCAACCATCATCTTTCCGCCCGACGGCGCTCGCGTCGATCTCGGCACTTCCTCGGCCGACGTCTCGCCGCTGGTGCTCAAGCTGCAAGGCGGCCGCGCACCGTTCCGCTGGCTGGCCAACGGCAAGCCGTTGGTCGGCATCGACCGGCGGCGCACCGCGACCTGGCAGCCGGACGGCGCCGGCTATTCGACCCTAACCGTGATCGACGCGGCGGGACGCGCGGCCAGTGTGAAGGTTTTCGTCGAGTGAAAGTTTCCCTTGAATAATTTCCGGCAGGTGATTCAGGGGATTGGGTTTTACGTCTTGCTTTCGGCCGCCGGTATTTCCTCGGCGTCTGCTGACGCGCTGCCCGCCAGCTTTGTTCGACTGGCCGATATCGACCCTAGTATCCGGCAGGATATCCGCTATGCCGGCCTCGAAAATTTCCTGCATCGCAAGGTAAGCGGCTACGATGCGCCGATATGCGTCCTCACCAGGCAAGCGGCACAAGCGCTTTCAGCAGTGCAGAAAGCGATTGCCGCCGAAGGACTGACGCTGGTCGTGTTCGACTGCTATCGCCCTGCGCGGGCTGTCTCCGACATGGGTGACTGGACAAAAACGAGTGGACCACCGGACCCGCAATGGTACCCAAAGGTCAAGCGCAAGGATCTCATCGCCAAGGGCTATATCGGCGAACTGTCCACCCATTCGCGCGGATCGACGGTCGATGTCGCGATCGCGCGAGCCGACCGCAAGAGCGCTCCGAAACCGGCCTGCGGCGCGACCGATGCCGATACGCTCGATTTCGGCACGGGTTTCGACTGTTTCGATCCAGCGAGCGAAACGGCTCACCGACCGATAGCCAGTGAAGCGGCGGTTAACCGCAAAAAACTTGTCGAGGCGATGCGCGCCGGCGGCTTCAGGAATTATGCACGCGAATGGTGGCACTTCACGCTGGAAAACGAGCCGTTTCCAAGAGAGCGCTTCAACTTTCCCGTTACTGCCGAATAATCCGCCGAAACCTCGTTCGGGCGCGATGCAGGCCATTGCCGAAGAGCTAGCTGTTTCTAGATAATCGCGTCGGGAGCGCGATCCCGGCCCCTTGTCGGGAAAATAGTTCCTCATATCGCCGAAAGTGGGCGAAAAATTGCTTCAATAGGCCAAAAAAGGCAACATTGAATGCATCTAAATTCTATCAATTCGGTAGATTTGGCGCGAGTTCAACGGAGGCGGAAATGACCAAACCTCATTTCAGGAAACTGCTCGGCGCACTGGTCGCCACATCTGTCCAGTTTGGCACGCTCGGTTTCGCGTTTGCCGACACCACAATTCTCAACGTGTCCTATGACCCGACGCGTGAGCTCTACAAGCAATTCGATGAGGCTTTCACCGCCCACTGGAAGTCCGAGACCGGCGAGACCGTCACCGTCCAGCAGTCGCATGGCGGATCGGGCGCTCAGGCCCGCGCCGTGATCGACGGCCTCGACGCCGACGTGGTGACGCTGGGGCTGCAAGGCGACGTCGACGCGATTGTCTCGAAAACGAAGAAGATCAATCCCGACTGGCGGACGAAGTTCGAGAACAATTCGGCTCCTTATACCTCGACCATCGTCCTCCTCGTCCGCAAGGGCAACCCGAAGGGCATTCACGATTTTGGCGATCTCACAAAGGACAGCGTCCAGGTGATCACGTCGAATCCCAAGACCTCCGGTGGTGGCCGGTGGGCCTACCTCGCGGCCTGGGCCTGGGCCAACACCAACGATGGCGGCGATGAAGCCAAGACCAAGGAATTCGTCGGCAACCTCTATTCCCATGTTCCGGTGCTTGACACCGGCGCGCGTGGCTCGACCGTGACCTTCGCGCAAAAGGGCCTGGGCGATGTGCTGATCGCCTGGGAAAACGAGGCCTATCTGGCGCTGGACGAGTTCGGCGCCGATCAGTTCGAAATCGTCATCCCGCCGACCTCGATCCTCGCCGAACCGCCGGTCGCCGTTGTCGACGCCAATGTCGATGCCAAGGGCACACGCAAAGTTGCCGAAGCCTATCTGGGCTATCTCTATTCCAAGGAAGGCCAGACGATCATCGCCAAGAACCACTACCGTCCGGCGAAGCCCGACCTGGTGCCTGCGGAGGATCTCGCCAAGCTGCCGGAAATCAAGCGGATCAGCATCGACGATCCAATTTTCGGCGGATGGACGAAGGCGCAGCCTTACCATTTCGGCGACGGTGGTATATTCGACCAGATCTACAAGCCAGCGCAGTAAGATAAAATCTAGATCAGGACGACATGACCACAGCATCCGCCAAGGCGGGGTGGCGATTCAGGCAGCCGAGCGTCATTCCGGGTTTCGGATTGACGCTCGGCTTCTCGCTTGCCTACCTCACTCTCATCATCCTCATTCCCCTGTCCGGGCTGATCTGGCGCTCGGCGGCGCTCGGCTGGACCGACTTCTGGGCGATCGTCACCGACCGCCGCACCATCAACGCGCTTGAAATCAGCTTCGGCACCGCCTTCATTGCCGCCGCCGTCAACGTCGTCTTCGGCACGATCGTCGCGTGGGTGCTGGTGCGCTACAGCTTTCCAGGCCGCCGCATCGCCGATGCCATGGTCGACCTGCCCTTCGCGCTGCCGACGGCGGTTGCCGGCATCGCGCTGACCACGCTTTACGCACCGAATGGCTGGATCGGAAGCCTGCTGACGCCGCTCGGCATTAAGGTCGCGTATACGCCGCTCGGCATCGTCATCGCGCTGGTCTTCATCGGTCTGCCCTTCGTCGTGCGCACCGTGCAGCCGATCATGGAGGAGATCGACAAGGAGGTAGAAGAAGTGGCCGCCACGCTCGGCGCCAATCGCTTCCAGATCATCAGCCGCGTTCTACTACCCGGACTGGCGCCTGCCATCGTCACCGGTTTCGCGCTGGCCTTCGCGCGCGGCGTCGGCGAGTACGGTTCCGTCATCTTTATCGCCGGCAACCTGCCGTTCAAATCCGAGATCGCGCCGCTTCTGATCGTCATCCGGCTGGAGGAATATAATTACGCCGCGGCGACCGCGATAGCGGCGATCATGCTGGCGCTGTCCTTCGTCATGCTGCTGGTCATCAACCTGGTGCAGACCTGGAGCCGCAAGCGCTATGGCTGACCCGGAGATCAAATCCTACGCGCCGCACCATGAAAGCCAGTCGCCGGCGGTGACCGAGAGCCGCACGGCGAGAACCGTGCTGATGATAGTGACCTTTGCCTTCCTCGGCATTTTCCTGCTCCTGCCGCTGATCATCGTCTTCAAGGAAGCTTTCGCCAAAGGTATCGAGGCCTACACACAGGCGCTGAGCGAACCGGACACGCGCTCGGCGATCCGCCTGACGCTTCTGGTCGCGGCGATCTCGGTGCCGCTCAACATCGTCTTCGGTATTTCCGCCGCCTGGGCGATCGCCAAGTTCGAGTTCAAGGGCAAGGCGTTCCTGACCACACTGATCGACCTGCCGTTTTCGGTCTCCCCGGTCATTTCCGGCCTGGTCTATGTACTTCTGTTCGGCGCGCAAGGCCTGCTCGGCGCCTGGCTCAAGGCGCATGGCATCGTCATCCTGTTTGCCGTGCCGGGCATCGTGCTGGCCACGATCTTCGTCACCTTCCCCTTCGTCGCCCGTGAATTGATCCCGCTGATGCAGGAACAAGGCAATGGCGACGAGGAGGCAGCCCTGTCGCTCGGGGCCAATGGCTGGCAGGCGTTCTGGTACGTGACGTTGCCCAACGTCAAATGGGGATTGCTCTACGGCGTGTTGCTGTGCAATGCCCGTGCCATGGGCGAGTTCGGCGCGGTCTCGGTCGTGTCGGGCCACATACGCGGGCTAACCAACACCATGCCGCTGCATGTTGAAATCCTTTATAACGAGTACAATGCCGCCGCCGCCTTTGCCGTCGCTTCGCTGCTTGCCGGCCTGGCGCTCGTCACGCTGGTCTTGAAAACACTTCTCGAGATGCGCTACGGCGCCGAGATCGCCGCGACGCGCGGACACTGACAAATGCATGTCGCCCAAAAGTGTGTAGCGGTTTTTGGACAACGACATGCATAAAACAAAGATTTGATGTCGCCCAAAAGTGGGAACCGGTTTTGGGATAACGGCATGCATCAACTACAAAAGGGATTTGCATGGAAGTTCGCGTTGCCAACGTGCGCAAGGAGTTTGAGCGGTTTCCGGCCCTCCGCGACGTTTCGCTCGACATCAAGTCGGGAGAACTGATCGCCCTGCTGGGACCTTCCGGTTCCGGCAAGACGACGCTGCTCAGGCTGATTGCCGGCTTGGAGCGGCCGACCCGCGGAAAGATCTTCTTCGGCGAAGAGGATGCCTCCCAAAAGTCGATTCAGGAGCGCAATGTCGGCTTCGTCTTCCAGCACTACGCGCTGTTTCGCCACATGACGGTCGCCGACAATATCGGCTTCGGCCTCAAGGTCCGGCACGGGCCGTCACGCCCGTCGGCGAAGGAAATCCGCCGCCGCGCTTCGGAACTTCTCAACCTCGTTCAGCTTTCCGGTCTGGAAAAACGCTATCCGGCACAGCTTTCGGGCGGCCAGCGCCAGCGCGTGGCGCTGGCCCGCGCCATGGCGATCGAACCGGCCGTGCTTTTGCTCGACGAGCCGTTCGGCGCGCTCGATGCCCAGGTGCGCCGCGAACTGCGCCGCTGGCTGCGCGACATCCACGACGCCACCGGCCATACTACGGTCTTCGTCACCCATGACCAGGAAGAGGCGCTGGAGCTTGCCGATCGCGTCGTGGTGATGAGCCAGGGCCGCATCGAGCAGGTCGGCACCGCCGACGAGATCTACGACACCCCGAACTCGCCGTTCGTTTATGGCTTTATCGGCGAATCGAGCTCGATCCCGGTCAAGGTCGAGGACGGCCAGGTCTGGATCGCCGACCGCCCGATCGGGCTCTCCGCGCCGCACGCACCGCAAGGCGAAGCGACGCTGTTCTTTCGCCCGCACGACGTCGATCTGGTGGAAGAATGCAACGGCTGCATCGCCGGCACGGTCGCCGCCAGCCGCCGCGTCGCCGGCACCAGGCGGGTCGAGCTCGAAATCGGCGGCGAACGTCAGCGGGTCGAGATCGAATTGCCCGTCGATCATCCGGCGGCGCAGAAAAGTCGCGTGGCTTTTAGGCCGCGGCGCTGGAAGCTTTTTCCGGCTGCTTGATCCTCTATCAGGCGTTACACCAGCCAGTTCTCGACCTTCAGGCCTTTGATCCGGTTGAACTCCCCGGTGTCGGCGGTCACCAGGATAGTTCCAAGCGCACGGGCGTGGGCAGCAATAAAAAGGTCATTTTGGCCGGTGGTCTGGCCCCTGCCTTCCAGTTCTGCGCGAATCGCGCCGTACTCGGCATCCACCGGCAGATCGAGCGGCAAGACGGGAATCTCAGCCAGCAATTCCTCGACCTTCTTGTGCAACTTGGCTGATCTTTTCTTGACGCAACCATATCGCAGTTCCGACGCGACCACGATGCTGGTACACACGGCGGCGTCTCCCACGCGCAGGACAGCGCTTGCGGCTTTCCCGGCCGGATTTCGGATCATGTCGCTGACAATGATCGTATCCAGCATGAACCGCATCAAAAAAATTCCTCGGATTTGACCGGCATATCGTCGACCTCGGGAAAGTCTTCCTCGGCACCGGGCGGCGCCTCTTTCGCCCATTGCGCGAGCAGCGCCGTGAGGCCAGGTTTGCGGACCGGCTCGATGATCAGGCGGTCGCCTTCACGGCTGATCAAGACCCTTTCGCCGGGAAGTTCGAACTCGACAGGAATGCGTACCGCCTGGCTGCGATTGTTACGAAACAGCTTCGCCTCTTTCGGCGGGGTTGTTGAATGGCGGCGTTGGGGCATGGCGATGGCTCCTTGTATATACCGCTTGTATATGCCAGGCAGCGCCGCGATGCATTCGTCTTGCCACCGCGTTAGCCGGCCGGGAATCATCGTGCACGCGAACCACGCCGGCACCCCTTCCAAGCTGCGCGGAAGACCCTTCTTGAAAGAAAAAACTAGAAACCGCCCACAACGGGACTACTTTTTCTCGCGATAATGTCGAGCGGCCGCTCTGCGTGCCTCGTCGCGCACGATGCCTTGCCGCTATGGTCCGGCATTAAGCTCATGGCATTGGAGCCTGTTTTCATGAAGCGATTTTTGCTTGGCGTCGCCACGTTGGCCGGCCTGGTCCTCGCATCCTCCCAAGCCTGGTCGGCCGACAGATTGCTGAACGCCTCTTACGATGTCGGCCGCGAACTGTTTGCGCAGGTCAACAAGGCGTTCGTCGCCGCGCACCCAGGCGTCACCGTCGATCAGTCGCATGCGGGGACGTCGGCGCAGGCGCGCGCCATCGCCGAGGGTCTCAGCGCCGATGTCGTTACCTTCAACCAGGTCCTCGACATCGACTTCCTGGTCAAGAAGGGCCTCATCTCCGCCGACTGGCAGAAGGACTTTCCCGACAACGCCTCGCCTTTCTATTCGCTGCCCTCCTTCCTGGTGCGCGCCGGCAATCCGAAGAACATCAAGGATTGGAGCGATCTCGTGCGCGACGACGTGCAGGTGATCTTCCCCAATCCGAAAACCTCGGGCAATGCGCGCTACACCTATCTTGCGGCCACCGCCTACGCCAAGGAAGCCTTCAAGGACGACGACGCCAAGGTGAAGGAGTTCGTCACCAAGCTGTTCAACAACGTGCCGGTGTTCGACAGCGGCGGGCGCGCCGCGACCACCACTTTCGTGCAGCGCGAAATCGGCGACGTACTCATCACCTTCGAGTCGGAAACGCGCGGCGTCCGCAAGGAGTATGGCGAGGACAAGTTCGAGCAGGTAACGCCTTCGGTCAGCCTGTTGGCGGAATTTCCGGTGGCGATCGTCGACACCGTTGCAGACGAGCATGGCACGCGCGATCTCGCCAAGACCTATCTCGACTTCCTCTATACGCCGGAGGGCCAGGACATCGCCGCCCGCAACGGCCTGCGGGCCCGGGACGCGGCCGTCGCCGCCAAATACAAGGCTGAGTTTCCCGACGTCCGCCTGCTGACGGTGGAGGACGTCTTCGGCGGCTGGGCCAAGGTCCAGGCCGAGCACTTTGCAGCGGGCGGCCTGCTCGACCAGACTTATGGCAGCCGCTGAGGCGATCTTCCAACTTTGACAGAAGCCGGCTTTGCCGGCTTCTTTGCTTTCGCGCCGCGAACGGTGATTTCTGGCACTTTCCGGGCGCATTCCGTCCAAAACGTTACAAAGAATCAACGCGTTTGTGCCTACCGTGAGAACGGACGGCTTGTTTTCGCGAACGGCTTCGCGTGATCAAACCGTCATGATTTGCACACAAACAGCCGCCAGACGCGGGTGGTTGGGGCTTCATGGGTTGACTCGGGGCATGCTTACCAAAAAAGGCAAATACGGCCTCAAGGCCCTCGTGCATCTGTCGGGCCTGCCGGTCGGCCAGCTCGCATTCGTCAACGACATTGCGGTCGCCAATAACATCCCCAAGAAATTCCTGGATGCCATCCTGGGCGAGTTGCGTAACGCCGGCTTCGTCCAGAGCCGCAAGGGCAAGGAAGGCGGTTACCGCCTTGCCCGGCCGGCTTCCGAGATCAAGATCGGCCATGTCGTGCGTGTCCTCGACGGGCCGCTGGCGCCGATCCCCTGCGCCAGCCGCACGCAATACCAGCGCTGCGAGGATTGCGACGAGGCGACCTGCCAGGTTCGGCACATGATGTTGGAGGTCCGGCAGGCGATCGCCGAGGTGCTGGACAACCGCAGCCTCGCGGCCATGCGCGACGCCGACAATGACGATTTCCCAGTCGAACTGACGTCGCAAATCTAGCGCGCGAGCAGGCTCAAGGCAGTCGCGACGGTGTCGGCGACCGGACGCGTGCCATCTAAGGTTATCGCCGCCTCGTCCGCCGCTGGCGCCTCGAGCGTGGCGAACTGGCTGTCGACTAGGCTTGCCGGCATGAAATGACCCTTGCGATTGCCGACGCGCTGTTTTGCTGTTGCCGGGTCGATTTCCAGGTAAACGAAAACGATATCCGGGCAAAAGCCGCGCAGGCGATCGCGGTAGCTGCGCTTCAGCGCCGAGCAGGCGGCGACCACACCTTGCCCGCTTGCGACCGACGCGGCCATCCGCTGGCCGATCGCGTCGAGCCAGCCCTCGCGCAGCGCGTCGGTGAGCGGCTGGCCGCTCGCCATGCGCGCGACGTTTTCGGGCGGATGCAGCCTGTCGCCTTCGATAAAGAGGGCGCCCAATGCCGCTGCAAGCGCTTCGCCGACGACCGACTTGCCGCAGCCGGCAACGCCCATCACCACGATGGCGGGTATCGTTCGAACAGTGCTCGCCCTCACGTCGTTCCCGGTCATGCAGGTCAGCGGCTTGCCGGCGCGCGGCCATAGAGCAGCAGCATGGCGACGATGACGACGCCGTAGATGATCTGCCGTCCCGCCTCCGGCATCTGCATGACAGAGAGAATGGACTGCAAGAGGGTGATCAGGATTACCCCGGCGACGGTGCCGAGATAGGAGCCGCGCCCGCCGAGGATCGAGGTGCCGCCGAGCACCACCGCGGCGATCGACGGCAGCAGATAGGCATCGCCCATCGACTGTGCCGCCTTGGAGGCATAGCCGGCCAACAGCACGCCGCCGAAGGCCGAGAGCCCGCCCGAAACCGCAAAGGCGATCATCACCACGCGCCTTGTATCGATGCCGGAAAGATAGGCGGCACGCTCGCGATTGCCGATGCCGTAAACGGTGCGGCCGAAGCCGGTGCGGGTCAGCACGAACACCATTGCGGCGCCGATCAGCGCCCAGATGAGGACGGCGTTGGGCACGGCAGGAACGGCAAAGCCGGTCGCCAGGTAGCGCATCGCACCGGTCGCCGAATCCTGCGGCGAGAAACCGCCCGTGTAGACCACCATCAGCCCCTGCGCGACGGCGTTGGTGGCAAGCGTGATGATCATCGAGGGAATGCGCAGATAGGCGACGCCGATGCCGTTGACGATGCCGATCAGAACACCGCAGAAGATGCCGAACGGAATGGCAAGCGCCACGCCGACGGTACCGTATGCGGCCGCGGCGCAGGCCATCATGGCGCCGGCCGCCACCGACCAGGGCACCGACAGGTCGATCTGGCCGAGCAGGATGACCAGCATCATGCCGGTCGCGATGACGCCGAGAAACGACGCCACCTTGAGCTGCTGCAAAAGGTATTCAGGCGACAGGAAGCTGCGCGAATAGAGGCTGCCGAGGAACAGCAGCAGCACGATACAGGCGAACGCCGTCAGCACCGCCGGGTCGGCGCGGCGGAGGAATTTCGGCATGCGGCCGGCGAGACCACTCACAGTCGTTTCGCTCACAGGAACCACTCCAGCCGGTTGCGGACCCGAAACAGGGCGAACGCGCCGAGGCTGACCGCGATCAGCAGAATGACGCCCTGGAACAGCGGCTGCCAGAGCGGATCGAAATCGAAGACGAACAGCAGGTCGCCGATGGTGCGGAAGGCAAGCGCGCCGAAGATCGCGCCGATGGCGCTGCCCTTGCCGCCGAACAGCGACACGCCGCCAAGCACGACCGCGGCAATCGAAAACAGCGTATAGGCGTTGCCGCTGGCATAGGCCGCATCACCGGTATAGGTGAAGAACGTCAGGAACAGCCCGCCGATCGCGGCAAGCAGACCGGCAAGCGCATAGGCGGCGAACTTTCCACGCCGGATCGGCACGCCGGACATGTAGGCCGCCATCTCCGAGGAGCCGGCTGCATAAGCGGCGCGGCCTAGCACCGACCGGCTGAACGGCACCCAGACCACGAGCACGACCGCCAGCAGCGTCACCAGACTCGCCGGCACAAAACCAAACAGGCGCCCGGTCAGCGCATCGGCGAGCCCTTCATTGACCGAGCCGCCGGGAAACGGCCGAAGC
Organism: Mesorhizobium sp. M0040; assembly: GCF_040323505.1. Lineage (NCBI taxonomy): Bacteria > Pseudomonadati > Pseudomonadota > Alphaproteobacteria > Hyphomicrobiales > Phyllobacteriaceae > Mesorhizobium > Mesorhizobium sp. M0040. The sequence continues at coordinate 121,809 of NZ_JAMYVA010000014.1, forward strand.
AGCAGCGCGATGCCGAAATAGCCCGCGCCGGTGGCGATGGTGGCGACGATCGGCTGCAGGCGTCCATAGATGACGATCGCACCGTTGATTGCCCCGCACAGCAGCCCGGTTCCGAGCACGGCGAGGACGCCGAAGGCGGTCTCGATGCCGGTGCCGACGACCAGCCACGAGGCCAGGCAGTTGGTCAGCGTGAAGATCATACCGACCGAAAGGTCGATGCCGGCGGTGATCACCACCAGCGTTTGCGCCATGGCGACGAAGGCGAGCAGCACGCCCTTGTTCGAGGCCGTTTGTACGACGTTGGCGGTGAAGCCCGCCGGATGGTTCGAGGTGTAGATGACGAACATGACAACGAAGATGCCGAACGCCAGCAGCGTTCCGCGCTGTTCGGCAAGCCAGTAGCGCCAATCCTTCACGCGTCCGCTCCTTGCTTTGGCATCTCTTCGTGAATGTTGAGCGCGCTGGCGATCAGCGCCCGCTCGGTGATTTCGGCGCCGACCAGTTCGCGCTTGACCGCGCCGTCATAGAGCACCAGCACGCGGTCGCAGCAGCCGATCAGCTCGTCATAGTCGGTCGAATAGAAGAGGATCGCCGCGCCCTGGTCGGCAAGCTTGCGCATCAACTGGTAAAGCTCCTGCTTGGTGCCGACATCGATGCCGCGCGTCGGATCGTTGAGCAGGATGATGCGCGGCTGCCGCATCAGCCATTTGGCGATGACGACCTTCTGCTGGTTGCCGCCGGACAGTGCGCCGACCGGAATGTCGAGCCCGGCGGTCTTGATCGCCAGGAGACCGACCATGTCGTCGATCAGCCGCTGCTCGGCGGCGCGATCGATGATGCCGGCCCTGGACAGCCGGTCAAGGGCGGCGAAGGAGAGGTTTTCGCGCACCGTCATCGGCAGCATCAACCCTTCGGTCTTGCGGTCCTCCGGGATCAGCGCCATGCCGATCCGGTCATCGCGCGCCGCGGCCGGGCTGGCGATCGCCACCGGCCTGCCGTCGATCAGGATCTGGCCCGACAGGCCACGCAGCACACCGAAGAAGGCGAGCAGCAATTCGCGCTGGCCCTGGCCGTCGAGGCCGCCAAGGCCGACCACCTCGCCCGCCCCGACCGACAGCGAGACATCATGCAGCCGATCCGTCCATGACAGGCTGCGCGCCTCCAGAACCGGCGTGGCTGCGGCAGCCGCCCGTGCGGGCTTGGGCGGAAAGATGTGGCTGTATTCGCGCCCGATCATCAGTTCGACGACCTCGTTGTCGCTCTTGGTGCCGGCCGCGTAGCTGGCGACATTGCGGCCATTGCGGAACACCGTGCACTGATCGGCCAGCTCGGCGATCTCGTTCATGCGGTGCGAGATATAGAGCAGCGCCAGCCCTTCCGAACGCAGCCGCTTCAACACGGCGAAAACTCTGGCGACGTCAGCCGCGGTCAGCGCCGAGGTCGCCTCGTCGAGGATCAGGATGCGCGGCTTGCGCGCCAGTGCCTTGGCGATCTCGACCATCTGCCGTCTCGAAAGAGGAAGATCCTTGACCAGCGCCAGCGGATGGATATCGGAGGCGCCGGCGCGAGCCAGGGCTTCTTCGGCGATGCGGCGCTGCGCCTTGCGGTCGATCATGCCGAAACGCTTCGGCGGATCGGAAATGACGATGTTGTCGGCAACGCTGAGTTCGGGGACGAGCGACAGTTCCTGGAAGATGCAGACGATGCCGGCCTGGTTGGCGGCGGCCGGCGAAGCGAAGGTAACTTCGCTTCCGTCCAGCATCATGCGGCCCTCGTCGGGCGCAACGACCCCCGCCATGACCTTGATCAGCGTCGATTTGCCGGCGCCGTTCTCGCCGAGAATGGCGTGGATGCTGCCTGGAGTGACCGACAGTTCGGCCTTCTCCAGCGCCCGCACGCCGCCATAGCGCTTGGATATGCCTTCCATGCGGAAGAGCGGAACCGCACCGTCCATCGGCCCTCCCCAGGCGCTTGGCAATCAGGATGTCGAGCGCCGACGCCGCGGGATTCCCGCGGCGTCGGGCTGTCGGAGTTTACTGGTTTTCCTTGCTCTGGCCCATGATTTCCTGCGCCGTGAAATTGATGCCGCAGGTCGGGAAGGAATTGCCGACGAAGAAATTGTCGGACTGATCGGGGAAGAAATCCTGGCCTGCCTTGAAGTTCGGATCCTCGACGATCGCCAGCGGCAGCTTGACCGCTTGCGGCACGACCTGGCCTTCAAGTGCTGCAATCGCCGTCTTGATGGCAACCGCGACCTGAGCCGGGCCGGTGCCGGCCGACGAGCATTTCAGGCCGTCAGCGGCGAACTTGGCGCAGAATTTGCGGAAGCCGTTCTCCGTCTCGCCGCCGAACGGCACGAACGGATGCTTGGCATCGATCATCGCCTGCACGATGCCGGTATCGCCGCCCTGTCCGGTAATGCCGTCGAAGGGGCCGTTGGTGGCAATGGCATCGGCCGTAGCCTTTTGCGCAACGCCGTCATCCCACTTGCCGACGACCTCGGTGACATCCCATTTCTTCCCGGAAGCGTCGAGAACCTCGTGGATGCCGTTATGGCGATCGGTGTCGACGGACGTGCCGGCGACGCCGCGCACTTCCAGCACCTTGCCGCCGTTCGGCACGTGCTTGACCAGCCAGTTGGCCCACAATTCGCCAAGGCCTTTCTGGTCGACATTGACGTTGATGGCATCCTTGGTGTCGAGGATGTTGTCGAAGGCGACCAGCACCACGCCGGCTTCCTTGGCCCGCTTGATGACAGGACCGAATGCGGTCGGGTTCTGGGCGTTGACGACAATCGCGTCATAGCCGGAATCGATGAAATTGTTGATCGCCGAAATCTGGGCCGGCACGTCTTCGCCGGTCGAGACCACCTTGAATTCCTTGAGCTTGGCCGCGACCTCCGGCTGCGCTGCATAGGCCTTTGCCGTCTGCACCATCTGGATGCGCCATGTGTTGGCGATATAGCCGTTGGCCAGAGCGATGCGGTACGGGCCGTCTTTCTTGGGGAACTTGAAGAACTGCGTATCGGCCGACCAGGGCGCGAAGCAGTCAGGCTCGGCCGATGGCCCCTTGACGATTTCAGGATCGGCGATCGCCGACGAGCTCAGCATGACGAAAGCAGTGGCGGCAACGATACCGCCAACGAGTGACTTGATCATCGATATTCCTCCCAGTTGCAGTGTTGTTTGTTGTTACGCCGATGAATTTGCGCGTTTCCGGCCCGGCACCTCCCGCCGTACCCGTCGCGCGTTCAGGTGGCCGAATGCCGACCCGATCCCCTCCTTTGCTGCCCGGATAGTCCCACAAAAACTATCATATTATACATAATAAACAAGCATGAGCTGTCGCTTATGTATAATAAACAGCCTCCCATCTTCTGAGCGAAGTACCGCCCGGCGATAACTGGTAGCGCTACCATTACGCAGTGTAAAGCGCCATTGCGTTGAAGCTCGCTTCAGCGCGCCGTGCTTTCACGTCGCTTGAGTTCGAAGCCAAGGTCGACAACCCGCTGCTCCGGCCTGTTGCCTTCGATCGCCGCAAGCGCCATGGCGACCGCCCGCCGGCCGATCTCGTAGCGGTAGGTCCGAACGCTGGTGACCGACGGAAAGGCCACCTCCATCATGTCGAGATCGTTGAAGCCAACGATGCCGATCGTTTTCGGCACGGCGATCGAAGCGCGGTGGCATTCGAACAGCACGCCAAGGGCGATATCGTCATTGTTACAGAACACCCCATCGAGGCTCGGCACCTTGGCCAGCGCGTCGCGGAACAATTCGCGGCCGAGGGTGACGCTGGAGGGCACTGGCGTCGTGGTGGTGAGCCTCGGATCGAACAGGCCGGCCGCCTCCATCGCCGCGCGATAGCCGGCAAGCCGCCGCTGCGAACGCGGATCCATGCGCGCACCGATGAAGCCGATCCGGCGATAGCCTGCCTCGATCAGATGTTCCGCAGCCGCCTTGCCGCCCTCGAAATGCGAGAAGCCGACCATCATGTCGACCGGATCGGGCCCGGTCTCCATCACCTGCACCACCGGACAGCCTGCCGTTTCCAGCAGTTTTCGCGAGGCCGGCGTCTGGTCGATGCCGGCCACGATCAGCGCCGCCGGGCGTTGCGGGCCAAACACCTGCAGCAGCCGCTCTTCCTCGAGGCCGGAATAGTGGGTGTTGCCGAGCTGAATCCGGAAAGGGCCGTCCGACAGGCTGTCGTAGACGCCGCGCACCACTTCGGCAAAGACGTTGTTGGTAAGCGACGGCACCAGAACGCCAAAGACCTCGGCGCGCGCCGAAGCCAGCGCCCGCGCATTCGGGTCGGGCACATAGCCGAGCTCGTTCACGGCCGACTCGATCTGGCGGCGCAGATCTTCCGAGACACGCCCCGGCTCACGCAGGGCGCGCGATACGGTAATGGCGCCGACGCCGGCCTTGCGGGCGACATCGGCGATGGTCGGGCGGCCGCCGCCGCGGCGCGAGCGCGGCTTGATCACCGTACTCGTCCGGACGCCGGGCAACCGCCCACACGCGACCGTGAAACGATGTTCAGCGTTTTTGAAACTGCTGCCATGCCAAACTGGCCCGTTGCCACACCTTGTCTGGCGTCGCGCAGCCTTCGGCTGTTGTCAAGCGACGGCCGGAGAGACTGTATCCGTACCGCTGTGCTTCAAGCCGCCACAGCAGCGCTGCGCCGGGCCTTTCACAGCAGCAGCACCATGGCCAAAATATTCAGCAGGTTCCAGGCAATGCCGTTGAGGAACGCGGCGGCATAGGAGCCGGTCAGATCGTAGATCCAGCCCGACATCCAGCCGCCGATCGCCATGCCGAAGATGGTCGCCATCATGACGATGCCGACGCGCTGGCCAGCCTCCTTGGCTGGCATATATTCGCGCACGATGATCGCATAACAGGGCACGATGCCGCCCTGCGACAGGCCGAAGACCAGCGAGACGACATAAAGCGAGGCAAGCCCGTCGAACGGGATATAGAACAGCAGCGACAGGCATTGCAGCACCGAGCCGATCAGCAGGGTTTTCACGCCGCCGATGCGATCGGCAAGGAAACCCGAGCCAAGCCGGCTGACGACGCCCGCCGCCAGCATGATCGACAGCATATCAGCGCCATGCGCCACGCCGTAGCCGAGATCCATGCAATAGGCGACGATATGGACTTGCGGCATCGACATCGCCACGCAGCAGCCGAGCCCGGCGACGATGAGCAGCGCCTGCAAGGCCGCCGGCGACAGTGAGATCGGCTGCACCACGCGGCCCCCCGGCGATCCCGGAGCCGCCTGGGGCGGTGCGCCGCGCCGGAGCAGCAGGATCAAGGGCACCATGGTGACCAGACAGACGGCGCCGATCGCGGCATAGGTGAAGCGCCAGCCTTCGGTCTGCATGACATAGGGCATCGCCGTCGGCCAGATCGCTCCGGCGAGATAGTTGCCGGATGCGGCAGCCGTCACCGCGACGCCGCGGCGCCGGTTGAACCAGTGCGAGATGTCGGCGATCAGCGGCCCGAAGATCGCCGACGAGCCAACGCCGATCAACAGGCCCTGGACGAGGGTGAACTGCAGGATCGAACTGGTCAGTGACGCCAGCAGGAAGCCGGCGCCAAGTGTAATCGCGGCAATCAGCGCCGGGATCCAATACCCCATGCGGTCGATGGCGCGGCCGAACAGCACATTGCCGGCGGCAAAGCCGACCATCGTCGCGGTGTAGGGCATCGAGGCAGCGGCGCGATCGACGCCGAATTCTGCCTGCACGGCAGGCAGCACCACGACCACCGCCCACATGCCGACCCCGCCGATCGTTGCCAGCAGCATCGAGATGCCCAGCCGTATCCAGGCATAGGCACTGTCGATGCCGGAACTTTCTGCCTGGCTTGAGACGATTGGAGTCAAGAGCGTTTCCTGTCCGCAGTTCTTGAATCGGCGGTTCTGACCACTATCGGCGCATTCGCATCGCCGAGCAGCGCCACGACAGGCAAATCCGTGGCTCCAGGGATCCGGGCCGAAGTGGAACAGGGGTGCGCCATAAGGCGTTTTCCCGGCAACGACCTAGTGGAAGGAGTTTGCCATGACCGCGCAACGGAAATGGTCCGCCGACGTCACCGAGCACAGCGACGCGCTGGACCTCGAGGAACACATCTTCGAATCCCACGATCCCAAGAAGATCGCCGCCTCTTTGAAGCGATCGGCCGAGCACAGCGACCGACGCAAGGCGGGGCCGTTTCAATCCGCCATGTCGATGCTGAATTTCTACATCAACCGCGCCGGCAAGAACCTGCCGGCGGCGCAGAAGAAAGTGCTGGAGGACGCCAAAGACGAGCTGCGCGCCCTTTTTGGTCGCCCAAAGGAAGATTAGAATCGATCGCCATCGATTGGTTCTGCCAAATTCGGCTCAACTGGACCTAGAGACGGGTCCTCTTTGCCGCCAGTCTGCAGGCTCGGCTTGGATTCCCGAGCCCGCAAAAGCCTGGCGTCATGACGGTCAAGATCGGCATCAATCCCATCACCTGGAGCAATGACGACGTTCCGGCGCTTGGCGGGGATACGTCCTTGGAGACCTGCCTGTCGGAAACGGCGCTGGCCGGCTACCGCGGCACCGAACTCGGCGGCAAATTTCCGCGCCAGGCTGAAGTGCTTGGGCCGCTCCTGTCTTCCTATGGCCTGGAACTCGTCTCCGGCTGGTATGATGGCCGCATTCTCGACCGCACGGTCGACGAGGAATTCGCGGCGATCACCCCACATCTTCAGCTGTTGCGCAACCTTGGCGCCAGGATCGTCGTCTACGCCGACACCTCGCGCGGTCGCCATGACGGCATTTTCGCACCGATCTCCGAGCGTCCGCGCCTCGCCGACAGCGACTGGCCGTCCTATGGCGAGAAACTGACCGCCCTCGCCGACCGCATGGCCGCATTCGGGGTCGGCATGGCCTTCCACCACCACATGGGCACCATCGTCGAGACGGACGATGAAGTCGACAGGCTGATGGAGGCGACGGGCCGAAGCGTCGGCCTTTTGTTCGATACCGGCCACTGCCTGTTTTCGGGCGGCGACCCGCAATCGCTGCTGCAACGGCATCTCGACCGTATCGTGCATTTCCATTGCAAGGACGTTCGCAGAGCGGTGCTGGAACGGGCACGCCGCGAGGACATGAGCTTCATGGCGGCGGTAATGGACGGCATTTTTACCGTGCCCGGCGACGGCTCGGTCGATTTCCTGTCATTGCTGAAACCCCTCGCCGCGCGCGGCTATGAAGGCTGGCTCGTTGTCGAAGCCGAGCAGGATCCGGCCAAGGCGCATCCGCTGACCTATGCCAGCAAAGGCTATTTCTCGCTGCTCGCCACCGCCCGCGAGGCCGGCTTCGAAGTGGCGACTCGGAAGGCAGGCTGACCGGCCCGCATTGCGAGCCGGAGGAACATAATGGGCGCGCGCCTCGATGGGGTTAGCGACGCGGAAGCGCCCGGCGATCCGCGCCGTCTTGCTCCCTATGCGGCGCGGATCGCAGAATCCCGGCTCTGGATTAAAACCCCGACTTTCAAGCTTGAGGCCGGCCGGAAGCCGTGCCTTGATGCAACCGAGGAGGAGCGACATGGCTTTCGAAGCTGCGCTTGGCATGGAACGGCTTTGCACCATCCGCGAGATTGCCGAGAAGGCGGAACTTGGCGCCGCCACCGTGCATCGCGCGCTGAAGAACAGCCGCGAGATCCGCCCCGAAACCAGGCGACTGGTGCTCGACACCGTCTGCCGGCTCAACGAGGAAAAGATCGCCCGCGCCGCCCGGTTCGTCGGGGGATAGTGCCGTGGCCGACCACATGCGCCTTTCCCTCGACATCATGTCGGTCGACCGCGCTTCGGAAGAACCGATGCATCGTCAGATCTACGGCGCCTTGCGACGCTTCATCCTTGACGGCCAGATCCCGCAGAACACGCTGCTGCCGTCGACGCGCTCGCTGGCCGAAGATCTGAAGGTCGGGCGCAACACGGTCATCGCCGCCTATGACCAGCTCCTTGCCGAAGGTTTTATCGAGGCGCGCGCCGGATCGGGCACCTGGGTGGCGCCGATCCAGCAGAACCGCCCCTTAGCATCCCTGCGCGCCGGACTGGCAGCGCCGCAAAAGCTGTCGCGGCGTGGCCAGACCATCGTCAACGGCCCGCAACCGCCACGCAATGCCGGCGTCATCAATTTCCATCCCGGCGTGCCTGAAACGGCATCGTTTCCGTTCACCATCTGGTCAAGCCTTCTGGTGCGCAATGCACGCAGCCGCGACGAGAGCCTGCTTGGTTATCTCTCCTTTGCCGGCCACCCCGGCCTGCGTCAGGCCATTGCCTCGACCATCGGCCTGTCGCGCGGCATCAGCTGCACCGCCGACCAGGTGATCATCGTCACCGGTGCGCAGGCAGCGCTCGATCTGGTCTCGCGCGTGCTGATGGACGAAGGCGACCATGTCTGGATGGAGGAGCCCGGCTATCTCGGCGCCAAAAGCGCCTTTCTCGCCAGCGGCGCCAAGCTGGCACCGTTGAAGGTCGACCGGCGCGGCTGGCATCTTGCCAATCCGGAGCTGCCGCCGCCGCGGCTGATCTATGTGACGCCATCCTGCCAATGGCCGTTCGGCACCATCATGCGCATCGAGGAGCGGTTGCAGCTGCTCGACATCGCCGAACGCAACGGCGCCTGGATCGTCGAGGATGACTATGATGGCGAATACCGGTTCCGCGGCCGGCCGGTGCCGGCGCTGCGCGGGCTCGATCATGCCGACCGCGTCGTCTATATCGGCAGCTTCGGCAAGACGCTGATCCCGGCGCTGCGCATCGGCTATCTGATCGTGCCGCGCGAATTGTCGGTTCCGTTCGACCGGGCGGTGAGCATCACCGGTCAGTTCGCGCCGCTGATCCTGCAGGCAACGGTCAACGACTTCATCACCCAGGGCTATTTCGCCACGCACCTCAAGCGCATGCGCCGGCTCTACGCGCGCCGGCAGGCGAACTTCGTCAAGCTGTGCCAGGAGCATCTGGCGGAATGGCTGACGGTCACGGAAAACGATTCCGGCATGCAACTGCTGGCGAGCTTTGTCAGGCCCTATAAGGACAGCGACGTGGTCGCCGCAGCCGTCAAGGAGGGGCTCGACGTCCAGGGCATCTCGATCAACTATCATTCCACTGAACCCGAGCACGGGCTGCTGCTCGGCTATGCGGCGATGGACGAACGCCAGATCTTGCGCGCCGTTCTGGCGTTGCGCGCCGCGTTCCTAAGATTGGATAGAAGCTAGAGCCAGGCTCTCCATCTCGTTCACCGCGGGGTTGAGTCCGTCGCCCGCAGTGATTAGGAATATGGGGCATCGGTCCTTGTTTTTCGGCGTTCGCGCAAAGCGCGCTTCCCAAGGCCGAACCTCCCCGAAAACCAGAAGCATGCCTACCGCCGGTATAGGCGGGCAACGCATTCATCTGAACCATGAGGATTGCCATGAGAACCGCATCCTGTGCCTGTGGGCAACTGAGGATCTCCTGTAACGGAGCGCCGCAACTGATCGCACAGTGCCACTGCCTCGACTGCCAGAAACGGACCGGCAGCACATACGGCGTCGCCGCCTTCTTTGCGCGCGACAAGGTAGAAGCCGAAGGCGACGCCAGAACCTACAGGCGGTCAGCTCGGAGCGGCCACCACGTCACTTTCCATTTCTGCCCGGGCTGCGGCTCAAGCGTCTTCTGGGAGCCCGGGCGAAAGCCTGAATGGATCGCTGTCGCGGTCGGCTGCTTCGCCGATCCGGCCTTTCCGGCCCCGGCGCATGTTGGGTGGGAAGAACGGCGTCATCCCTGGGTTTCCGGTTAGCGACGCCAACCCGCCAGGGCAGCGCTTTATCCTACTGGTTGATCTCGGGTTCAACGAGCTTCGCCAGATTTCGCAGCGACTCCTGCCAGCCGAGATAGCAGGCCTCAACCGGGATGGCGTCTGGAATACCTGCCTGCGTGATATTGACTTCGGTGCCGACCGACACTTTCTTCAATGTCACGGTCACCTCGATCTCGCCGGCCAGGTTGGGGTCGTCGAACCGGTCGGTGTAACGCAGTTGCTCATTGGGCACGAGCTCGACATATTCGCCGCCGAACGAGTGGCTGTCGCCGGTGGTGAAGTTGCGGAAGGACATTTTGAACGTACCGCCGACTTTCGCCTCGAAGTGATGAACCGTGCAGGTGAAGCCGTTCGGCGGAAGCCATTTGGCAAGTGCGTCCGCTTCGAGGAACGCGCGGTAGACTTTCTCCGGGCTTGTTGTCAGAACGCGGTGCAGCCGTACGGTGCCGGGCATATCGTTAATCCTCCGTGTTGGTGATCGATGCCCCCTAGGACGAGCGGAGCCCGGCCTATCCGACACGGGCCTGCGGATTTTTTGGCGACCGGTTATGCCGGCCGGAATCCTCGCCCGGCCGCCGGACAAGGAACTCGACCGCAGGGTAGCAAACCGCGCCGGATCTGGTCTAGTTCACACTGTCGAACTTCTGCAGGTCAACCGGTGCCGCCTTGCGCAATTCGATATCATCGAGCGAAGCATTCTCCAGCGCCACCCGCGCCGCCGCGTCGATGTTGTGGATCATGTCCTGAATGTCGGCATCGCTGTGCGCCGGGTTCATGGCGACCATCACGGTGCGGTTGAGGATGTCGAGCGAGCGCTTGCCGAGGTCGTCGGAATAATCCAGCCGCAGGCCCTGGTTCTCGGGCAGTGCGTAAGGATTGAGCGCCGGATGATGCGCGCCTTCATGCATCAGCACCTGGTCCCACTGGGTGAAATTGTGACGGCCGGTCTTGCCGGCAACGACGCTCGGAATGGTCTTCGAAAAAGTCTGCGCCGCCTGCTCGCTCGGCAGCAGGTACATCACCTGTGCGGCACAATCGTCGTCCGCGCTGTTCATCGGCGACGGCGTCAGCCCAAGATTGCTAAGGTGGCGGGTACCGGCCAGCACCGTCTTCTTCTCGGCCCGCATCGCCTCGATGATGCCGTCCAGCCGGTCGAGTTGGACGTTGAGCATCGCCCCCATCAGTTCGGAAGCACGCGCGCCGATGCCGGCGAAGGGTTTGATGCTGTCGCTTCTGCCCTGCCAGTAGAAATGGCAAGGGTCGATGGCGCAGCGCGCCCGCTCCGCCACTTTCGCATCGCTGGTGGCGATGCCGCCGCCCTCGCCCGAGGTCATGTTCTTGAAGTAGTTGAAGGAATAAGCGCCGGCATGGCCAATCGAGCCGAGCTTGCGGCCCTCATAGCCGCCGCCGATGCCTTGGCAGACATCCTCCAGCACCAGCAAGCCGCGCTTGGCAGCAATGTCCATGATTGCATTCATGTTGCAGGCCGCGCCCCACATATGCACCGGGACGACCGCCCTGGTGCGCGGCCCGATGGCATCGCGCAAGGCGATGGGATCGATGGTCAGGCTCTCGTCGATGTCGACGATGACTGGAATGGCCCCTACCGACAGCACCGCGGTCGCGGTCGCCATATAGGTGTGCGCCGGCACCAGCACTTCGTCCCCCGGGCCGATGCCGAGGCCGATCAGGCCGGCGGCGAGCCCATAGGTGCCGCTGGCGGCCAGCGCGAAATGCTCGACGCCAAGATGCTGCGCATAGCGGGCCTCGAAGCGGTCGCATTCGCTGTCCTTGCCGTAACGAAACAGCGCGCCCGAGCGGATCACCCTGGCAATGGCTTCGATTTCCTCTTCGCCGGCGGTGTACATGATAGGCCTCCAAGTCACTTGATAATGTGGTCGCTTGATGGTGTGGACAGCTGTAGGCTTGTCGGCACAGTTTGAAAGAACCACTCCGCCGCTATTCGACCAAGCCATCTGCGCCCGGAAGACGGTTCCTATGACTGGTTTTGAACCGTGATTGGGGAAATCGGTAGCTAAGTGTCTCAGCCGGCAGGCAAATCGTACCCATCCGAATTCGCCAAAGTGGCCCTGTCGGAAACCCAGGTTTCGGCGTTCCATTCCGGCCAGTTGGGCAAACGGTTGGTTCCATGAAATACGGGACACACTTTGGAAGACCCTCGAAACCGGCGCGCCGGCGGGAAGGCGGCCGGTCGTGAACGCCGCCGGCTCCAGCAAACGGATCGTGCTCCACGAGGACGATGTCGGCATGTGCCACGGCGCCAACAGCGCCTTCCTCGAATTGAGCGGGCTGGGTGTCTGCAGTTCCGGCGCGGTGATGGTGCCGTGCCCGTGGTTCCTCGAAATGGCCGAGAGCGCCGTCGCCAAACCTGCCCTTGACCTTGGCGTTCACCTGACGCTGAACAGCGAGAAGCAGCATTACAAATGGCGGCCGTTGACCGCGCCGTCGCGGGCGGCCGGCCTGACCGACGAGTTCGGCTTCTTCTGGCCCGACGTGGCGACCACGCGCCGCAAGGCGGTGCCGCAGGCGGTCGAGGCCGAGCTTCGCGCCCAGATCGACACCGCCTATCGCGCCGGCATCGACGTCAGCCATCTCGACGCGCATATGGGCGCGGCATTGTCGCCGGAATTTTGCGACATCTACATCAAGCTCGGGCTCGAATATCAGCTGCCCGTGCTGCTGACCAAGACCCTGTCCGCCTATTCCCCCAACGACAATCTGGTCGGCGTCACCGAGGAGGCGTTCCAGCGCGGCGTGGCGCTGGCCCGTGCCGGCGGCTTTGCCATTTTCGACGCCGCCATCCAGACGACCTGGGGCCGGCCGCGTTCCAGGCCGATCGAGCCGGCTTACAAAGCGCTCATCGAGGGTGTGCGCGAGGGCCTGACCTTCTTTTGCCTGCATTGCAACGCGCCCGGTGAACTCGAGCTGATCGAGCCGCGCTCCGCCTATATCCGCACCGAAGAGTACGAGCTGTTCCGCGACCAGGGCTTTCGCGACTGGCTCACCGCACAGCCGATCGACGTCATCGGCATGAAGCCGTTGCGCGAGGAGCTTCGCGCCGCACTCTCGGCCGGGCGATTATCAAGGACAGTCCGCGGCAACAACGCGGGCGAACAGCGATTGGCGTCGGCAAAGGCCCGCAAAGCGGCCACCCGATCCGCGACGTGAGCCGATCGTCGCGGCCGGAAAACGGCGCCAGAGGGATTGGAACTGCAACGACAAATGGGAGAATAAGATGAAAACTCTTCTGAAAGTGGCATTGGGCGCCTTCGTTTCGGCGGGCCTGATGACAGGCATTGCGTATGCTGCGGGGCTCAAGGATCCGAAGGACGTGCGCATCACCTTCGTGGTGCATGGGTCGGCGTCCGATCCCTATTGGTCGGTGGTCAAGCGCGGCGTCGATGACGCGGCCGCCCTTACCGGCGCCAAGGTCGAATATTACGCGCCGCAGGTCTTCGACGTGGTCGAGCAGGCCCGGCTTCTCGACGCCGCCATCGCCACCAAGCCGGACGGTATCGCCGTCTCCATCGCCGACGCCAATGCGCTCGGCAAATCGGTCAAATCCGGGCTTGCCGCCAATATTCCCATGGTGGTTCTGGATTCCGGCGAAAAGGAAGGCGCCGAGCTCGGCACTACGCTCTATGTCGGCACCGTTTCCGAATATGATTCCGGCAAGAAGGCCGGCGAGCGGCTGGCCAAGGAAGGCACGCTCAAGGTCGTCTGCATCAACCACGAGGTCGGCAATGTCAGCCTCGACCAGCGCTGCCAGGGCCTCAATGACGGGCTGAAGCCCTCCGGCGGCGGCACCGAGGTTCTGGCCGTGGCGCCGGATCCCGCCGACGTCCAGCGCCGTACCGAGGCCTATCTGTCGGCGCATCCGGACACACAGGCGGTCTTTGCGCTTGGCGCCACCGCCGCCAATCCGCTGATCCCGATGTTCCGCGACAAGGAACTGTTCGGCAAGCTCAAGCTCTACACGTTCGACATCAGCCCGGAGGTTCTCGATTCTGTCGTCGCCGGCGAAATGGGCTTCGGCATGGACGCCCAGCAATATCTGATGGGCTATTTGCCGGTGATCTATCTGGTCGAGCAGGCAACGCACGGCTTCTGGCCGCAGAACAATGCCTATACCGGACCGCTGTTCATAGACTCGCCGGAAAAAGCCAAGGCGATCTTGGCGCTCGCCAAAGAGGGCATCCGCTAGGCAAGCGCTCCGACGGAACGGGAGAATGCGCCAGGCGCTCTCCCGATCCGTTCGAAGATTGCGAATTGAGCGATTGGAGAGCCTAATGGCGGTCGTGGAAGACAAGGCGATACCTCCGGGCGAACTGAAGGCGACCGACCGCTTCGGCATGACGTCGAAGCGGGCCGCCGGCGCCGACGAGCGGCTGGCCAGCACCGGCAAGCTGACCCAGTGGCTGCGCCGGCCGGAAGCCGGTGCCGCCGGCGGATTGCTTGCGACGATCATCATCTTTGCGCTGCTGCCGGGCGCGGCAAACCTCTATTCGCTGCAGGGATCGATGACATTCCTGACGCTGTCGGCGGAGCTCGGCATCGTCGCCACCGCGGCAGCACTCCTCATCATCGCCGGCGAGTTCGACCTTTCGGTCGGCTCCATGGTCGGCTTTGCCGGTGTCGTCATCGGGCTGACGGTGAAGTACTGGGGCCTGCCGCTATGGGGTGGCATCGCCTGTGCCTTCGCCGTTGCCATCCTCACCGGCTATCTCAACGGCCTGATCGTGGTGAAGACGCGCCTGCCCTCCTTCATCGTCACGCTCGCCACGCTCTATATCCTGCGCGGACTGTCGATCGGCATCACCCGCGCCGTCACCGGCCGCACCCAGATCCCCTACATACTCGAAGGCGCACCGGATCCGGCGACGGCCGGCATTTTCAACGGCCATCTGCTCACCGGCCTGTTCCACTGGATGGGCGCGCAAGGCTGGATCGCCACCCGCAGCGACGGCATTCCCTTCGTCGCCGGCATTCCGATGTCGATCGTCTGGTGGCTTGGCCTGACGGCGCTGGCCGGCTACGTGCTTACCCAGACGAAATACGGCAACTGGATCTTCGCCACCGGCGGCGACCTGATCGCAGCCCGCAACGTCGGCGTGCCGGTCGATCGCGTCAAGATCAGCCTGTTCGTCTACACCGCCTGCGCGGCGACGCTGCTTGCCACCATCCAGGTGATGGAGGCGGGCTCCGCCGACACCACGCGCGGCCTGCTCAAGGAATTCGAGGCGATCATCGCCGCCGTCATCGGCGGCGTGCTGCTCACCGGCGGCTACGGCACCGTCTATGGCGTGCTGTTCGGCGCGCTGATCTTCGGGCTGGTGCAGATGGGCATCTTCTACACCGGCATCGACACCGACTGGTTCAAGGTTTTCCTCGGCATCGTCATCCTGATGGCCGTGCTGGTCAACAACTACATCAGGCTGAAGGCGCTCGGCCGCGGAGGTGGCAAATGACCGAACCGGCCCAAATGACCGAACCGGCCCAAATGACCGAACCCGCGATGGAACTGCGCGGCGTCAGCGTCAATTTCGGCTCGGTGCGCGCCCTCCAGGACATCGACATCAAGGTCTATCCGGGCGAGGTCCACTGCCTGCTCGGCGATAACGGCGCCGGCAAGTCGACGCTGATCAAGGTTTTGTCCGGCGTCTACCGGCCGGGCAAGGGCGAAATACTGGTCGACGGCAAGCCGGTCACCTTCCGCAGCCCGCGCGATGCGCAGGAGCTCGGCGTGGCAACGGTGTTCCAGGACCTCGGCATGATCTCGCTGATGTCGATCACCCGCAACTTCTTCCTCGGCCGCGAGCCGACCAAAAGCAGCCTGCCCTTCTCGCGCATCGACAAGGAGCGCGCCAACACCATCGCCAGGCAGGCGATGGCCGATATCGGCATCGACGTGCGCGACCCGACGCAAGCCGTCGGCACGTTGTCGGGCGGCGAGCGCCAGTCGGTGGCGATCGCACGCGCCGTGCATTTTGGCGCGCGCGTCCTGATCCTCGACGAGCCGACCTCGGCACTCGGCGTCCACCAGGCGGCGATGGTGCTGAAGTTCATCATCGAAGCACGCATGCGGGGCCTGGCCGTCATCTTCATCAGCCACAACATCCACCATGCCTATCCGGTCGGCGACACCTTCACGCTGCTCAACCGCGGCCGCAATCGCGGCACCTACGCCAAGTCGGAGATCTCGCGCGACGAGGTCATCTCGATCATGTCGGGCGGCGAGGATTTGAAAGCGGTCGAGGCGGAGATTGCCGGCCTGCTTGCCCAGATCGGCAACCGGCCGCCTGCGGCGCCTTGAGCTGACAATCGGACATTGCGGGGAATGATCCAATGAGCAGGTTACGCGTCGGGGTCGTCGGCGCCGGCATGATCTCGCAGGTCGAGCATATCCCCAATCTGCTGCGCCTCGGCGAATTGTTCGAGCTGGTCGGGGTCGCCGATCCCTCCAGGATTTCGCGGCAGTTCGTCACCGACACCCATGGCATTGCCAATTTCGAAACGATCGACCAGCTCTTCGACCAACGCCTCGACGCGGTGGTGATCGGCTCGCCGGACCCGCTGCATCACGAACAGGTGCTGGCGGCGCTGGCGGTTGGCCTGCACGTCTTTTGCGAAAAGCCGCTCTGCTATTCGCTGGCGGAAATCGCCAAGATTGTCGCCGCGCGCGATGCCGCCAGGAAAATCATGCAAGTCGGCTATATGAAGCGCTTCGATCCGAGCTATCGGCTGGCGCTCGCTTCGCTGCCTGGAACATCAAGCACGCTGCGTTCGGTCTCGGTGGAAGTGAACGATCCCGACGCCTGGCCGTTCATCGCCCACCAGCCCTACAGGCGCGGCACCGATATCCCGAAGGACATGATCGCCGCTGTCGCGGCCAAGCAGAAGCGCCAGGTCGAACACGCCATTGGCGTGCCTTTCACCGATCTCGCTTTCCGTGGATTTACCGGCGCTTACAGCTCGGCCTTGATTCACGATGTCAATGCCGTCCATGGCCTGCTCGATGCGCTCGGCGTGCCGGACGGCGAGGTCGTCGGCGCGCAGATCTTTGCCAATGGCGACGGCGGCCAGGGCGCCGTCAGGCTGCTGGACGGGCAGGCACTGTGGACCATGACGCATCTCACCGTGCCCAAGCTCGCCGACTACAAGGAGCGGATCACGCTGTTCTTCGACGATGCCAGCCTCGAGCTCGAATTCCCCTCGCCCTGGCTCAATCATCATCCGACCCGGCTGACGGTGACGACCTCGGACGGTCACACGCTGTCGAAGAAAGATTTGCGTGCCGGTTACGCCGAAGCCTTCGTCGAAGAGATGCGTGGCTTCTGGGCGGCGATCGTCAATGGCGATGCCGTCGTCAACCCACCCGAACACGCCGCCCGCGACCAGGCGCTGCTGATCGGGCTGACCCGGCGGCATCTCGCGACCGCACCCTTCGACTGAGCACTCCACCTGTAGCCGAACGGCGCTATCTGGACTTGATGACGCTGTCGGTATTGGCCAGCAGCTTGCGCACCGCATTGCGCGCCGCGTCCGGCCGCTTCAGCCGGATGCTCTTCTCGATTGCCTCATGCAGCCTCTGCGCATGCTGCAAATCGTCCAATTCCCGCGTGGTATAAGCGAACAGATGATCGAATGCCGATTCGATCAGCACGCCGAGCGGCACCAGCAGATCGTTGCCCGAGGCGCGCAGGATGGCGAGGTGAAACCGCGTGTCGGCGCGCGTGCGCTCCTGCAGATTGGTTGCCTCGCCCATCTCGCGGCAGGCCTGGCTGATCTCGGCCATCTGCTCGTCGGTGCGCCGCATGGCGGCAAAAGCGCTGGCCTCCGGCTCGATGATGTGGCGGAATTCCTGCACCGTCCGGAGGAACACCTCGCGGTCCGGCGAGGTCGCATACCAGGCCAGCACGTCGCGATCGAGCAGGTTCCAGCGCTCCTTCGGCTCGACCCAGCTGCCGATTTTCGGACGTGACGCCAATAGGCTCTTCGCCATCAGCATTTTTATGGCTTCGCGCACCGCCGAGCGGCTGACGTCGAAGGTCTCCGACCATTTGGCCTCATTGGGCAGGATGGTTCCCGGCGGATAATCGCCGCGCACGATCCTCAGCCCGATTTCGTTGGCGAGCGAGGCATGCACGCTCGACCCCGGTATGCGCGCCGCATCGGCACGGCGGATACCGCTCGTGCGTTCGGCGAACGCCTCGGCCGCTGTCTTTCCCTTATCCGGCTTCGCGTCCCGCATGGCTCCACAAAGTCCGGATTTGGAGGCGTGTCAAGGAGATGAAATCGACGGCGGTATCCCAGTTTGATTTTCCGTATCCGTCGCCTCGCCGACCCCGTGCTTTGCCGAGCCTTCCCGTCGGACAGGCACGAACGACCTCTCTTTGTCCCGGCTGAATTCCTCGATCAGGAAATCAAGGAAGACGCGGATTTTCGGGGCAAGATGCTGCCGTGCCGGATAGACCGCGTAGAGTGTGGTTTCGACCTTGTCCCAGTCATCCAGAGCCGATTGCAGCCGGCCTGCTTTCAGGTCGCTCTCGACATAGGGATAGGGGATCAGGCTGACGCCGAAGCCGGCGCGCAGCGCATCGCGCACGGCAAGGCTCGAGGAAACCGAATATCGTCCGTCGATGGCGACCCGCTCGCTGCGGCCGTCCTTATGGAAGTCCCATATGTCCGCATGCCCCGAGAGGCTGAACCGGATGCAATTGGCCGCCTTCAAATCGGCGGGCGTTTTAGGCCGGCCGTGCTTCTCGAAATAGGACGGAGCTGCGCAAAGCACGTGCGGCATGACCGCAAGCTTTCGGGCGACCAGGCTGGAATCCTCAAGATTGTCGCTGCCGCGAATGGCAAGGTCAAATCCCTGCCGCACGATATCGACGCGCCTGTCATCAAGGTGCAGATCGAGCTTCAAATCGGGATAGCGCGATAGAAACGCGGGGATGGCAGCCGAAAGCCGCGTCAACGTGACAGTCATCGGCGCGCTGACCCGCAACGTGCCGCTCGGCGCCGTCTTGATCGGGCCGAGGACCTGGTCGGCCCTGGCCAGCGCATCGAGCCCCTGCATGACATGCTCCAGATAGATCCTGCCCTCTTCGGTCAGCGCCATGCGCCGCGTTGTCCGGTTGATGAGCCGCACCCCCAGATGCGCCTCCAATTCGGCGATGTTCTTGCTGATCGCGGGAGGCGAGAGACCCAGGCGCCGTCCGGCTTCGGCAAAGCTGTTCAGTTCCGCCACCTGGCGGAAAACCTGCAGCGCAGTCAGGCGATCCATCTCACCGTTCTCTTCCAGTAAATAATGTCTTTCAATTGTTGCATATTATCGCTCCTTGGTAAATTCTCTATCTGCTTCCCGAACGACTTGCTCAGTTTCGGAATGACATGATGACCAACCCCGCAATTTCCCTTATCGAGCGGCGCATGTCGGCCAATCGGTTCGATGCCTCGCACGAATTGACGGATGCCGAGATCGAGGAGCTGGCACGTCTCGCAACGCGCGCGCCAAGCGCCTACAACCTTCAGAATTGGCGTTTCATCGCCGTGCGGACGCCGGAAGCAAAGGCGCGGTTGCGCAGCGTGGCCCACGGCCAGGTGAAGGTGCAGGACGCAGCGGTCACCTTCATCATCTGCGGCGTACTCCCCGACCACGCTGCCCTCAATGCAAGGCTGCGTCCTTTCATCGAAGCCGGCTTCATGCCGGTGGATATGGCTTCGGGCTGGCAGGAGGGCGCCCGCGCACAATATGCCGATCCTCGGGCAGCCCGCGACGAAGCGGTACGCTCGGCAACGCTTGGCGCCGCAACGCTGATTTTCGCGGCCGAAGCGCTGGGGCTCGTCTCCGGTCCGATGGCCGGCTTCGATGCCGAAGGCATGGCCCGCGAGTTTGGCCTTGGGCGCAATGAAGTGCCGGTGATGCTCATCGCCGTCGGCCGCGCCGCGCCCGGAAACTGGCCGCAAAAGCCGCGCCGCCCTCTTGCCGAAATACTGGAAATCTTATGAAAACGCACCGTTCCGATCTGTTGCTTACAGCCATTGCACCCGCAATATGGGGCAGCACCTATATCGTCACCACGCAGTTCCTGCCCAACTTTTCGCCGATGACGGTCGCAATGCTGCGTGCCTTGCCCGCCGGATTGCTGCTGCTGGCGATCGTTCGGCAACTGCCGATGGGCATCTGGTGGCTGCGCAGTTTCGTCCTCGGAGCCCTCAACATCTCGATCTTCCTGAGCATGTTGTTTGTCGCCGCCTACCGGCTTCCGGGCGGGGTCGCGGCGACCGTGCTGTCGGTCCAGCCATTGATCGTGATTTTCCTCGCTGCTGCCCTGCTTGCCAGCCCTGTCCGTCGGTTGGCGATCGTCGCCGCCCTTATCGGGATCGCCGGTGTTGCATTGCTGGTGCTGACCCCGAATGCAGCGCTCGATGCGGTCGGCGTTGCCGCCGGCCTCGCCGGGGCGGCCTCAATGGCCTTCGGAAGCGTGTTGAGCCGCAAGTGGCAGCCGCCAGCATCGCTGCTCGCCTTTACGGCATGGCAACTGACTGCCGGTGGTCTCCTTCTCGTTCCGGTGGTCCTGCTTTTCGAGCCGTCTATCCCAATCCCGACCGGCGCCAACCTGCTTGGACTCGTGTGGCTAGGGCTGATCGGCGCGGCGCTGACCTATGTCCTCTGGTTCCGGGGCATTGCGCGACTGGAATCTGCCGTGGTGTCATCGCTGCTTTTCCTCAGCCCGGTGACCGCCGTGCTGCTTGGATGGGTATTCCTGGATCAGACACTGACCTTGCCTCAAATCGCCGGCGTCGTTTTCGTCATCGGCAGCATCTGGCTGGCTCAACGGCCCAATCGGAACGAGGCTTGAGCCTTGCTTGTTGACTTGTGTCGGCGGATTGTCCGGCACTATGGTCAAGCGGCACTGCCGAAGGATCTGCCGATGCCACAGCGCCCGTATGATGAGCGTCTGCTCCGTCAGGCATTCGAAGTCGCGCGCAGGGCCCGCGATGCTGGCGAACATCCCTTTGGTTCGCTCCTGGCCGACAAGGACGGCAATGTGTTGCGCGAGCAGCCCAACGGTTACAAAGCCGGCGGCGGCGACCGCACCGCTCATGCCGAAAGGCTGCTGGCCTCGTGGGCGGGGATGAATGTCAGTCTCGAAAAGCTGGCCTCCTGCACCCTCTACACGTCGGCCGAACCTTGCGCGATGTGCTCCGGCACAATCTATTGGGCGGGCATCGGACGGGTCGTCTTTGGGCAGAGCGAACATGACCTCAAGCGGGTAACGGGTGCACATGTCGAGAATCCCACACTCGACCTGCCCTGCAGGATCGTCTTCGAAGCCGGGCAGCGTCCGACTGAAGTCGTCGGCCCGCTGCTTGCCGATGAAGCGGCGCAACTCCAGGCCGAATTCTGGAAAGACAAGTAGGGTCAGGACTCGTTGATTCAGAGGCAGAGGTGAGTGCCGACGTGGACAACGACCTGAAGCAATTCCAGGAAAAGTGTGAAACGATTTTCCGCCCGGAATTGCCTCAAAACAAAAAATATAGATCGGTTCGGCGTTTCCGTGAACGACAAAACAGTTTCTAATTCAAAGACCGGTGAGCAATTTCTTAAGTAGAGCATTAAGAGTTTCCTGCTCCGCCGACGTCAGCACGGAGATTAATTGCTCTTCCAGCGCCACCATTGGACCGATCAAATCGTCTATCGCGCGCTTGCCGCCGGTCGTCAGCGCAATTTGCTTGCCGCGCCGGTCGGCGGGATCGGGGCGTCGTTCAACCAGCCCAGCGCGCTCCAGCCGGTCCAGGCGGCTGGTCATGCCGCCCGAGGAGATCATTGCCGATTCGTAGAGCTGAGTAGGTGAAAGCATATAGGGTTCACCGGCGCGCCTAAGCGGCGTGAGCACATCGAACTCACCTACATTCAGGCCTGCTTCTTTGAGCAACGGGTTCATGTGATCGCGGATGACCCGTGCGGCGGCATCAAGCAGACGACCTACCGTTTCAACAGGTAACGACGGAAGATCGGGGCGCTCGCGGGCCCATTGCTTAGCTGCGGCCTCGGCGCGATCCATGGCAAATATTCCCTCGGCAAAATGTATCTTGCAATCAAGATACATTGCATCTACTTACATTGCAGCAAGACAATAGCGCAGCGCGCAGCCCTGGAGAAAGCGAAATCGATGCCCAAAATGATTTTCGTGAACCTGCCTGTCCGTGACCTGTCGGCCTCGACGGCGTTCTACGTGGCGCTAGGCGGCACTGTGAACCCGCAGTTTTCCGGCGAGAAATCCACCTCGCTCATGTTCTCGGACACGATCGGGGTGATGCTGCTGACCCATGACCACTACCGCGAATTCACCAAACGCCCAATCGGCGACGCACGGCGCGACAGCCAGGCAATGATCGTCCTCACTGTCGATAACCGCGACGCCGTCGATGCAACACTGACCAGCGCGGTTGCGGCGGGCGGTCGCGCCGATCCCAACCCCGCACAGGATCTTGGCTTCATGTACAACCGCCACATTGAAGACCCGGATGGCTACGTCTGGGAAATCGTATGGATGAACCCGACGGCGAACGCCTGAACCTAGGGTGTGGGCGCATCGGTCGTAGCCGGTGTAAGCCTGGAGTCATGACGAGCAATTCGGGGCTGGCCCAGTGCCGGTTCCGCGTCAGCTGCCCCGGTCAGGTCGTCTTGACGTATTTCCGCCAGCTGTGCTCCGGCCGGAAGCCGAGCATGTCGCGCGCCTTGCGGTTGGAGAGCAGCGTCTCGTATTCGTCAAGGTCGCCCTTGACCGGCACATCGGGATAAAACCGCTTCAGCAGTTCGGCCGTCGGCAGGTCGGACGAGGTGTCGTCGTTGGCCGCGTTGAACACCTGATAGCCGAGCCCGTCCTTCTCGATGGCGCGCAGCGTGATCTGGCCGAGGTCGCGCGCGTCGATATAGCTCCAGGCGATGCGCTTGCGGAAACCCGGATCGGCGAACCATTTCGGAAACAGCGAATATTCATGCGGCTCGATGACGTTGCCGATGCGCAAGGCGTAGATGTCGAAGCCGCTGCGCAGCGCAAAGGCGCGCGCCGTCTTCTCGTTGACGACCTTGGACAGCGCGTAGCTGTCCATCGGGTCGACGTCGTACGCCTCGTCGAGCGGAAAATGCGTCGGGTTGCGCGGCTCGTTGGCGAAGACCAGCCCGTAGGTCGTTTCGCTGGAGGCGATCACCACCTTGCGGATGCCGAGCTTCACCGCGGCCTCGATCACGTTGTAGGTGCCGAGCGCGTTGATGCGGAACACCTCATTGTCGGGCGTGATCATGATGCGCGGGATCGCCGCGAAATGCACCACGGCATCCACCGGCTGCGTACGCAGCGACGGGTCGAATTCATGCAGGCCCATATAGCTCGACAGCGCATTGAACACCTGCCCGCTGTCGGTGATGTCGGTGATCAGCGTGCGCACCTTGGGATTGTCGAGCGGCTTGGTGTCGATGTTGAGCACCTGGCAGCCCTGCTCGACCAGATACTGCACGACGTGGCGCCCGGCCTTGCCGCTGCCGCCGGTGAACATGATCCGCTTCGTCATTTTGCTCTCCCTAAGATTCATGTGTATTGTCAGACAATACCGAACTCTGCAATCGCCTGCCATGGCATGCGGCAAAAACCCGCTTCAACAATTCGCCGGCAAGGTGCAGCGCCGTCATCCATCACTGCAAATAGGACGAAACGACATGAACACGACCGCCGCGAGCGAAAAGATCGGCTTCATCGGGCTTGGCCTGATGGGGCACGGGATCGCGAAGAACATCGTCGACAAGGGTTATCCGCTGACGTTTCTCGGCCGCAAGAACCGCACGCCGGTGGAAGACCTGCTCGGCCGCGGCGCCAGGGAAGCGGCAACCTCGCGCGACGTCGCGGCGGCATCCGATATCGTCTTCATCTGCGTCACCGGCTCGCGCGAGGTCGAAGCCATCATCCGCGGCCCAGGCGGCCTCAAGGAAGGCCTGAAGCCGGGATCGGTTGTCGTCGATTGCTCGACCTCTGATCCCGTTTCGACGGTGGCGCTGGCCGCCGAGCTCAAGGCGCTCGGCGTCGATTATGTCGATGCCCCGCTCAGCCGCACCCCGAAGGAGGCTTGGGAAGGCACGCTCGATGCCATGGTTGGCGCGCCCGACGCGGTCTTTGCCCGGCTGAAGCCGGTGCTCGAAACCTGGGCCGGGCGTATCGTCCATATCGGCGACACCGGTGACGGCCATCGCATGAAGCTGCTCAACAATTTCATCTCGCTCGGCTACGCCGCGATCTATTCCGAGGCGCTGGCGCTGGCGCAGAAGGTTGGCATCTCGCCGCCGCGCTTCGACAGCGTCATCCGCAACGGCCGCATGGATTGCGGCTTCTATCAGACCTTCATGCGCTGGACGCTGGAAGGCGACCGCGACGCGCACAAATTCACCATCGCCAACGCCTTCAAGGATCTCACCTATCTCGAATCGATGGCGGGCGCTGCCGGCATCGCCAACCCGCTCGGCAACGCCACCAAGAACGCCTTCGCCGGCGCCTTCGCGGCCGGCCCCGCCGACCAGTATGTGCCGATGCTGGCCACGCATATCGGCAAGGTCAACGGCGTCGACCTGATGCCGACCAGGGATGGCAAGAAGCAGACGATCTGAGAACGTTGGGATTAACGCCTGGGAGTGTCGCAACTGCAAACGTTCGCTGCCGACCAGCTACATCCGCCAATCTCCAACGCTGGCGATTAGCATATGACACCACACCTTCGTCATCCCAGGGCGGAGCAGGAGCGAAGCGACGTCGCGCAGACCCTGGAATCCATGCCGTGACATCAGCCGAAGAATGCAGCGGCTCAGAACGGCGCTTGTATCCGCCATTGCGCTCGTCGCCCTTCCACCATGACCGCGAGCCAGAAGCTGCGGAAGCGCTGGCTCCGCCAATGGAAGACCGAATTGATCGAGACGACCAGTCCCAGAGTGCTTCGAGCTTTTTCGCAGGACCGGGTGGCAGCGTTTGGTTCTGGTCTGCTGGAGCACTGCCGCAAGGTAACGGCATGATGGGGTGGACGGCGCCCGACGGCATCGGATGTGCCAGAATGAGTTCGTTGAGATCTCAAACAAGGGAGCCGTCCGTGGAACACCTTATCCGTAT